>JARFXS010000003.1 GCA_029194465.1 Candidatus Nitrosocosmicus sp.
GGATATGGTAATTGCTATTCAACAGAACTAGCTCTATTCGGATTTATCTTATTTTTTTTGTTTAATATTTAATAATGTGTATCTTAAATGATCGACAAATACAGATATATTATTTGTTAGGTGTGGATAAGCATAATTTCTCAGACTTTATCAGTTAGTATAAAAACATCTAGCAAAGAATTTGCGTCAATGGTTGAGCCCTAATTTCAGATTCATTAGATGAAATGTTATTTGTAGGAGAGATTAATCGCAGAGATAGGCAGATGAGCCCACATTCAGGATATCTTTACATACGACCTTATTATGACTTTATTTGGCTTTTGGCAAAAATATGTCTGGAAAGTTGATCTGCTTAATTTTACTTTTATTCCCTTCACAAGATTTTGTATTCTTGTCATTGATGACATGAAACCTTCTATTATTTCAAAGTCTCCATATCTGTCTTTATCGAAAAGTATTGACACGTTGTCATGTCTAGGATAGATACTACAACTTTACGAGTTTATCACTAACTTGGTCTTAAACCCTTTTTTGAGTAACTTAAACACCAATTCCATCAGATTACTTCAAAACTGATGTTTTTAAACTAGAATACACCGTTTCTATTGGTAATTATTTTTGTCTTATGCCCGAATTATAATAATAAGTCTGTTGTCTATCATAGGGTTCTACATATAGGTACTAATACAATTGTACTGCATTATGAATATATGAATTGAGAAAACATTAGGGAATATCGTCATGTACAGAGATAGATGTTCCAATTCAATTGTTATCTTTGATCAATGTTGTTGCTCGATAATAATCATTAACGAATTATGAATAGGATTTATCCATGATTTGTGATCAAGTGATCACAATTCAAAAATTTTTTTCAATGGATTTAATCTATTGTGTGAAGTTTCCATATTCAAAGGCTATTTCTAATTAATCATTATCTTGTTTATTCTCGCTAAATCTTGATTCAGAGGTTGATCCATTGAATTGGTGGTAACATTTGCTATTTTATCTACAATCTCCATTCCCTCTGTAACCTTTCCGAATACGGTGTATTGGTCGTCTAAGAATTTTGAATTATTTAGTACAATAAAAAACTGAGATCCCGCACTGTTAGGATCAGGCATACGGGCCATGGACAGGATTCCCCTTTCATGAGGTATTTTGTTAAATTCTTGATTTATAGTGTACCCTGGACCCCCAGTCCCCCATGTATCTCGACTAATGCTACTATTCTTTGTGTTTGGATCACCTGCCTGTATTACAAATCCTGGTACTATTCTGTGAAACACTACTCCATCGTAAAACCCGCTGTTAGCGAGATCCTTAAAATTCTTGACATGGTTTGGGGCCACATCGGGATAAAACTCAATTTTTATTGGGCCTTGAGTAGTTTCGATAGTAGCTGTGTTATTTACTGCGGTCAGGTTATCTATTGCAGTACCGGTACTATTTAGCAGATTGCTGTTATTCGCAAGAGCAAAAGTTGTCGAACTAGCATTATCCTGATTGACTTTCCATTTTATTGAGTTTAGTAAATGGTTGAAAATTGCATTCGTCTTATTATATTGATCAGTATTGGTAACAAATACGAACCTATAAATATCATCGTTATGAGATAGGAATGTATTATTAGATACAAAAAGGGATTTTTCTAGACCGTTATCGATCAATGATATTAAGTAAGACAAACCAGTATCATCATGAATACTCATTGGTGTAATATCTTCCACTAACATTAGATAAGAATCGTTTAAATTCATGTTGAGATGGGATTCCTTTGCATGTAGAACTACATTTGAAAAATCCGTAGAATTTTGACTGTAAATACTAGGACTAATACTGAATCCATCCTTCTCTATGCTGCCTATCTTTAAATCCTTATCGGGATCAATCCGAGTTTCTTTTCCCTCCTTTTGCAAATGAACATCGATAGGATATTCCAATGACAATCCTAGCTTGTTGCTCGTATAATTTCTCCAATCCTTGCTTTTGATATCAGCTTGCTCAATTTTCTCTTGGGCCAACTTTAATTGATCTTCCAAAAGTATCAAGTCATTTAAGTTGGATGAATTCATTGAGGGTTGGTTACCCATTTGCATTCCATTTGCCTCAGTTGATGCATTTGGATCTACCATAAATGAAAAATTTGAAGAAGCATCCGGTAAGAAATTGGTATCATTCATGGAGAGTTGACTATTACTTTCTTGTAGCATATAGGCGGACCCATTGCCTAATACGACTCCGATAAATATTGGTATCAAGATTTTAAGTGACATTAAAATTCCTTATTCGATCTGAAATATAAAGTGATTCCAAAATCAAGCTAATAATACCTAAATCTATGATTTCAATTCCTCCTTTGTTTTGATGCGTATATTAAGAAATAAGAGGTCAGACTTAGTATTCTCATTTATGTGTTTATTATTGTCATCTTGACAGCCCTAAGCATTGTATCTGCGCCATCTTTCTAGCCAAATTCAACATGAATAATTGTGGACTCCGTCAGAGCTAATCTAACGGCCACCATTGTTTGAGTTAGTATTATTATAACATAATCTAGACTGTATCTCAACATACAGGTTCAATAAACTATGAGGGATTTCAAATACTGACTATTGCTAATGTTAATATGGATGACTGGACTGCTCGGCTCTTATCTTAATAAAGCGTATCCAGTAATATCTCTTTTCCCATCCAAACTATTGTAACATATGTAATTTCATGTTGCCATGTTCACTTTGAGGATACATGAATTTAGATGCGATATAATATTAGTACAAGGATATTCTAAATTTGCAATAGTCATGGGTAACACCTGTACTTGGTCATAAGCAAAATGAAGCAGGGCTAAGATTGAGGCCTTGTACATGCTTAATCATATTTGTTGGTATCGATAGCCATCAAATGAAAAATCCTATCAAGATTTATTTCCAGAGAAAAATAGTCTAATCTGTCTAACGTATGTCACTCGGAATAACTAGCTGTTTGAAGGTCGTCGATCATTATCTCAACTAATACGATAAGTCCATTTTTCGATGACCAATAATTGATATTAATTATACCATGATGTAATATTTGGACCCACCGATTCCACAATTTCCTTATACTATGAATAGAGTTGATTATTTTGCAGGAACAGCTGCACTACTCAATTCTAGAATAATTCGTCTCTCTATACCACATATGGGTAATCATAAAATGAAGCTGCTGCAATAACTACGTCATCTCAAACCAAAACTGTTGACTAGCAATTTCTGTTGCCTCTATTATCTAATGTGTAGTAAAAAAAGAGAAAGACAAGATAATGTTGGGAATCGAATGATAATTCTGGATTAGTGTTTCTCCTCATTCATTACTGTCTAATCTAATTATTTTTTGGATATGACAAAAGTAGGGTATGAACATCAAATCCATTTTTTATAACGAATTTATTCTTAAACCTGGAAAAACCCGTTTGCTATCAAACTATTATATCTTGAATGTAGTCATCTAACGAACTTTTACTTAATTCATCTTTTAATAAATGAGCTTTGGATATAATTCATATTATCTAACGTGGAGGCAATCTTGATTTAACCTCATCATCCTCAATTAAAACATTGGATCATATTTTTATTATTGAACTGTTGCATCCCTTCATAGATGAAAGCTTCTGACCTATTTGTAAAGTGCCTTGAGGCTGAAAATGTCGAATATATTTTTGGAATCCCTGGTGAGGAAACAAATGATCTTATGATATCAATATCAGAATCAGAAACTATAAAATTTATCTTGGCGAGACATGAACAGGCTGCTGCATTCATGGCAGATGTTTATGGCAGATTAACAAATAAAGTCGGTGTATGTCTCGCAACACTTGGTCCAGGGGCTACTAACCTTACTACTGGGGTAGCAAGTGCTAATATGGACCGATCTCCACTTCTTGCAATTACCGGTCAAACCGAAATTACTAAGATGCATAAAGAATCTCATCAGAATATGGATCCTGTAACAATGTTTACTCCAATTACCAAATGGACATGGTCTATTAGAGATGCCGATGGTATACCTGAAATTCTGAGAAGGGCATTCAAGATAGCTGCTGAAGAAAAAAAAGGGGCAACTCATCTTGATTTGCCCGTTGACGTGGCCAAAATGGAATCATTATTGCAACCACTAAGTAGTAAAAGTGGTATACTATCGGGCCCGACACGATCAACACTGTACGATGCCTCTAAAATGATATTAAATTCAAATGCACCTATTATTCTAGTTGGAAATGGCTGTATTCGGAACAACGCTTCAAATATTATTAGAAGATTTGCAAATTTGACCGGATTTTTTTCAATGAATACCTTCATGGGTAAGGGCGTGATCTCAGATAATTCACCAACTCATATGGGGACTATTGGCATAAAAGAATCCGACTACGCATTACACGCTTTGAAATTAGCCGATGTTGTAATTTCTATAGGATATGACTTGGTTGAATACAGTCCTAAAAATTGGAATGGATCAAATCTCAAAAAAATAATTCATATTGATTCTACTTCTGCAGAAGTTGATAACTACTATAATCCTGACATAGAAATTTCTGGTGACTTAAACTTGACCATAAATTTACTTATGAATTCTGTAAGGAAATACCAGAATAAAATTCAAATAAATTCTATCAACAAACAAGGAATGGATCTCGCGAATGCAAGATTTCGGAAAATTAAGAAAGAAGTGGATTGGCGTATTGAACAGTTTATTGATGATGAATCTTATCCGATCAAACCTGAAAAACTAATTCATGATGTTAGGAATGTTCTTTCTTCAGAAGATATATTGATATCAGACGTTGGAGCTCACAAATTGTGGGTAGCAAAAATATTCAAGACTTTTCGTCCCAATACCTGCATAATAAGTAATGGATTTTGTTCGATGGGATTTGCACTTCCAGGGGCAATTGGTGCTCAGCTAGCTTGCCCCTCTAGGAAGGTGGTGGCAATGTGTGGAGATGGTGGTTTCTTGATGAATGTTCAAGAACTAGAAACAGCAGTACGATTGCAACTTCCAATAATTGTTGTCGTATGGTGTGACTCGGATTTGGGTGTGATTTCTACAAAACAGAGGTTAGAATTCGGAAGGAACGTTTTTACCAATTTCAATAATCCTGATTTTGTCAAACTTGCAGAGAGCTTTGGGGCAAATGGGTATAAGGTAACTAGTACGGACGAATTTTCTTACGTCTTAAGAGAGGCAACAAAGTCTTTACATACCCCTGTAGTTATAGCGATTGATATCGATGCTGATCGCAACGAGTTACTATTTAGAAGTGATCAATTCCATGAATAGTTAAACCCTGGCAATATCATCACATCCTTTATGCAATAGCATAAAATAGATGAGAATAAAATACATACTAGATTGATATTGTCTCCACAGAAAGTAGTGATTCTTGATTTGAATGGCTTGATTCCTATTGAGGTAATCAGATCTTATTATATTGACTTGATTACTTTCGGAATTGATATACTAGCTGCTTCAGTTATTATCATTTCGGTCATTATGGCCGTAATTTCTTTTCTCAAAATCCTTAAGAATCCAATTAAGGATCAAACTATGGATAAGGAATCAATCAGGTTACGATTGGCTAGAGGTATATTGCTAGCGTTAGATTTTGAAATAGGAAGTGATATTATTAAGACGATGCAGATTCCAGGAATAAAAGAGCTACTGATTTTGGGAGTTATCGTTACCATCCGGATAGTATTAAGTTGGTCGTTATCAAAAGAAATTGACAGACATAACAAGATGACCTAGTGTTTGGTATGTTAATAGATAGTAAAAAAAAATTCTCGCATTAGGCGCATGAATCTGAAAGGGTGTTAGAATGATTACATTAGAAGCTATTGTTCTTTTTTTAACATATGTCCTTGACATAGTCGCGATTAGTATTATACTTATTACTATGGGACAACTAATATTGTTACTACTTCGGAGAGCCTTAGTCGTTGATTCAAAAAAATTCCCAGCAAGCAAATCCTTTTTTCATGTTTTCATGAAGCAAGTGAATGTCATTTCAAATGAGAGTACTAGTGAACCAAAAATCTTTATAATTCCTATTTTAGCTAATGGATTGTTATTCGCATTAGAATTTGAATGTGCCAACGCGGTTTTAAGGCTCATCCTGGTAATTTCGAGTTTATTCAGAGATGGGCCTAATCCAGATATCTACAATACTATAATATTTTTCGTGGGAATTTTTGCTATTCGTATGATAACGTCATTTACTCTAAAGAAGTTTGATCTTTAACAGAAATTGCTTTTGATTGTTCCCTATTGTTTTCCATGACTTATTACCAGTTTGTAGGGGGTAATTTTTGGTATCTGCTAACATATACTTTAGACAAAATCAGTGGGAATAATAATCAATACAAGAATCTATGATCTAGATTTTCTTAGCTATTAGGAATTTTTCTAATCCTATTGTGAGATTAGAATTTGGATCGACTGCAGAATTAAACCTCATAACGAATAAACTAGGCAGAATTGCCATTTTTAGATCTAGATGAAAAATTTTGAATCAGGAGATTTTGATTTCGTAAAGAGTGTTCAAGACCGGGTTTCATATAGTCTAGAAAATAAAGGATTGCTTATCGATCTATCTACTGATTCATGTAGGAAATATTTACAGAGGAAAGTCAATACCAAAACAAATGTTGTAGTGATGTACGTGGACATAGCAGGCTCTACCCAAATGTCCCATGACCTACCATCACTTGATTTGGCCTTGATTATACAAATCTTTTCCCAAGAAGTAAGCCTGTCTATTGAAAAATTCGGAGGGTATGTGTTAAAGTTCGTGGGAGATGCTGTGATCGGGCTATTCCCCTCAGACTATGATCAAAAAAAGGCAACAATAAATTCTTTGGATTGTGCGCGTTACATTCAGAAAGTAATAGGGAGAGGGATCAACCCAGTATTTAAGAAACAATCAATCCCTGAAATTTCTGTGAAGATCGGTATTGAATATGGCAGTGCACATGTTTTACTGTATGGAAAAAATGTTGCTCACGCTCATATCGACTTGATAGGGTTTAGTATAAGTATCGCTGCTAAAATTACATCATTATCATTTCCTGGAGAAGTTATTGTAGGTCAAAACATTTTTCATAATCTTGATTTGAGCCAAAAGAAATATTTTATTGCTCTTTATGAAGAACGAAATTCAAAGTGGGATACTGCCATGAAGTACAATAGTAAACTAAACTATAGAATCTATAAATATATCAAAGAGGATAGTCATATCTAACAGTTTGGATCGTGCTATTCTATTTCGTAAATATTTTAATCGCTTGAGGAGGACAGACATTTTCGCAAGCCAAGCAAAAAATGCAATCCTTTTCTCTGATCATAAATGGTTTCCTCTCTGAGGCGGGATGTCCTGGTGTATCGAGCCATTCATAAACATTAACAGGGCATGCATCAATACAGGCACCATCTGAAATACAAATGTCAAAATCAACGCATACATCNAAACTTTTCTACCATGCATGGACGGTCTGAAAAGTATGTTATGGCTTTACTTATTTCATTTTCTGATCTAATCAAATAATTTCCGCGACCGTCGTATGAATCTTCACAGGCCTTTAATAGTACAGGAAATCCCGAGGTAGAACAATAGTACCTCAATTGTTCTTCGCTAGAAACTAGTTCAAAATCGGGGACCGCAATCATGTTTTCTCTCAAAAATTTTTTTTGACGGTATTTGTTTTGAATGATAAAGAGTGTTTTTGGAGATGGATGTACCAAGAATCCAGATTCTTCCAGATTACTGAGGGCAGTGGCATTTGCTAATTCTATTTCATAAGTAATGATATCAACCTCCTTTGATAAATCATATATTTTTTGTTCGTCAGAAAAATCACCAATGATTAGCTTATCTGCTAAACTTGCAGCAGGACAATCCTTGCTCGGATCAAGTATTATGACCTTCATAAACATCCGCTTTGCCTCAATAGCCATCATCTTTCCAAGTTGTCCCCCACCAACTATACCCAGTCTAACCGGTTTACTAATTGAAAACTTATCTTTAATGAATGTCAATTAACTGACCTAATAAAATAACAAACCCAGTTTTATAGACATAAATATCTCAAATCTCGATTTACTTCACAAATATTTTAATCGCTTGAGGAGGACAGACATTTTCGCATGCCAAGCAGAAAATACAATCCTTTTCTCTAATCATAAATGGTTTCCTCTCTGAGGCGGGATGTCCTGGTGTATCGAGCCATTCATAAACATTAACAGGGCATGCATCAATACAGGCACCATCTGAAATACAAATGTCAAAATCAACGCATACATCAGTACCCCAGATCCCAAGCTGTCCGGGTGCATCATATGGACCCCATACTTGGATTCCTTGGAACTTCCCTGCAGATTGTCTCTTTGACTTAAAGCCAGTATCAATTGGACCTTCTGCTGTCTGGTAGTCAGTTCCAGTGCCTGTCAGTGATAGGGATGAATTGGCACCGCCCTCACTTATACTGGGTGCCATAGCTTGTTGGGGGATGGATGCAGCACTTGGTGGGGCACCACTAACTATTTGGGTAGCTTGAACTGGGATGTTTGCATTCCGTGTACCTGAGGCTTTCTTTAGTTTCTCAGCTTCTGCATTAGCAAGAATTTTTTGTCTTTTTATGGGACATAATTGTGAGTGAACCTCTATTATGCTCTGCAGCGTAGTTGGATTCAAATGGATTAGTAAAGAACCACAATCTTCACAGATATATTCTGCAACTGTAGATGACAATAGTTATCTATCCTCAATTAGGTATTTATAAATTTGTCAAATCCTGAGTCTGACTGTGAAATCAATAATTTTATATTATTTTTTAAGATGAAATCTCTATTGAAAAAATATGAATGCGTGGCCATGGGCGGTACGTTTGATATTTTACACATTGGACATATTGAACTCTTAAAAAAATCATTCCAGATAGGAAAATTCGTCATAATAGGTTTATCATCAGATAATTTAGTAAAAGAAAGATTAAAGAAAAAAATAAAAAATCCATATGAAGTACGAAAACAAAATCTAGTCAAAATTATTGATATGGAAGTTGGGTCTAACCTCTACGAAGTTACAAAACTTGAGGATGTATTTGGACCGTTAATGTTCTCCGAAAAAGTTGACTGTATGGTAGCAAGTACTGAAACGAGTCACAAGGGAGAACAAGTTAATATGGTCAGGAGAAGAATGGGTCTCCCTACAATTGATATAGTTTCAGTTGAATTGAAATTGGCTCAAGATGGGTTGCCGATTTCTTCCAGTCGTATAAGAGCAAATGAGATTGATCAGATGGGTAATACAATAAAGAATAAAAAATAATCTTATTTTATCAAATTAATTTAATACGTAGTAATAAATTTTTAAAGTTGAAATTAGCTTCATAAGATGAAGAATGGAACTGACGATCTAATACTAGATTATTGTAATAATATTACAAATCTTGGCGGTGGGTTGGACCCAGAGGTGCTAGCGTATTGGTACAAACGCGTTGAGGACAAAGCTAGGGAAGTTTGTAGTAAAGAGTTAGGTGAAAAAATAGTATTTACCCAAAATCGGATTCTTTGGATGAAATTTGAAATTAAATTGTCAAAACGTGTAGTTCCTTTGGTACTTGAAACAATAAGAGATTATATGCCGTTGATGCCATACGCGACGGGCTTGTATTTTGAGAAAGTCTATCAACTCATCCTGGATGAGTTCAATATGGATTACGTGTGAAACAATTTTTTGATAATTAAGCCTATTGAGCTACTGCATCACTTAAACTAATGAAAGCCACATCCCCTACATAATTTGTATCAGTAACTTGCCCCTTTCGCGATAAAAGTTCCTCAAAAAATTGTCCCAATTTGTGTGAATTAATTTCATCCCTGAAAATAATGCTATGATGGGAACCATCTTTGAGCTTTTTACGACGACCTCATTGCCGATAGTTTTTACTATATTGCTAACAAATAGTGAATTATCCTTTTGTGGGGTAAAAATGCTTGCTAACTTTTCCGCTTCATAACTATCTTCACAGATGAATTTAAATTTCAACTTGAATTCAAAAACAGCGTTTAACTAAAACCAGTATTATCATCTTCAAAAAATCTTTTCCATCAATCATAAAATCCTTGATCAAATTTTGTGCCTTATCTCTCTTTATTTGTATATCTTTAATAAATGGTTTTACCTTTTTTATCATATCGCCCTTACATTCTCCACATAGCAAATTACCACTGGGCATAATCATTATACCTCTCTTGAGATTCCTTTTCGGTATCGAAGAGATAATTTAGATACCAATATACTGGACAAATATTGGCATTTCCACCTAATTTGCGTTGGAGGGCTACTGTTGGTTGACCCCGGTAAAAGGTATTTTTGATTTTTGTCTCTAGGATCTCGGGCTCGTCCACAGTAAATAATGCAGTTTCGGGCCTTGAGGATGACATTTTTCCCCAGGCTAGTAAGTCCTGGAATAAATTTACTATGGATCTGGGCCGGTTTGGGGTAGCCCAATTTTTCCGCTACGTCTCTGGTCACTCTCCAATAGGGGTCCTGATCGATTGCGAAAGCTGGTATAAGTACAGGGGTCGGTTTGTTCTCAATTATTGATGGCAGGAAGCAAGGTGCACCCTGAACAGGAGGAAATCCTATCATCCCAATGTTAGATGAATTAGAAAATCCAAAAACAGCCTTTGCAGTGGAGTAAGTGATTTTCTTCGCAATCTCAATAGACAAAGGATACAAATATTTAATATGTTTGGTATCAACAATTACCTTGGTTCTTTTTGGATCAAATCCTATCGAAATAATGTCTAATATGTTTTCATATGTATATTTTTGAATGGTTTCCATATCCAAATTACTATTAAACAGAAATTTTTCATCGTCTGTCAATTGGAATATTAGGTCAACATTGAATTTTTCTTGTAAATATTTTGTGAATAACCATGGCATCAAATGTCCGAGATGAACCAGGCCTGAAGGACCTCTTCCTGTGTAAAGATAAAACTTGTTGCCTCTCCTATACTCATCAAGAACCACATCTAGATCTCTGTGGGAAAAAAAATACCTATTTTTGAGAAATGGGTGTATTTCCCCAGTAAAATTTTTGATTTTTTCAATTAAAGTATCATCTATGGCACGGGTACCAAATTTTTCGATCAACTTTGAGTAGTCAATATCTCCCTCTACTTCCCAGGGGGTAACGATAAAATCTTTAGTTCCATTTGGATCTGATTCTGAATCATTATCAGTCTCTATCTCACTCGAATCTAACGTCATACTGCTTTTTTCAAATGAAATGCTGTCCTCTTCACTTGGCATCCTTAAATTATTCTTTAAATGACCAAAGTTTAAACGTTTAAAAATACTTGCACAAGTTTTCTACTTATATTGGATAAGGATGAAGTACCAGGCAGGGATACATCGAAGTTTGAAAATAACCCCAATCTTTCGATTTCATCATTACATCCCATAGAGAAAAAGCTTCTAATCGTACTGCGAATGGTAGAGGCTGGTTGGGTAACCGAATCTGACCTTGCTAAAAAGTCAGGATTGACATCAGACCAAGTGCGCAGAGGGGTTGAATGGTTAAGGTACAAAGATTTGGTTCAAATCACTGAGGATACGGACTTTAAAATCTATCTACATCCTGATATGTCTGCTACGGAGCACATTGTACTCCCCGAAAGGATGCTTGTCGATATTGTAAACAACGGAGTAATTAAAATGTCAGAAATCATAAAGAGTGAAGAGTTTAGAGGCAATGACAAGGAAGTTTTTGGAGCGATTCGGTATTGCAAAAAAAATAACTGGATTAGCATAATTGATGACAAGGTAACTCTTCTCCCAGATTCGCATAAACCATCAAGTGAGGAGAATTTCATGGCCAAATTAAGAAATAAAGGATCAGTTTTAGAATCTCACTTTGATAATGAAGATAAAAAGGCATTTGAATCATTGAAAAAACGACATAATATCCTGGTTACAGAGAAGCTGTTAGACAAGAAATACAGAATTGCCCAAATTAGTGTTCCTATTGTTGATTCATTGTTATTAACCGGCGACAAAGTTGTTAGAAATTTGACTCAAGATGTTTTGGTATCTGGGAAATGGAGGGATCTAATTTTTGAGCAGATTGACGTAGAGGCTCCATTGCCATTGCTAAACTATGGAAAGAAGAATCCTTTGGTCGATTTCATAGATGAAGTCAAAGAAATATTGGTAGGCATGGGTTTTAGCGAGATCGAAGGAAACTTAACGCAGTCATGTTTTTGGAATTTTGATGCATTATTTATCCCTCAAGATCATCCAGCTAGGGATATGCAAGATACATTTTATCTGAAATCCCAAAAGGACCTATATTCTCCTTTACCAAAAAATACTCAGTTATTAGAACATGTGTCAAAAATTCATAGGGATAATTGGCAATATGATTGGAATATTGCAGATTCTAAACCATATGTATTGCGGACTCATACCACTCCAGTCACACTCCAATATTTGTCTGAAGGTAAACCTGAGAAAGATAAGGTTTTTCTAATAGGACGTGTATTTAGGAACGAAAAAGTAACATTCAAGCATCTAGTTGAATTTCATCAAGTTGAAGGGATTTACGTGAATGAAGATGCCAATTTAAGGCAACTAATCGGAATTCAGTCCGAGTTTTATTCTAAACTTGGGATAAAGAAGATAAAGTTCTGGCCCACCTTTTTCCCTTATACCGAACCTTCTCTTCAATCAATGGTGTATAATGAGAAATTTGATAAATGGATTGAATTGTTTGGTATGGGCATATTTAGGCCTGAGGTAACAAAACCTTTGGGTATCAAAAATCCAGTTTTAGCCTGGGGAGGAGGCTTTGAAAGATTGGCTATGTTACGTTTTAATCTTGATGATATACGCGAATTATATTCAAACAACTTAACCTGGCTAAAGAGTGTCCCCAAATGCCTGTAGTAAACGTTCGAACATCTTTACTCTCAAGAGTCTTTTCTGAGATTTCTCTGGAAGAAATTATTGAAAAATTACCATACTTGGGTCTCGATATTGAAGGACTTGACGAGGCTAATGATAAAATTCGAATAGAGTTCAATCCCAATCGACCCGATTTTTCTTCTGAGAATGGGATTGTACGTGCTCTAAAAGGAATATTGAATGTAGAATTAGGATGCCCTAGCATACACGATCTTAGAGCCTCTTCAAGTTCAATAATAGTAGATGAACAATTGAAAAATGTAAGGCCCTTCATATATGGATTAGTTGCCAAGCGGGCTTTTCCAATAGATAATGAAGAATTAACACAATTGATATCCATGCAAGAAGATTTGCATAATGGAATCGGTAGAAACAGGAAAAAGGCTTCAATAGGACTACATGATTATGATGCGTTAACCTTTCCCCTTTTATATAAAGGGGTTTCCAGGCAAGCCAAATTCATACCATTAGATGGGAATAAAGAATGCAGCCTAGCCGATATCCTTTCAGATTTTGACGTCGGAAAAAAGTATGGTCCCATCCTTGAAAAGTTTGAATTCGTACCTATTTTACTTGACTCAAAGGATAACATCATCTCGTTTCCACCTATTATAAATGGAAACACAACAAGAGTAGACCTATCAACTAACAATCTATTCATAGAAGTTACATCAGTGAATCCAAAGTCTGCTAAAGATATGCTTTCAATATTATCGTTTGAGTTAAGGGATATGGGGTTTGATCTGTATTCTATTGTGGTTGATTCTCCTTTTTATGAAAAAATTGTTACTCCAATGTTAGAACCGCACAAACTGCAATTAGATTTTAAATATGTTAATAGAATGTTAGGTCTCGAATTAACTCATGAGGAAATCTTGGTATGCCTTCAGAGAAGTAGATGTGAAGGTATAGACAAAGGTAGCGGTAAACTAGAATGTATAATACCTAGTTATAGAATAGATTTGTTTGACAAAGTAGATGTATGCGAAGAGGTTGCTATTGGTTATGGGATCTTCAATTTAGAACCATTACACCCAAGCACTTATTTTCCTGGTCGCAAGAATAATCAATCCATTATTTTTGATAAAGTACGTGACATATTAATTGGTCTTGGATTTATGGAAATTATTAATCCTGATATAATATCAAAAAGCTTGGTCAGAGATGTTTTTTTGGAAGCTGGTCATTCCGATAAAAAATTAGTTACTTTAGATGATTCGAAAAATACAGATTTTGAGTTACTAAGAAACAGTCTAATTCCTTCCATCATCAATACCTTCTCTAAAAACATTCATGAAAAATATCCTCAGAAATTATTTGAGATAGGTAAGACATTCTCTGCAACAGATGATGAAATCAGAGAAGATTGGTCACTTTGTGTTTCAATTGCGCATAATACGACAGACTATACAGAAATTAAATCTAATTTAGAATCTTTTATGAAGTATTGTTTCAATGCGATTGTTACTACACCCAGACATGACACTAATTATTTTTTAACAGGTCATTCTGCAAGAATTCTCCTTAAGGATCAGAAAATTGGGGAGATCGGTGAAATTCATCCTCAGATTTTGGAAAATCTTAACTTGCGTACTTTGATAACTGTTTACGAATTCAATTTATCGGCAGTAGTTAATATCTTGAACCTTGATCAAATTCGTATAGTATAGTATTGGTAGTCTTGCAAATACAATCTGCTTAATAAAAGATTCATAAATAATGTAAAAATGCAACTTTACCTATGTTTTACTTTCAAAGTTTCAAGTGTCTTGGCAACTTTATGAATCTAGAGATGATGATGACCATCTATTGCTAAAGTGGCTTTTTTTTACAACTGTGACTCTACTAGTTAAACGATATATAGCTGTTTAATTTTATAATCATTAATCCCCGTCAGAGAGTGCGCAATGAGTTATACACGGAGTGTAAGGCTAACTATGATTTTGCTGTGGGTCAGTGGCATAAAACTAATAATATTTGATGATTTCTATCTATTCAAACCCTCAGATGTCCTTCTTGCTCTAACTTGTCTGCGTGGGCGTGATGTATCTCCAAATTATGTCTGCTTTATCTGATTGGAAATCCCAAGGTGCAATTAAAACTAGGTCATTATCACGGTATCCACATCCTTCTTTTTTTATCTTCCCTCTAATCCTACAAGTCCTAATTTTTCCGTGAACTTTTACAATGATATTATCACCGCCTACCAATTTAATTACTCTTCAAATAACTCTCCTTCCTGGGGCATGACCAGTTCCTTCAAGTGAGTCATTAAAACTTTACGTTTGCTATTATTTTCTAATCAATGGTTAGTGGCCCAAGATTAAACAAAACTTTTATTTTAGCCACTTACCATTGATTAAAATAACGAAAATTGATTTTTACTTGTGGAATAGCGCAGATTATTTTACGACAGTTTTGGATTCACCGCCTACCAATTTTGAAAAATAGACTTTCATTATAGTAAAATGCCATTCAACCTTGCATTTGGCAACGAACATAATTTTGAGAATAAGGACGATTTCCAGAATCGCTAAATTTTTTAAATAATGTAGTAAAATAATATGTTGATAAATGTCAGAAGAATATTCTAAATCAAATTTAAAAAAATTAACTTCTGAGGAATTTGAAGTATGTAAATCGTGGACTGAGCCACCATTTTCTGGGAACCTTCTTTACAATAAAGAAGATGGCGTCTATACGTAAAATGCTGGCGGTTCATTTTTTTGTTTGATTCCTAGTAATATGGATTCAAAGTCTGGTTGGCCAAGTTTTTGGGCTCCATCAAATAATGAGAATATTAGAGAAAAAATCGACTATGATTATGGTATGATTAGAAAGGAAGTAGTTTGTTCAAAATGTGGATGCCATTTAGGTCATCTATTTGATGATGGTCCCAAACCAACAGGATTGAGGTATTGTATTACCCTTTGTCATTAGATTTTAAAAAAGACGATTAATCCTACCCTGATGGGCGGATTAATCTTTGGGATTAAGTTAGAATCCTACAAAATATAAAATAATCCATGAGTTTACTCTATTGACAAAAATCATGGTTGCAATTAAAGTCAGAAGCATACATGACGATATTCGTATTTGCTCATAATCCCCTTATCTAATATTGTCCTCACTAAATAATGACAAAAGTATTCTTGTTTTCTCCAAAGTAGTAAATCAAACTGATGACTTTGATTTCAAGCTATATAACCTAGCAATAACAAGAACGATTCTGTTTATGGACAGATTCAAAGCATTGATAAAAATAACTTGTCACTTGTATGGCAGGATTCAAACCTTAAGACACGAGCATCAAATTTAGAGGATAGAAATTACGATATTTTTTTAAAAACGTTAATTTAGGTAATATTTCAAGCGGTGAAACCATTAACATCAGCAATAATTCTGGTTTTCAGAACATCCACATATCTCCTCCTCAGAAAAACAATGTCTATTTGACGTGGGTTGACAACTCCAATGGTCATAAGCAAGTATTCCCTCTGAACCAGTGATAACGGGTAAGACATTCGGTGAAAGTCATTTATTGAGTAACGATTATGTCAATGCATCTAATGTTGATGTTTATTCAAATGATAAACATGTGTTGTTGTCTGGCAACAATCAAATTCCATTTCATTCTTCTGTTGCATTGTGAGTTAGTGATAATCTGGGTAAATCATTTAGTAGTGAGAAAATTTTTCAGATTATAGTAGAGATTCATATCCAAAAGTGTTTGCAGATGAGCATACGTATGTTTCGGAATATAGACGCAGATAATCGGTTTCACCCAAGAGTGATTCAGAAGAAGAGGGATTAACAGGTAATAAGCTTTCAACATATTTCATTAAGCGAAGACCTTGGAAAAGTTTTAGTAAGTCTGTTAGATCGATTTTAATGATAGCTTGATAACGTAAATCCCATGTCCGCTTTTGATAATATGTATACATACATGGTTCAGAGGGACTCAAATAAATTAGGAAATCTGTTTACTGCAAAAGTTCTGATAAATAGAATTTTTACAACCGATCAAAATTATTTCTGAGAACCAAGTCCTTGATGCGGCCAATTTAGATACATTCGCTTATCAGGATAAATTATTCACGTCATTTGAGGCAGTCTCATAGAACCTGACTTAATAATGGCGCAGTATTGAACCAACATACAATTGAAATCTTCTGTTTTATTAGGACTATAATCAAACCGGGGAATATATTATCTATAATTTGAGTTCGAATTCTTGGCATATCAGAATGTCCTTCATTACAATTAATGCATTGGACAAAATTGTTTCGTAGTATCCTGGGAAGATTATACTCCTGGTAATCATGAAATCTTTATGCGGTCTATTAATTATTGAATGGGTTTGTCTCACCTAAATGAATAGGCTTTGAGGGAAGTCAGGCGGAATAAATTTCGAGGTGAATCTTGTCTGATTTTGAATTGGAACTTTCAAATCCATGAGAGTGTATGCGATCTATAGAAGAGTTACAATTTTGCAAATCAAGAAGAAGTCTCTAAGCAATTATTACATCTCCACATTGCAGTTAGCACCAAACCACACCTTCTGCAAGAATCTTCATTAAACATTAGTTATCTACCTTAATTGTGTTTTAGGACTATATAAATTTTACAATACATTATATAAAATTTATATCAATTTAACACTTAATTTGAATATTTCGTTAGTAATGAACTATAGGTCAAAACTTATTACATTTTTTGTTACTAAACAATCTTTCTAACTACGGATAGCAATATCGATAAAAGAGGTATAACAAACATGGAGATGATTTTTTTGTAAGATTTCCAATTCTGTTATTCATCTCTATTTTCTGCAAATAGTTTAGGGCAAACGCATATCGCTGTCAAAATGCTCGTATCTAACAGTATTGTTTTACTCAGGACCCTTCAATACATAAAAATGTCACAAAACTCGGAAGTCCGGTTTATTCTCTTCATTTTAATTGAAATTAATTCAATGTAATAGGGGGACTATCTTATTCATCATCGTCTTGTAACATCTGTATTTACATTATATCAATACATTCTATAGGTCTATCCATTAGTTCTGCTCTGGTACATCAGCTACTCAGTAATTATGGCCGCATGGTAAGGTTTCTTGCACTTTGGGCACATAGCATGATCACACACACACTCTATACAGTAATCGCTGCTTTCCTCAAACTCTATTTTATTTCCTTTATAAAAACAAATTTCGCAAACTACTTTTTCCATCTAAGTCATTAGTATGTGGATATAATACTTTATTTAATAGTTTATTGGACCGCCGGATATCTTATCTTAAAGTGAAACTATTTTGATGGCTTCATCCCTAATATGGTCAATTTCAGATTGCGAAGATGCCGATATACACAAAATATCTGCCTTGTATGGAATGGTTATCATGGTGATTTTCTTTTGTCTAATCAATAAGTAGTCTACTGGGCCAAATTTTGTTGAGAATGATTGAAAAAAGCTGATATTAGAGAGAGACTGCAGATACATATCCTGTTCTTCGTTTTGATCGAGTAATGGCTCGATTCCTTTTCGGAATCCGCCTTCTATAACTTCGCCTTCCCTATTTACGATTCCAACAAACCTTATGTTTTTGTCAATTGCAAATATATCATTGCAAATATCCTTAGTGAATCGGTCTTGAATATCATTTTTCTTGGACATTTCTATATCTATCACTTTTGTGGCGAGAATATATATTTAGATCATTATTTACGTTACCAATTTCTTCGATTTATTGTTGTCAAAAAAAGTCATCTTTGAAGTCTTGTAATATATTACTTCACCTCTCCGCTCTACAACCGCTATGACAACTGACTTGCCCATATTTTCAACCTGTTCAATAGCCTCGGCAAATTCCGCCGCTTTGATGTTGGTTCCCTCGTTTAATCCAATAGAGATATATTTTGATGTTTTCTTATTGTATTCTCCTCTTTCGTAGATTCTAAAATCTGTTCCAAATCCAAATCCATCTTTGATTACATACCTTTGCTTCTCAAATCCCTAAAAATGAGATATTTTGTCAATCTTTTTGTCTTTTTTGATCAATGTTTTCAAAAATGAAGAAAAATCATATTCTGTTTTGTTATTGTAAATCTTGATTTTATTATTTTGGAGTAGATACAAGGCTTTTCAAGACTGTTTAAAACGTATTCTTTATTAAAAATCTCTCCAAACCCCTTGTTTCTTAATTGATCCTGCTGCTTTGCCTCCGGAACAACTATTTTTCCTTCCTTCGCATGGTGAACTGCCTCTATCATGAAATTCGAATCAATACTCTCTTCATTACTGGTTTTCATATCATTGAAATTTTCTGTAGGAAATGAGGACGAATCTAGATCTGTGGGTTCACCTTCCTGAGAGGGTTCGGTAGGGTCATTGTGAGACTTATTTCCTGCGGACATAACAAATAAATCACAGCCAACGGCCTCATTTATTTATTAAAGAGAGGAATATTTGTGAAAGGTGTAAATTATAGAGAAATTCGTGGTATGCCTTATGTAAGGCGTGAATATATTAAAGGTAAACCTCAAATTAAGATTGCTAGGTTTGCATCTGGACAACCAAAAGGGAATTATGATTATTTAGTCGAGCTAACTGTTACAGAACGAATTCAAATTCGTCATAACTCTCTTGAAGCTGCAAGACTCGCGGGCAATAAGACAATGGCTCAAGCAGGCGATATGACCTTTTTTTCACGACTAAGGGTCTATCCACACGTAATTCTAAGGGAAAATAAGATGATTGCTACAGCTGGTGCAGATCGTCTTCAGGAGGGAATGAGACGTGCATTTGGTAAAGCCACAGGCTTGGCTGCACGAGTTGAGCGAGGAAGAACCATCTATGAGGCATATGTTACGAAGGAAAACCTAGAACTAACCAAAAAGGCATTCAAAGTAGCTTCGAGCAAGGTGGGGTGTCCAACTATTACTAAAATAACTCCTATTAAGAAAGACACTGCCTAAGATGGATGACGGCTGAGCAGGGGTCTGTTCAGTCACACCAATTTTATAGCAAAGGGATCTTTAAGCTTACAGGCTACTAAAATTAACAGGGGACAAAACCCTCAATTTAATCTGGTTGTGGTATGTATTTGTACTCTGTGCTAAGGAATATGGACAAGAAACCAGATTATTCATACATTCTCAATAAATCGATGTTTTTGTTTATCTAGAACAACCAACAATCACCTAATCGGATGAGTAAAGTCCATTGTCAAAGTTAAATTTACCACTAGTATATTTTTTTATACAGCAAAATAAAAAGACCCGTCAATTAGGCGATTTGATTAGGGGTGTTGGTCCATAGCCTCCTTCGTCTTGCCGGAAAATAATTCTAATGCGACTTGAATAAAATACCAAAATTGTTGTTTCTTTTATGATATGTAGTAATGACAGGAGCAAAAGATGTAAATTATCACTCTTAATCCATATTTTATAGAAATATTTATACCATTAATGATATGCTAAAGATGTATGAAGTTAGATCAAAAATGTATGATTTTGGTTAGGGGCCAACTCATTGCTTTTGATGAAGGCATGACCAGATCCTATATAAACAGATTCGGATTATAGACTGATATATATTAACAAATTCTAACTAGTTTTGTGCCTCTTTGTGTATCTTTTTAGTGTCTTTTTGTGTCGCTTTTGCAAAATAGCAATAAGTAGGGATACTGACAGATAAGATGCTATAATTAGTATATATTCATAATCTCTTATAAGTGAACTTGCGTCTTGACCATCTTGCCCTATGTGAGTTATATAGAACCGCTTGTGCTAATATGAATTGATTATGTTTTGCTTCTTATCATGCCCAACAATACGATATCATGATATAAAATATAACATTAAGCTCTTACCTGGATCCTTTTGATAAACAAAGGCATTGTCTTCGAGGTTTTATTACTGGGATAGATAAATAATTTACAATTTGTTAATCTCTAACCAGATCCAGTCGGATCTTCACAATTGTGTTTTCCTTCAAAGACCTTACAACGTTCTATTGGATTTTGTCCATATCCTGATTTGAAGCTAAAAATTACAGGTGTTTCTGGATTTAGGTACTAGGATTATTGCCCGAATAACATTGCATTTCTATACCTCAATGTCTTAAGGCTGGGAAAGGTCGAGGGTTTGAATGCATCCCTAAGCCCGAGGACCTCAAGGCTATACCTATTTGTTGCAATACATTTCGTAGTATGCTGTCCTAATTTTGAAGGAAATGGGTTATGTTCTTGAACTGATGGATCCAATTATTTTCCTTGTAGCAAAATTTCACAACAAATATTTTATAACGAATAATTTTTATCTCTTTTATGGGACAGATAAAATTCATTACAGATTTTGACGATCAGTTTTATCTTAATAAGAGAATCTTTGTTCGAGTTGATTTTAATGTAAAGGTTAAAGATAATGCTATTAGTGAAGATTATAGAATAAGATCTGCGATTCCAACTATAGAATATTTAGTAAAACGGGGTGCCAAAGTTATTCTGGCATCCCATCTCGACAGACCTTCTGGCAAGGACTTAAGATATTCTTTACGACCAGTATCAAAAAAACTGGGTGAAATGTTATCCTCCTTCAATGCGGGAGTTACTTTTTCAGATGATTGTATAGGTAAGGATACTATTGACCTGATAAATGGGTTGAAAAATGGTGATGTGTTATTACTTGAGAATTTGAGATTCTACTCTGAGGAGGAAAAGAATGATCCTGTCTTTTCTGAAAAACTTGCTAATTACGCTGATATTTATGTAAACGATGCATTTAGTACTTCCCATAGGAAACACTCTTCTACTTATGGAACTGCAAAGTATTTCGACACTAGGATTGCTGGTTTTAATCTTGCCCAAGAGTTACAATACTTATCTCTATTGAGAGAAAATCCCTCAATCCCATTTACCTTGGTAATTGGGGGTGTGAAGATCAAGGATAAAATTGGAGCTCTGAATCATCTTTTACCAAAAGCTAATAAGGTTCTCATAGGCGGGGCTGCTTCGTATACCTTTCTTAAAGCAAAAGGGTATTCTGTTGGGGATTCTCTTATTGAAGAAAACTATTTACCATGGGCTACTAAAGCTTTAGGGGATCATAGTGAAAAGATAATTCTGCCGGTAGACCATAAGGTGGCTTCTTCTGACGATAGTAGTCAATACCATATTGTAGAAGCGGATATTCCAAAAAACATGAAGGGATTTGACATAGGAGACAAAACAATTCAAAAGTTCAGCTTTGAAATTCATAACAATGGCTTGGGTACAATTTTTTGGAATGGGCCTATGGGATATTTTGAAAAAGAGATATTTTCTAACGGAACAAAAAGTGTTGCAGTAAGTATGGCATTGGCATATTGGAGAGGGGTAAAGACTTTGATTGGGGGCGGTGATACCCTCGAGGCCATGAAGATATCTGGGGTTTCTGAGAAGGAAGTAACCCATGTATCTACAGGAGGGGGTGCTACGCTGAGATTTTTAGCTGGGGATGAAATGCCTGGGATAGATATTTTACACAATTGATAAATGATAACAAGTTTGATAGACCACAATGACTAGGAAACTATTGCAATATTATTTCATATTGAATTCTATCAAGATAAACCGAATTTGCATTTTTTTGTTAGATTTAAGGATGAATATGATAAAAATAGCTAAATTGCAAATAAATGAACGAATTATCAGAATAGATCCTTTTTGTCAAGTATTCTATCAAAAACCTTTTTCCTTTACTTTAATTAATTTGCCTGTGATTCATACGATAACAATCATATTCTAAAAGCTTTCATTTTTCATTCAGTTAAGTCAGCTCCAACTCTGATGTTCGTTTGAGTTGTAATTCAAATTGTAATATGACTGGCAAATCATTTTTTGATATTAATACTCCATAGAATAAATAATTGTCAAGTTAATACTATTCATTAATTTTGACTTCAGCATTAATAGCAGACTGTTACGATGCCATAGTCGGAGGTGGGAGTGTTTCAGGACTTATGGCGGCCCGCGAAATATCGTCTAGAGGTCTTAAGGTTCTAGTTCTAGAAGAAGATCATGAAATTGGAACCCCAGAACATTGTGGAGGTGTTGTCAGCCAAAAAGCACTCGAAGGCCTCGGGATTATACCTAGATCAAAAACAGTGGATAATGAGGTAAAGAGCGCCGTAATTCGGTCCCGGAATAGCTCTTTTGACATAAATTCTGAAAATCAAAGAGTTATAGTGATAGATAGGAGGTCTTTTGATAAGGAGATAGCACTTCAAGCTCAGAAAAATGGAGCAGAGATTAACACTAGGAGTACTATTGTTTCCGTTAGTTTAGAAGCGAATCAGTTCAAAGTTAAGATCCAAGGGGGAAAAGTATTCGGCAGCAAATTTTTTGTTGATGCTCGTGGAGTCGGCACATTAGTCAATAAAGGCAAAAGGAACATAATCCCATCGGGTCAGTTTGAAGTTTATGCTCCATGGATAATGAAAGACACAATAGAAGTAATTTTTGATTCAGAACTATACCCCGGCTT
This sequence comes from Candidatus Nitrosocosmicus sp., assembly GCA_029194465.1. Taxonomy (GTDB): domain Archaea; phylum Thermoproteota; class Nitrososphaeria; order Nitrososphaerales; family Nitrososphaeraceae; genus Nitrosocosmicus. The sequence goes on from JARFXS010000003.1 coordinate 23,539, forward strand.
TTTTGCCTGGATTATTCCAACAGGTGAAGGAAAAGGTAAGGTAGGTGTAGCAGGTAAAAACATAAATCCAAATTTATCTATAGAAAAATTCCTGGAGGCTCGGGGCAAGCCATATTCAATCATTAGGAAAATTTATGCACCTATATGGATTAGCGGCTATGTCAAACCATTTTTTAACGGTAAAACCGTAATTGTAGGGGATGCTGCAGGGCAGACCAAACCTACAACTGCCGGAGGAATTTATACTGGAGGTATGGGAGGAATTTATGCTGGTCGTGCCATATCCGAGTCTATTTTAGGTGGCGGTGATGCTTTGAATTTAGACCAGTATGAGAATAATTGGTTGACTCGATTTGGAAATGAGTTTGATAGGTTGCTCTTATTTAGACGAATACTTGAACGTTTAGACAATAAGGCTTTGGACAAAATATTTACAGACATTTCAAAGAACACCTTGGAAAAGATCTCATCTACAGGAGATTTTGATTTCCACTCTTCTGCTCTTAAACGTTTCATGAATACACGGATGACCATAAATTTGATGCGTACTCTTATGGGAAATGAATATCGCAAAATTGTTAAGGATCTAAGCAAGATATAAATGCGGTTTGCAAGCCTTTAGATAATATGTCTAAGCAGTTACAATTACCTGTTTGTACTTCTTGCAACAGACCTATCATGCCTAACGATGCATGTGTAAGGTTTTACTGTCCAAATTGTGGGTATGTTATCATCTGGAGATGTCAGAGTTGTAGAGAATTTGCCAGACCTTATAAATGCGTAGGGTGTGGATTTGAGGGACCGTAATTAATATGACTAGACTCGTTGCACGGATCAAGATCCTTCCAGCAGATTCAGAAACTGATATGGAATCATTAGCAAATGTTCTAAAATCAAATGTTCCTGAGGGCATGGAATTGAAGGCACACGCTAAAGAGCCAATAGCATTTGGCCTAAATGCGCTTGTTGGTGATTTCCTATTAGACGATGCCGAAGGAGAAATGGAAAAGCTGGAAGAATCCATAAAAAAAGTTGAAGGTGCTGGAGAAATTCAAGTCATCAATATTAGCAGACAGTCTGTAAAGATGAAATAATATCTAATAGTTAGCATCCGGATTGATTTGAAAAAAAAAGATAAATCTCTCACTGGCTCCCACAAGGCAACAACTATTAAGATGAAGGTTGCCGAGTGCCGAATTAAGGATGTAGGAAAGAAAAAAGCGATACTAGATCGCATTTCAATGGAGAAATTGGGCGTTACTGACGGTGATGTAATAGAAATTGCCGGGAAGAAAATAACTACCGTATCTGTTTTTGGCTTTGAGGATAAAAATAAAAAAACGGCTGGATTCATATTGATGGCCAGACTGGACAAAATGCAGGTATTAGCCTTAATGATTACGTGTTGGTCAAAAAGACTTGACCTTAGACCTGTTGAAAGAATAGTATTGTCATGCAATACTTTAAAGAATTTTTCAGATGAATTTAATTTATATCTAAATAACCGATTTGAGCGATATCCAGTAACTAAAGGTGAGCAATTCACCCTCAATTTTTTAGGGACATCTTTGAGTTTAAAGTCCATAGTTCAACCCTAGAGAGGTGGTAAAATTATTTAAGTTTACCAAAATAGTAATCAAAACTGGCATCGAAAAACTCTACCACGATAGCTACCACGTTACATACGAGCAAACGGGGGCCTGAAAAATCAAATTACACGTTTGAGGGAAATAGTGGAGCTTCCGCTCAGGCATCCAGAAGTATTTTCAAAATCGGAATCGAACTCATAAAGGTATTCTCCTTTTGGTCCTCCTGGATGCGGTAAAACCTCATTGCCAAAGCATTGGCAGCTGAATCAAAAAGCGAATTTTTACATCATTAATGACCAGAAATTGTGAACAAGTATTATATGAAAAAACTGAAAGCAAACTAAGAGAGATTTTTCAAAAGCCAAAGAATCTGCTTCAGTATTATTTCTATCGATGAAATTGATGCTTACAAAATCAAAAGAGAGGATACATTTGGGGATGTAGAAAAAGAGTTGTAGCGCAATTATTGGCTCTAATGGATGGAATGTCTGATCGAGGCAATGTGGTTGTATTAGGTGCTACAAACAGACTCTGATAGTTTGATCCAGCTTAAGAAGACCAGTCGGATTTGATCGTGAAATAGAAATTGGGATTCATAATGTGATGGAAGATTCGAAATATTAAAAATCCACACCACGAGATGCCGCTTGATTCAGACATTGAACTAAGAGACTTGGCCAAATTATTAAATGGATACACTGAAAAGACATAAAGGTTTCATGGGAGCCATGATGAAATCTATAAGAAGAACACTAACTGATTTGATTTGTGAGAATAAAAATCACACTTTCTGAAATTTTAAACAGCATAAGAATTAATCATCAAGATTTCATCAAATTATGAAGGGAAATCATACCAACTGCATTGAGGGGAAATTCTATGTTGAACCAACCAACATAACCTGGGATGAAGTCGGGGTTCAGTTAAGGGAGAAAGCCTCTGTTAGGGAAAACCTGTTATATCCAATCATCTCGCCTGAAAAATTTTTGAAAATGGGGATAGCGTTTTAAAGGGGCGTTAATATTTGGTCCATCCGGATGTGGAAAGACTCCTCTAGCCAAGTCCTTTGCGAATGAAGGATCCATGAATATCATTTTTGTTCGAGGCCCAGAAGTATTATCAAAATGGGTAGGAGAATCAGAAAAGGCCATAAGAGAAATATTTAGAAAGCTCGATCCTCTTCTCCGTGCATAGTTGTTTTTGATGAGTTGATTCTCTAGGTAGACCATTTACCTCTGATGATGTTTCAGGGAATGAAAGAGTTTTGTCTCAAATCTTGTCTGAAATGGATGATTCTGGTAATTTTGAGTCATAGTAATTGGGATAACTAGCAGACCAGATCTCTTGATACTTCCCTACTGGAGACCAGAAGATTTGACCTCATAATAATATTTGTCAATCCACCGGATGAGATTTCTCGGAACGATATCTTATTGAAAAATTACCACTGCCATGCCCATATCTTCTGACGTAGATTTGAAGAAGATATCGTCGCTAACCAAAGGATTTAGTGGAGCAGATCTAGTGGCCCTTTGTAGATTTGCTGCAATTAATGCAATTCACAAGAATTCGGAGATGATTTTTAATGTCGATTTAGAAGAGGCACTTAATACTGTAAAAAACCATCAATAACAAATGATATACATAACTGGTATTCATCAATAGAAAAAATTGACTACTGCAATTCCAAAATTTCATGATAAAATATTTTATGGTTAATTAGATTAGAGAAAATATCTTATTTCTAAACCTATAATATGCTCCAAGTTAAAATTGATATTGTGAACTATCCTATAAGAAATATTATATTTGAAAAGATTAAACAGTTAGGTACTACTACCGACCAAGATTTGCTTAATTTCTCTGTCTAAGGATGGTGTTAGTGTATTAGAAGACGAATTCAACAAAGTATTATTGGACCTGAAATTTTATGGCCTTATTAGGTTGTCAGTTGGTTGACAAAGGATGATAAAAGAGAATCGAGTTAACCCAATGAATGATTAACTGGTTTACTCCATAAAGGTACATGAATCTACAAAAAATCTAAGCGACCATAATGAGTCAGAGGTTATCGCAACAAAATTATCACTAGATAGGGTGCTGTTACTTTGTATGCCTTCCATGCTAATTCTGGTGTTGATCTTTCAAAAAGTTTGTAATGGTATAAAGTCATTAGTGATCCAGACACTGCTGCTACACCTAAATATAAACCTAATCCAAAAAAATACATGAAAGTGAATAAGGAATCAATATCAAAGAATTTATGAAAATATATTTAGCCGTTACTTGATTACCATATAACCGAAGATGGGGCACGCCTTTTGAATATTCTTTCTTTGTTTGATGGCTACACCAGAAATGAGGAGGTGTCCACATAAAGACAATCCATCCTAACAAAAATCTAAAAACATCAATACTATTTGTGGTTGTGGCCCAACCTGCCATAGCAGCTGCACTTCCTGCGAATCTCCAATTACGATATTCCAAACAGTCCTTCTCTTAAGAAGTAATGTGTGTAAATAACTACGTAGAAAAAAATTCCCAAACCTATCATAAAAGTTGCCATTGGATTTAATGAACCATGAGAGGACAACTGATATCACACACAGAGCCAAGCCATATATCAATAATATTTGCCTCAATCTGCCTGATGGAATCGGTCTCTTATTGTTCTTCCCATCAAATTATCGATATTCTTATCATAAAATTGATTTATTGCGCTTGTTCATTGGAATAGTGGATCCACTAATGATTAGAAACAATAATTTCATCCAGAAACATCCCAGCTCGTGTTTGGCATCGTCAAATCTAGTCGCTGCAACATAGAGGTTACCGCTGTAATGATTTATATAACTACAATTCGCGGTTTTGAAACCTCGATATAATCCTTAATCGCAGAAGATTCTACTCGACCACTCAATGACACAGGTTTTCAATAATAAAGACCTAATCCTGAATTTAACTCATTCGATGCACAAGTAAACTGAATATCGCGTCAATTATTTAATATCTTCTTTTTTTATCTATTTTTGGATTTTTTTTGAGGTCTTTAGTTGGCCGGTAGACCATTTTACAAATCCTTCTATCAATTCTCTTTATATTATTTGAGATACACTAGAAGCCTGCAAAAATTTTTTCATATGTTTTGCAACAAACAACCATATTTGTTATTGCGTCATTGATAAAGTCATTTTTATTGTTCTTTATGTAATTCTCCTTAAATTCATCAAGTAATCTATTAGTTCTTTTAGTTATTTCATCTATCCCGACGATATCTTCATACCTTTTATCATTGTCGAACAACTTGACTGTACAATTATTGTAAGAAGAATATTTATTAATGTATATATAAAACAAACCGAACATCAAACGGTACCAATATAGGTCAGATACCCTAGTGCTCTCATCATTATTTTATCAGACAAATGTATCATCATTCCCATGGATCTCAATCATATAAATTAATTCTTATATTTGTTTATTTTTTTTTACAGCATAATTATTTTTTATTCACTATCTTTTTTTTATCTTGTTTTTTTATTTTGCTAGTATGTCCGACTTAGCTATGATCTACAATGATATTAATTCTTTTGGATCTACAGGAGTCAAGAAATCTGAATTAAAAAAAAAATATCCTGAGGATAATTTTGAGAATACCTTAAATGAACTAGCATCACAGGATAAAATATGCATATCTAAAAAAGGAACATATGTATATTGCTGGGCTAAGGAGTATTATCTCGATCACCTACTCTTATCAGATATAAAATTCAAATATCTATACGATTCTATAATAGGTATTCAGCAGAAACTAAACAACTACTCTGATAGCATATTTAAATATGTAGAAAAAATTGACTGCGAATTAGTAGAAGTTAAGAATTCCTTCAATAGAATCGAGGATAAAATAAATAACATAAAAGTAGATTCTAGTAACATTGATTATGATAATAATCAAATATCTATTGATACTTTCAAAGAACACTTTGATAGAGCAATTGTAAATCGTTCAACTTCAATCGGCTGGGTAGAACTGTCTTTGGTTAAGGACGAGTTGTGTGAATCATGCGACCTTTCCAGTAATGAATTTTACACCCTTGTAAGTGAACTCATTGAGTTGTATCCAGAAAAATATGAATTATCATCTGGAGGTTATGAAGGAGTAGTCTTAAGAGGAATAGTCCATGGGTTTGTGAGGTGCATATGATGGCACCATATAATTTGACCGTTAATCCTTTTCCTAGTAGTCCCACACCCACTTTATCCAGTGCTAATATTCTTGGGGGGAAAAGGCACATCGCAGCACTAAATTCAATTAAGGATTGCTTGAACGAATTAAACTTGAAATTAAATAGTACAGAGCCTCTAAATGAAGATCTATTCAAGATAGTCTCTGTAATCCAAGATGTGGGATCAGGTAAAACACATTTAACGCTGCATATGAGGACTTTACCTGAAATCAATGATAAATCAATTATTTCATACGTCGACTTAACTCAAGTTCAACCCAGAGAGATCGATAATTTTTTTCATTCTATTGTAAGAGGATTTGGAAAAGAATACTTTGACTCTATAAAGACAAAGTTAATTGATTACCTAAAAGACAGTTATGTACAGAATCCAAAGTTAGTAAAGAAGATAGTCAAATACGGATTTTTTGATTCACTCAATGGGAACTCAATATCTGAAAAGATAGAACAAATGGGTGAAAAAAAAATAAAAATATCTTACGAACATTTATTTGAATTAATGTCAAGTGATTTTACCAAAATAGAGACACATCTAATTACTGAAATTATCAAGACAGGAACATTAAACTATTCCGATCTAAAAACATTTGAAAATCTTACTATGGTCTTAACCAACTTGGCAATGATCAACTATAAACTGTTCAAGAAAATTACCATTTTTCAAATCGATGAGTTTGACACCAACATAAATTCCTTGGATTATTTGAAGGGATTAATTAATTCTCATGTTCCGTATGCTCTGTTTATGATAGTGACTACCCCTTCCTTGTATGCTGATATTTCAAAGATCAATCCATCACTTTTCGATCGCCTTGAAAAGGCAAATTATAAAATTGATTTGGCAGGATCCAATTCCTTCGATGAAATAAATAGCATTGTTCTTCAGTATGTGCTGCATTATAACAGTGAACTTTCATCATCAGAAAGGAAAGATCTTTCATCAAAAATAAAAATAATTTATGATGAATTTCCAGATTTTCGGAACATTAGATCTATTTTAAATGTCTTGTATCATGCCTTTGAAATGTCTGTAAAGAAGAATTCTTCGAACATAGATGAGCAATCAATAGAAGAGACGATCAAAAATGTCTATCCTGGGTTGCGGTTGAGAGGAAGTATCATGGGAATACCGATATCGGATTTTATTAAAATGAGAAAAATATCAGTTGATAAAGATATTGTAGAATCGAATGTAAAAGACGCCGTCAGAAATTTGATTAGCTATTTTGATGAATTGGGAACTGTAAAAAAGTATGAAGAAAAGATCGAAACCGATTATTTAGACGCAATATATAACGATCAAATGGGAAAAAAGGTCGGTATATCGATCGCAGTCGATTCTGATAAGAATAAAAACTTTGACAAGATTGTTAAAAGCACTAAAAAGAATTCAGTAGTTGATAAATTAGTAATTTTGACTACCAATATTACAAACATAAAAAGAAATGGTACTACCCTAGTAACCATTGACAAATGGAAACTAGCTGATTTGCTCTACTTCAGCAAAAAATACGATAGTGACGAGATCAAATCAGAGGATCCACAAAAGGCAATATTACTCGCAAAGTCAATTCAAATCTGCTAACTAGTAAATACCCGTCCTCAGTATCTCACAATGATCTAATTTATATTTTAATAATTTTCAAGTTGTTCTGTAAACTTGAAGAAAAACTTGAATTCCCTTGAAGATTTCTAGCTAATGTTCACAAGCTGGGTTTTTCTATAATCGACTATAATGGAACTAATGTTCTGCTTACTCCTCGAAAATGTTCAATTTGAAAATATTATTAGTAAATCATATGGCAAACCGAACTTGATTGATACTAACTTAAATATTTATGATGACGGACACCATGTTTTTGTAAATTTGAACATAAACTTTCTTAATGCCGATCTTGAATTTGATTTCTTACTATTCGCAAATGAAAGTATCGATTTTTTTAGATTCCTTGCAACGGCTGGAATGTTAGGTATTGCACCTCATGAATCTAAAAGCAGTAATATTTTTTTCGTTCAATTACCCAAAAAGATCAAGCCGAAAAAGCATTTGAGTTAATCAAATCAAAAATCAATTAGCTGATAATGTTTTTCTTATTTTAACTTTATGAACACGGATTCAGTCATTTGTATTTTCTATATATTTGTTTTAAATAACCGATTGGTTTTTCAATAATTGTTCTAATTTGAAGCATAGAAATAGGACACCTCGTGGTAATAAGACTAATTATCGCAAGCTACTAATTATGGCAGTTCTGTTCGGGGCACTTTTAATCGGAGGCTCAATTACAGCATTTTCTAATTTTGGAGGCAAGAATAAATCGTCCTCTTCTAACCCTGCTGATACCCAACAATTGATTTCCAATCTAACTACTCCAGTTATTCCAGGTGCTGAAGCTATCGGCAATGACAATGCCACGCTAAATATTATTGAGTTTGGTGATTATCAATGTCCATTTTGTGCTAGATTCAATCAAGAAACTAAGGATCAGCTAGTTTCAAAATACGTTGATACTGGCATAGTGAGATTTGGATTTAAAGATCTGGTAATCAACGACTTACCCAAAGATAAACTATCTACACTTGGTGCAGAGGCCTCTTATTGTGCAGCTGAACAGAACAAGTATTGGGATTATCATGATGAGGTTTATAGAAACTCAAGAGGAGAAAACACTGGTTGGATTAGTATTGACAGCCTAGTAGGATTTGCCAAAAATGTAAACATGCCCAACATTTCTCAGTTCACAGATTGCTTGAATTCACATAAATTCAACCAGCTTGTGGCACAAAATGATATGTTTGCTAAAGGTCTCGGACTGGGAAGTACTCCTACCTTCCTTATTCTCAAGGATAATACAACAAAAATAGCCGCGCTGGAGGGTGCTCAGCCAATCAAAGTCTTTGACGATGTAATTGCTCAATTTTTGAATAATACCCTCTAACTTTTTTCAATTTGTCTTAATGAATTTTGCTTGCAGACTTTTTTTGACTTGCAATGCAGGATTACAAAGATGGAAATTCATGTATAATTCCAAACACCAATTACAGTTTATGAACCTGCCATAGTACTAATTGATTGGAATGGCTTGCATTAGGGTTAGGGCTAAAAAATATTTATGATTTAGAAATAGATGCGAAAAATAAAACTGATACTATTAATATCCCAATTATGATATACCACCGAGCAAAAACGTTACTCATTGTAGCCAAGTGCCGCTAAATCACTCTCATTTCTTAAACAGAAACTTTCCATTTCATAGCAAGATTATGACATACATTGCCCTTTCACTTATTTACATTACATATTTTCCGACTTGTCAAATGCAAAAGGCTTTATCAAAAATCTTGATTCTAATTCAACAAATCAACAATCTGTACGAATTTAAAGACTAGTGCTCCTAAAATTATTGTATTCTGATTTACAATTCGCGGTCTTTTGCATTTATTGAGTCCTCAATAGCAGTGTAACTCTGAATGACCACATCCACCCAAACAATGTCTGATTTTTAATATTCGCCTATGAATTTACTTGCCGACTTTCATTCACTGTATTGCAATTAATATTTTCAAATTCTAAAAAACCCTCAAGTATAGGTCATATCTTTATCGTCATAAATTAAGGATACTTCATAGTCACCAAGGAGTTATTCATATTTTTCATATAGATACTTCCTTTGATCAAACCGCATCAAAGGAAAACTTGAATGATGCTCCATTGCGATAAGACAAATCGATCCAAATTTTGCCTCCCTGGGATTCTATAATACTCCTACATACTACTAACCCCAATCCGGTCCCACCAATTTTTCTTACCAGGCTCAAATCTATTTGACAAAATTTGTTTGATAACCCTTCCATATTTTCTGGTTGTATCCCGATACCATTGTCTTCAACTGTAAATATGATTGATTTGTGATGTTTGTTGACATTATTATTGAGGCTCGTTTTACTAGAAATTTCAGGTTCTTCATCGACTCGAATGGTAATTTCCCCACCTTGTTCAGGAACAAGATCAACAGCATTATTTACAAGGTGGAACAATACTTCACTAACCCTTACTGGATCGCATAATATACTACCACTGGCATTAACAATCGAACTAAACTTGATGTTTTTGTCTATAATTAGGGGGGATAGTCTTGAGATGTTTTTCTCAATTAAATCTATAATATTGGTAACCTCCTTGTGGATGGGAAAACTATTCAATTCTAACTTATACAATGTAAAAATGTCATCTATAATGGTCTCTAGCTTTGATATGTTTTTACCAATAATAATGAGTGCTTTTCTACTGACATCTTCTGGATCTTCTGATTTATTTTCTTTTTGCATCATTTCGATATATTGCTTCATCGGAGTGATAGGGTCCTTGAGTTCTTGACTCGCCATTGAAAGAAATTCTTCCCTGGTTCTATTTGACATCTTCAATTCGTTATTAATTGAGTTAACTTGAATTTCTTTGGTTTTCAATTCTTCATTAGCCCGTTCAAGATCTTCTGTCCTTTCTCTAACTTTACGGATCAAATTCTTTTTAGAATTCTCGATATTTCTTCTCATAGCCTCAAGGCTAATAGAAAGATCTTTTACCTCATTTGATCCGCCAACCACTATTTCCTTCCCAAAATTGCCCTTACTTAATTCTAAAGCCGAGTTCTTCAAATAAGTAATTGGAGATATGATTTTCTTTACAGCAAAGACAGTAGCTACTATCGCGATTAGCAAGATCACCGTTGAAGAAATTAGGAAACCATTTACTGTTTTGTTATAATCACTCATTATTGGGGCCAAATTTCCTTCAAGGAGGAGTGTCCAATTCCCGTCAGATCGATAGCCATTCGCGTTTTCAGATTCAGGGACCACAATCGTGATAGAGTCTTGTGACTTTCTTTTATCATCTTCGGTGATCTGAGCTCCTAGAAGAGGGACTTTTAGATTGGGTTGGGCATTCTGATCATTGGGCCTATTTTCCTGGCTTGTTGCATAAATTACTGAGCCGTCACTATGAATCAATCTTGAATCAAAATTCAAAGAGCCATTTTCGATATCATTATGAAAGAGGGTGTTATTGACTATGTTGTCAATAAAACTTATTGAAACTTCAAGATCCATTATACTTCTTATGACCTTGTTAGCATCATAAATGGGGGCTGAAAAATGGAATCCAGTTTGATTGAATGCGATTTCATCTGGATTCTTATCAAAATACGGTCCTCCTGATAACGCTTGCTTAAAAAATTCTTCCTGCAAGGCATTTCCATCTAGAGATTTGTCAGATGTATCAATGATCGCAGTCCCATTTCTATCATAAACAGATACTGCTAGATATTCCGAGTTACTAAAATTAAGGTGTCTTTGAAGTAAATTGATTTGGTCATTTAAGGGGGCGGTTGAATTAACTAATATAGGGTGGGTAGCCAAACTATTAAGATCTTTCGCAATCTCATTTACCTCAACTGAGAGTTTGTTCATAAGTTGGATTCCAGACAATTCATAAATATCATAAAATTTTGCTCGAACTCCAGAAATATTTTGGAGTGAAATGATGGAGGTAATTACTATCGAACCTATGATTAATGGTATAATTAATATCAAAATATTAGTTGCTACCTTCGTGTTAATTCAAATTCAAATAGCACTAGAAATATTAAATAGATTTCTAAATGGATATATTCAATTACTATTGTCTGATAAAAAGTAATATGTAACATAGCATTAATATGATTTCTGACCTTTCATTTCATGTTTAGTTTATCATTAAAATCTCTTCTTTTGGTAATTGTTGCCCTCGGAACAACTTCCTTCATTTTTTATTTTGCAGAGTCTTATCTTGGGTATTATAACATTCCAAATATAATATCCAGCGGAATAGTGGTTTACTTGATATTCTTCCTGATTCATAGATCCGGAAATTCAATACTCCGCATGGACAGGGTGCAATTGTTTCTGTTGTTGTCATTTCTAAGTTGGTTTTCAGCTGAAGCAATGTTTGGGTTCTATAGTGGTGTTCTAAATACTGACCCTTATCCTTCTATTGCAGATATATTTTATCTTGCAGGGTATATTTTTTTCGTTTTGTTACTGTGGAGTTTAAATAAGACATACAAAATTGAGCTAAGCATCTTTATTAGCTTACTAGTCACATTTTTCCTAATAGCTTTTTATGTATTATATGTCTCAGTTTTCATTTTCAATGTGTATTCTCTAAGTGGGAGTTTTCTCGACTTTATGCTTGTTTTTGCATATCCTATCTTTGATTTACTTATTGTCGTAAGCGGTGTTCTATACTACTTTAGAGAAAAGGAGATTTCGTTAAATAAGGGCTATCTCTCTTGGTTACTCTTTTCTGCCTGTGGTTTTTTCTTCTTCCTTGCAGATGTAATTTTTGGATTTGATGATTTATTTGGGATAACTCAAGATGACCATCTGTTCGATCTTTTCTTCAATATCGGATATCTGATGCTTGGATTTGCGGTATTAACCCGAATTTTTTATTTGAATATTCATAGCAGGAATGATTGACTAACCGGGCAACCAATTATTCCTCCTACTTGCGAAAATTAAGAGCCAAAATATTATTGATTGGATATAGTAACAACCTGCTCATATGGAATGGTATTTGACAATTGGGTCCTCATATTATGATTGCATTGCATCAATATTCTTCACCCCTATGAGACGACATGCATATTTGATCCAGATAGTCAATCTCTTATTAAAGATCGAGTATGGCCTCCATCAAGGTCTTATCTCTCATCCGGATGGACAAAGACCAATTAGGAGCCTGATTCAGAAACCACTTAGCAGTTCTGGATTAAATTACAAAGGCTACATTTCATGAGCATCCCCAATACAAATAATACATGAAATATTGACTTTGATATCGGTAAGTATGACATACCCTGAGATTTCAATTTCATAGCAAGTATTACTTTTCATAAAGATTTTCGAAATTGAAGTGTTTGTTAATAAACTACCTATTACAAAAACTTTTGATTCAAGTGTTTTTGTATGTCTTGTATAGTATCATCCATTCAGTGTAAATCATAGCCATAATAAATCAATATACAATCTGAACCCTTATTTAGAATCTGGTTTTGGAACATATTGGTCATAAGTCAGTTTTCTATATGTATGGCCAAATAACAAACTCGTCTAGATATAACAATGAGAATTGTGTTATCAGAAAATGAACAATGATCTGTTTGTGTTATTTTTTTATTTGCTAACATTGAAATTAATTACTTATATAAAGATTTTTTTGTTGGTCAAAACTGATAAACGATCAAATGTTTTTTCATTACATCGTCGTAATCCGTCCTTTTATTTAAATGATGTCTGTATCATGAAATTAATTATTGTTTGGGTAACAGCCAAGTAACATAATAATTACATTTGTAATTGCCGTCATTTGGAGATAATCGACTATGAATGTTCTTTTTCTGGAATACTAGATATATGTTTATATAAACATGTGCATAGTAGAAAACTGATGGATACTAAAATAAGTTCATTAGTAATTGCATTAGCAGTCGCATCAATGGCACTAACCCCGTTGATTATGATTCAAAATGCAGATGCTGCATCATTTAAGTGTGAGAACCAGTCAGGTAAACCACATGCATGGATTACCGGTTGTAAAGATGGATGGTACGATCATGACCATTGCTTATCATATTCACCAGGATCTGGCGACTATGCTAAAGGATATAAAGTAGGTTGGGCAAAGGGTAGCTGCTAATCACATTTCACTAAAATCTTTTTTTGCTTTTTTCACAAAATAAATTACTAAATCGTGTTTTTGAAGTTTCTCTAGTTGGATTTGAAAAAAGTGTGTCATGATTAAAGCATGGCCAATGTCGATTTTCAGCCATAAGGGTGAAAATTGGTTCGCAAGAAAAGTTAATTCTCTTTTGATTGGGTATTCTTATTAATTCAGCTGATCCCCTTATCTTCCTCAATATAAACAATACCAATATCGCTTTTCGTTGTTGCAATCTGAATTACAAGATTATGAACCCATGTGTCTCCATTTCATTCAGACATTCAGGTTCAGTTTGCTATCCTATAGCATCAGGAAAATCTAACTTATACCCATTCCTTAATAGCTTTCTAAATATCATAAGTGCATTACTTCATTTTTTTATCTTGCTTATCTATTTGCATATTGTCTAACATAACTTTTTTCATTCACTCCTCTAATATTTTTAATATCCCTGCCTCTAGAGTGGTTGAGAGGTTCGTAGACTGTGATTCTTATCGATGGTCTTTAACTTTTGGAATTCCATAAATAAGATTATTTTTGATATTCAAATCTTATGTTTAGAGAATGATTTTGAAGGATCCAAAGAATTTCCTAAATAGAATAACTTTGTCAATTTCACTTACCTTACTTTTCACTATAACAGTTGGTTTTCGATACTATATAGTACTGAGTTATCATATCTTTTTTCTACCCGATCTAAAATTTGTCCAATTAATGACAATTTTGAAATTCTAAATTACATTTAAACAAGCTTTTAATCGTACTAACTAGATGCAATGACACTATATTTTATCCTCAATGATTCAAAAGGTATTCATTACATATTTGGGGTAAATTTTGGGTATTATTGCAATATTTTCTATCTATTCTTTGATTGCTTGACCATTCATAAAATTGGGCGAAGAGACAAGTAAAGGGATTTTCAAACATATAATGGAATTTAGTTTTCTGGTCTGATTGAGTTAATTTAAGTTTAGTTTATATGATGTTAATCATGTTTGAACCATAAACATTTTAAATGCTTTTACTAAGTTAACGAATGCTAAGTTTCAAATGCCGTGATGTAGGGTTTGATTGTGATTATGTAGTAATGGAAAATAATGATACAGAAATTATGAATAAAGTTATGGAACATGGAAAAAGAGACCATAATCTAAATTCCAATGATTTCACACCATCACTAATTGAGAATATAAGAGGTAAGATGCAGAAAGTAGAAGACCATTGAGAAAACACTTCTGCACAAGTGAGCCAGGAATTTTAAGATACATGAAAAATTTGGTTTTCAAAAATGTCGATGTTTATTTATTAAATAATATGAACAACATCATTCGTCAATTACAAACATGCAAGTAAACTCACCTATAAGAATCACGATTTATCTAACATCGGAGAGTGATATTGTCTTCTTTTAGGATTCTTGATAACCAGAAGGATATCACTAAGGGTTTTACTCAGTTGCTCTATAACGCTGTGAATCATTTAGATGGTTTTGGAATTACCGACCCAACACCGTTGATTTTAGAGTCAGAAGTAATTCAAGGATGCATCAGAAATTTAAGAGATCTGGGTAAAAGAGTTAGATACATTACAAATATAGAAAATGCAAACATAGAAAGTTGTAAGAAGATATCTGAAATTGTTGAGTTAAGACACTTGGACAAGATTCAAGGCGGAATAATTATAAATGATTTTGAATATTTAGGTTTGTTAGAATCGAGGAATGATGGCCCCGCCTCCAATCCTATTCACATCTATAGCAAAAATAAATGGCTGGTAGAACAACAGAGACTAATTTTTGACATGTTGTGGGAAAAGTCAATTCCAGCAAAGATTAGGGTTAAACAGATTGAACAGGGACTTGAAAGAGATGTTTGTGAACTTATAACTGATGAAAATAGCATTATGACAAAATATGAACAGGCTCTAAGGTTGTTAGTTAAGGAGCTGCGTATTTTTTATTCTGCATCGGAAGATGATGTTCCTAATGAATGGATAGGGCAAAAAATTTCGGAAATCATAAGACATATTTCTAAGAGCAAATCAAAAGATATGAAAATAATAATAATAGTTCTTACCAACAGTTCGATTGACGGAAAAGCTCCTCTAACAGGGTTTAGCCAAATCGGGCAAGATTATGATGTAAGAATAAAATATATGACTAAAGAACCCGTAAACTTCCAATTATCTCGAGACCTGATGATTTTGACTGTAGATAGAAAAGAATTATTTATTTCAGAACTCAAAAATTTTGAGGAGATATCACGCAGTACATTTGAAAATGATATTAATTTTACCATCCATTCTAATAGTGGTTCGGTCGTATCTACTTACAATACAATTCTTGACATGATGTGGAGTCAGGATGAATTATATAAGAAATCAGAAGTGGCAATTACTCAACTGAAATTACAGGATAAGTTGCAAAAAGAATTCGTTCATAATTTTGCTAACGGATTGAGAAACCCATTGCAACCGATACTCGGGTTTTCCGAGATATTACTTGAGAAGAAGGAAGATTTCAGTGGATATGGTGACATTCTTGACATAATTAATGCATGTGCGCAAAAGCTTGCTAAACATGTTAACAATATGATCGATATCACAGAAATAGAAAATGAAACCTTCATCCTACATAAGGAAACATTTGATCTGGTGAAATTGATAAGAGACGTTACTAAACAAATCAAAAAAAATATCTTATCAGTTACCAAAAAGAATTTTTGCATTTCTACGAATGTTGATAGCATGATGATAAACGCAGACAAAAATAGAATGAAATTCACGATTGAAAACGTGATCACTAATGCAGTAGACATACCAAATTCTAACAATATCAAGATCTTAGTTGAGACGACTAGATCAAGTAGTAGTCAAAATGGTGACAAGAATCAATGTTTTGTTTTCGTAACTGTTATCGATGATGGAACTGGAATAGATAGAATGATTCTTCCAAGATTGTTTTCAAAGTTTGTTGCCGATTCTCGAGATGGGTTAGGATTGGGCTTGTACTTGGCTAAATATATTATTCAAAAGCATGGTGGAGAAATGTGGGCCGAAAATAACGAAAATGGCAAAGGAGCAACAATTCGATTCAGTCTTCCGATACCTTAGTTTTGATTTAGATATCAAGACCATAATTTGAAGCTTTTATCTGCTTCCCTAGTGTTTGTTACCATTGGACAATATGACAATCAACCTGAAGCAGAAACAAAAGTTATTTGTACTGCAGGGACACACAATAAAAATAAACAATGAACTCATCAGGATAAAGTGATTTTGGTACATCGATGTCCAAAAATAATGATCCATTTACAGATTTTTGTAACAAAGTGAACAATTGCGATCAGAATGCTGCCAACCCTATTTCTCATGCAACAGGAGTGTCGGCAGATGGTATGAAAGTCTAGGGTGGATGTCAAGAAATAGAATCTCTTGCGGTACTCAATTTTCAAATAATTAATCATCATACCCAAATTAGGGTTCATTTCACCGGACCCGGGTATCTTTGTCTTCCCTGAAATGCTTCCAATATGTTGCGGCGAGAAAAAATAGACATGGATTGTTCCCCACTATTATAACCTCCCAATTCAATAAACTCCAGAAACATCTTGAAGGTTTTTGGAAACTTCAACGATTCAGGAGATTCTAAAACAAGTGTAAATAAATCCACAGGATTAGTACTAAATTCTTGGATCCCTTTTTCCTCTAAGATCACATAATGTTACGATCACTGGGCTTGAATAAAGGGTCATCTTCGTAGTGGGCCGAAAGGGATTTGAACCCTCGGCCTTTCGATTATCAGTCGAACGCTCCACCAAGCTGAGCTATCGGCCCTTTTTTTCTATTTTCTAAAGGCTTTATTTTTGTAATATAAATGTAATTTATTGTGTTCCAAAGGCTAGTTTTTGCCAAGTACTCAAGCCTCACATACATTGTAATTAATCAACGACGCTCAATTTCTCTAATTAATTTATCCTTACCTCTATTACACTCTCCCTATCTGAAAATATGAACTAATTTTGGCCAAAGTTTCATATTTCGAATTTGAAAGTTTCATTTCTTATGATCATATTTAGCATTTGCTCTCGGATATAGTATTCTAGTAATTTGTTTTAATTTTGACTAAAAATTCCGTCAAAAATTCAAAAACCTTTCTGGTATTCAAAATGAAATGAGTAAAAAAATATACTACCGTGTTTTATCATTAACTGCTTGAGTAATCGAATCCGATGTATTGCCATTTTTACCAAAAGAAATAATGAAGAATCTAGAAAAGTTTCTTACTTGTTAAGAGAAAAGTTGGCTGAGCAAGGGATTAATGTCATAGACTTTAAGAAGGACTATGATTCACATCGCCCCGATATGGGCATTGATGTTGATTTGGCTATAGCCATCGGGGGCGATGGAACTACCATCAAGACTTTTAGAACGTTACCTCCAGATATACCAGTACTTTGTATAAATGCAGGTGGTACTCGCGGAATTTTGTCGGAGGTGTCAAAAGATTCGGTAGATTCAGTAGTGGACCCACTCTTGAATGGCCATTATTTTCTCGATAGAAGGATAAGAATTGTAGCACAGATTGATGATGATACCACGGTCCCCGCTCTAAACGATTACGTCATAATGCGATCTGATCTTACCAAAACACCTTTGTTTTATCTCTCTATCAATGACGATGGATATAGTCAAAAGATGGATGGAATGATAGTTTCTACTCCTACTGGATCCACAGGACATTCACTATCCAATGGCGGGCCGATACTTCAAGAACATTTGGACTGTATGTTGATTACCCCAATAGGATCCGTTAATAGGCTGCCTTCTTTTGTGTTACCTTTGATGGCAGTTACTATTAGCGCGAATCATGATCTCAAATTAATTATGGATGGACAGCTTGTTAAGGAAATCCAGGAGAACCAACCTATAAAGATTTCAAAATATCGGTATGATGCTGTTTTTCTCAGATTCAACAAGAATGATACTCGACAGATGAATAAACTTGGATTCTAGAAAAGAATATGTAACGGATTCCAATATTTTTTACAGCGGAATACCATTTCAAACCACCTCAGATTATGTTTATTATATAACACCTGCTATTCAGGAGGAAATAAATCACATTAAGAGACGAATCGATGGATTGAATTTATTGATAAATGCAGGAAAGGTAAAAATTCATGAACCCGATACCATTATGCATTCCATCGTCAAACGAAAATGTATAGATTTGGGCCAATTGGAATTATCAAAAGCTGATCATTCAGTAATTGCACTTAGCTTACAGCTTAAGTTACCCATCTTATCGTCCGATTATGCTCTGGCTAATGCTGCAAAATATTTTTCTATAAACGTATTGACGCCCGGAAAAAAAAATTTTGTGACAAAAAAAACAACAAAGTATTGCAGTATATGTAAGACTTTTTTTGATTTAAAATCAAGTTTTTGTAACAGGTGTGGTAACTCGCTAGTTCTCAAAAAAGAAAAGATTCGCTAGAAAGATTTCATGTTGTAATCTAACTCACTAATGATTCATTAGCCAAGTTTGCAATTATTCTTTTATCAAGAATTCTTGAAAATGGAATTCTTGTCCTTAGATATCGGCTCGGTTATTGTTGATTGATTTGTTAAATTCTTTATAAGAATAGACAGTTAAGTTCTTAAGCAATTGATGTAATTGTGGTATATGAAAAATAATTTAAGTTTCACACATAGGAGAATGACAAATATGGTTAATTATTTTTTAAGAGATGTATTGTAGATCAATCTGCAAAAAGTATAAAGCATACAAAACCAACGACTCTTTTAGTTATTACAGTCAAGGTTACAAATTGTGCAAAGAATGTGAATTGTTTCTTGAATGGCAGGGATTTAAATGTCCATGTTGTAATACTATTCTGAGGAGTAGACCACATAATTCATTTTCTAAACAGCGATTACGCTTTGGTCAACATTGAAGATCAAGAAAAAATGATTGATATACTAGTCAATAAAATCATTTCTTAAAGTAATCAATTTGCTGAGGAGTTAAACTGTCTATTTTTAAACCAAATGAATCCAATGCAGCCAATGTTATCTTCTTTTCAATTTTTTTTGGTGTATTATAAATTTGGTTACCTAATTTTTCATGAAATTGAGAAAGGTAAACAATAGACAAGAACTGATTAGCAAAAGAAATACCCATTACTTCTGGAGAGTTACCCTCTGCACCAACCAAATTGATAACCCTCCCTTTTGCTAACAAGTAAATTTTCCTCTTGTTCTCTCCGACTCTGTAGCATTCGACATTCATTCTTGGAGAGAAATGATTCTGGTCTATAGAATTCAAATAATTAATGTCGATTTCTACGTCAAAATGGCCCGCATTACATAATATTGCTCCCTCGTTAATTTTTTCAATTTGATCTTGGCCAATAACATTTACTTGACCAGTACAAGTTATGAAAATATCTGCATTTGATATTACTTCATCTAACGGCTTTACTTCAAAGCCATCAAAATATGCCTCCAATGCTTTCAGTGGATTGACTTCTGTAATTGTAACTTTGGCTCCCATCCCGTTAGCACATCTTGCTACTCCCTTTCCAACCCATCCATAGCCGCAAACTACAATCCTCTTACTAGACAATAGTATCCCTGTAGTTTTTAATATCCCTTCTATTGTACTCTGTCCTGTTCCATATCTGTTATCCAACAGAAATTTTGTCCTTGAACGATTTACTGCGATAACTGGGTACATCAACAAACCTTCTTTACCCCATGCCATGAGTCTGTTAACTCCAGAAGTAGTCTCCTCAGTTCCGCCGATAATGTTGAACTTTCTACACAATGCCTTTTTGTGAAGCTCTCCCCCATCATCGGTAATAATGTGAGGTTTGGTATCTAGTACGCCTTCCATATTGCTGTAAAAATCTAGGAGGGTATCATCTTTTTTAGAAAAAATCTTAATGTCATTCATTATCAAAAATGATTTGATAGAATCCTGGATTGAGAGTGGATTGGCAGGGCACAAGTTAACCTCAGCACCAGCTTCTTTCAGTGCCATCAGTAATACCGAAGTTTCTTTTGTTATGTGTAGACAAATACCCAGTCTAAAATTTTGCAAGGCCTTTTTACATACAAATCTACGAGTTAAACGATCTAGAACGGGCATGTGCTTCTTTGCCCACAAGTATTCTGATTTTCCTATCTCATCCTCCTCTTTGATCTCAGAGCCAATTGCCATCCAAATTTCATCTCATTCTAAATGATATGGTGGCAATAGTTCCATTTTCTACTTATAATCGCTTAATATGTCTGAGTATCTTGCATCCTTGTATGCAACGTATTTAACATATTCTCCATATGTCTTATCAAAACCGCAATTATCACACTTGACTATAGAAAAATCATCGCTAAGAAATGCCGCCTCTTTACAATCAGGACATCTTATTTTCACTTAAATCGCTTTTAGTTGTTTTATAATTGGTTGTCTTACCTTTCTAAATACCCTGAACCCGCAAATACATTTTATTTCTGGTAAGTATGACAATTCTTCTGCTGTTACGTTTGTGCCACATGACATACATTCATACGTTACCGCACCCATAACTTCGTTACTCATACGTAATATCTCTCCGAACAGCTATATAATTATTATCCAATCAATAAACGTCAACTAGCTATCTACCTGTCCTTTCTCACTGATTTAGCAATAATTTTGGTTAAATTGGTTGAGAATATGAACAAATGATTACTCTGCAAAACCAGTACATGCACAATAGCCAAATTCGTCTATCCGTTTATCACACCGAGGACATTTTTCAAAGTAATTGACCTCCCACATGTGTTTGCCATATAATTGATAATGTGTATCTATTTCTAAAGGAACAGTAAATTTCTGATCTATGTTCCCTGCCTGAGGATCTTTAATTGAACCCTTATCCTTTTTATTCAATACTCCAGTTATTAGAAAAGGCAATCCCATATTTCTATTTAATTATCATTAAACTAAATATTATGAGGATCTTCTCTATTATTAATCCACGATGAATGACTACTATTTAGTTAATGATGACCTTATTAGACAAATTATAAAACCTCGAAGTATTTTGTCGAGAAAAGGGGAAAACGGAATAGCCCTAGTCGTTGGTGGGAGCCGAATCTATCATGGTGCTCCTCTACTATCTTCCTTGGCTGCATTAAGGAGTGGGACTGACTTGGTCTATACAGCTATTCCAAAGATAAACCTAATTTCATCTCGAATTTTTTCACCTGATCTTATAATCTTACCATTTCCAGATGACAAGTTAACTACTGGATCAGTTAGAAGACTATTAAACACCGTACCGAAAAAAATTAATGCTGCAGCGATTGGGATGGGATTGAATGTATCTAAATCACAACCGTTGATCTTGCTTATCAAGGAGCTTTTGGGGGCTAATTCTCATCTAGTCATAGACGCTGGGGCTATCCTTCCTGAGATTTTACCAAATATATCCAATAATGACACCATAGTTACCCCACATGCTGGAGAATTCAAACGGCTTTTTGGTGATAGCCCTACCACAAAGTTATCTGAACAGATCGAACTGGTATCGAGAAAAGCAAAGGAATTCGGCTTGGTAATAGTACTGAAGGGATATCAGAACATAGTCTCTGACGGTGTAAGCACTTTTGTTTTGGAAAGGTCCACTCCATCAATGACAGTAGGGGGGACAGGTGATGTACTTTCAGGCCTAATTACGGGATTCAGGACAAAATATGGATCATTACATTCCTGTTTGCTTGGTTTATTCTTTAACGGGAAAGCAGCATCACGGTTATCAAGTAAGATAGGATTTCACATGCTAGCTTCTGATCTTTTGACTGAGTTACCCTTCGTAATGAAGGAATATGATACCATCAACTGATAACATTATGAACTAATTTACTGACAAATCACATATTGATAGGATCTATTTTGTTATTCCCTAAAGGTGTTGTTTCCATCTTAGTCCAAGTGTCGTTGAATTGATTAACTAGAGTGGGAACAAAAATTTCATGAGAATCAAAATAGGCTGATTTTGTCCCATCGTTATTAATTATTATTATACTATTGTTATCAAAGATGAACATATTTGTACTAATCTTGGCACTTTTCTTATCTATTGCGTTAGGTAAAATTATTGAATCCGCCTGACACATAAAATCAAACAGTATTCTTACTTTTACTCCTCTATAAATGGCCTTCAATATTTCTTCCTTAGAGGCATTTAGAATCACATTACCCCAATGATTTAGAGATATATCAATTGATTCATTTGTGTTTTTTAACAATTCAGTAATCTTGCTATCTGTGCAGAATTGATTTAAGACTAGATATCTTTTTTCCTCAATTCCCTTGTTCTTTAATCCATTTTCATTAATTTGCTGAAGTGTATCTATTATTTTTCTTAAACTGTCAATCCTGTTTTGATACTTACTTAATATGTTGTCAAAAGAATCCTTAGGAGAAAGAGCCCTAAACATTAATGGCTTTTGGTAATTTATAAAAACTAAATTCTTTTTTTCCAGCTTTTTTAGAATGAAGTAGATTTTTGTCCTTGGCAAATTTGAGTAATATGCTATTTCAGTTGCTGAAATCATGCCCTTGCCAAGCAGACTATAATATGCTGATGCCTCGTATTTTGTTAATCCTAACTCTTCTAGACCACCAAGAATTTCATTATTTACACTACCATCAGTTGACATCACGATCAACAATGTAGCATAAAGGATAGTAAGAAGGTGTGTCAAAAATATTGTATTAATAATTAAAAAAAAGACAACCACAAGTCGTTGTTGACTAAATCAAAACAGGTTTATTTTTTTTTATTCTTTTGATTAAAACTATTTACTTCATATCCTATCAAACAAATTAGAAATATACGATGAGAACGTAATACTATGACACTTGCGCCACAGGAATTAGAGAATACTGCAAGCAAATTTGCCGCCGAAGCTATCAAACTGGATTCTCAAGGATCACATTCATCAGCAATAAACTCTTATCAAAGGGCTACTGAGGCTTTAATAAAGTTAGTTCAAATCTATCCAGAGTACAAGTTAAATAGAGTATATCTAGAAAGGGCAGGTGCCTATCAGAATAGGATTAAAGCTATACAAATGGCAAATGGAATACTAGGGGAGGATAGGCAGCCTTCGGCCGAACCCGATTTGCAGCGAAATAATATAATGGACAATCCGTTGCCAAAGATGAACTCCAGAATTAATAACGTTATTCCTCCAAATAAAACAAATTTGCACAATGATATTCAGAATGGACGGAATAACCCACAGTCTGCAGATTCAGACAAGATTCAAGAGTTAGGTTCAGAGCTAGCAAACCTGATCCTAAAGGAAAAGCCTCTGGTGAGTTGGAAAGAAGTAGTGGGGCTTGAAGATGCCAAGAGAGCCATTCGTGAATCTATTGTATACCCAACAAGACGCCCTGACTTATTCCCATTGGGTTGGCCTAGAGGTATTTTGCTTTTTGGACCCCCTGGTTGCGGAAAAACTTTACTTGCAGCCGCCGCTGCCGCTGAAATACATGGTTATTTCATGATTATTGATGCAGCCTCAATGATGAGCAAATGGTTAGGAGAAGCCGAAAAGAATATTTCAAAACTATTTACCTTTGCTAGAGCATTGCACCAGAAAGAAAAAATTCCAATTTTGTTATTTATTGACGAAATAGATTCCCTTTTGGGGACCAGGAATGGAGAAGTTGGTGGAGAAGTTCGTGTAAAGAATCAATTCTTGACCGAAATGGATGGAATTAATGGAAAATCTAAGGAATCCTTCCTTTATGTAATAGGTGCAACCAACAAACCTTGGAGCCTTGAATCTGGATTTTTGAGAAGGTTTCAAAAGAGGATCTATGTTACACTTCCTGATATGGCTTCCAGACGGAACCTTTTCAAACAATATGTTTCAAAGCTTACAAAAGACCCCTCACTGAAGGTGGATGAATTGGCTAGATTATCCGAAGCCTACAGTGCTAGTGACATTAAAGACATTTGTCAATCTGCACAACTACGAGTCGTTAATGAACTCTTTGAAAAAAGTGAAACATTGGTGGATGATGATTTACCCAGGGAATTGAATTTGGCTGACTTTAAAGAAATGTTTAAAGTTAGAAAACCTAGTGTGAGCTCAGATATGATTAGAGCTTATATGCGTTGGAGTGAACAATTCAAAGCCCTATGATTCCTTCTTAAACCTATCAATTCCATCATTAATTATCTGTTCAGCTACCTTACTACTCTCCCAGCCGGTGACTTTTACAAATTTGCCTTTTTCTAACTCCTTATAGTGCTCGAAAAAGTGTTTTATTTTATCCAAAGTTCGGCTATCCAATTGATCTATTTCATTGTATCTGGCATAATCAAAATCAATCTTTTCATGAGGTACGGCTATGATTTTGGAGTCCTTGCCTTCTTCGTCCTCCATGATTAAGACACCAATCGGCTTTGCTTTGATTACTGAAAGGGGAGAAAATTGATCGTTACTTAATATCAGGATATCTATTGGGTCCCCATCCTCTTCCTTAGTTTGGGGAACAAATCCATAGTTAAATGGATATACCATGGAGGTATGTAACTTTCTGTCTACAAATAAAATTCCGGTTTCTTCATCCAATTCATATTTGATGTTACTATTCTTAGGTATTTCAACTACTACATAAATGTCACCAGGTGGATTCTTTCCTGCTCCAATTTGATTGAATTTATTCACATTAAGAGATTTTTGCAATTTTAATATAATTCTATTTATGAGAGGAATCTTTATCAAAGTGCTTTTAAACTATAACCTACTTTATGTAATTTTCTAACATTCCTGGGTTTTGCCAGGATGCGTAAAAATCACGCAGTCTAATATTTGAAATTATTTACTCATCAGACCGCCCTATTATCTGTAGCAGAAATTTGATAGTGGTTTTTGGCGTTGAAACGAACCCAAGTTCCAAAAATATAAGAATGGATGGACATTTGATTTCCAGTATATTATGAAATTGGGGGATAAATTTGAGCTAAAGACATTTGAAAATCAAGTTAGAGCATATTATGATGATCCCACAATAAAAAAAAACATCAACGAATACCTTAGAGATCCTGAAAATTTCAAAAAGACGATAGGTTACGTAGAAGGTCCGCCTACTATGAATGGGGAGCCACACCTTGGTCATCTAAGAGGGAGAATAATTAAAGATCTCTGGTTTAGAAAATCTACCTTAGAAAAAAAGAAAATGGAGTTTCAACCAGGCTGGGATTCGCAAGGATTACCGGTCGAACTTCAAGCAGAAAAGATTCTAGGTTTAACCGGAAATAAATCAGATAATCTCCGGAAAGTTGGAATCAAGAAGATCGTCGAAACATGTAAAAAATTGATTCTTGAATATAACAAAAAATGGGTAGAAGTAGATAGTTTGATTGGAATGTCTTTCAATTATGATAAAGGCTACTGGACTTATACAGATACATATATTGAAAGAGAATGGAAGTACATCAGCAAAGCATTAGAAGATGGGATATTGAGGGAATGGTTTCGAGTTGTAGCATATTGTCCATCTTGTCAAACGTCTTTAAGTAATGCTGAAATCAATCAAAGTTATGAACAGGTAGAAGATCCTTCATTCTATTATAAGGTAAAACTAAAGGAATCAGCAACATTCCTAGTGGTATGGACCACAATGCCTTTTACATTAATTACCGACGAATTGGTGGGTGTGAATCCAGAGGCTCAATATTTAACATTAGAGGTGGATTTTAAAGGCAAAAATGAAAAATGGATTGTCTCCGAAAATAGAGTTAAAGAATTAATGGCCGACTTGAAGATTGAAAATTATGAAGTAGTCGATACATTCTTGGGCATAAAACTAGAAGGCCAGTATTACATTCATCCCCTCATAGAAAATATACCCGGATTGAATGATCTTTCCTCCCAAGGAAAAATCCATTTTGTAGTCGCAGAAAATTTTGTGGATGTTACTACGGGAAGTGGAATTGTTCACTTATCCCCAGCCAATGGAGAAGAGGACTTTGAAATAGCAAATAGACGTAAAATACCGATCTTTGTACCCATTGATGACAAGGTATGCTTTACTAAAGATGCCGGCAAGTACCAAAATCAATTCGTAAGAGATGTTGACCCAATAGTTGTTAATGATATGCAATTGACAGATTCGGTGGTAAAGATAGGCAGGATAACCCATAAGTACCCTACTTGTTGGCGATCTCATCACAAAATAGTTTGGTTGGCAAGGAAGGAGTATTTCTATATGATTGATGTTTTAGGAGATCAACCTATAGTTGCTGCGTCAAAGGTAAACTATTTCTACGAGCAACCAAAAAATCGGTTTCAAGAGATTATTAGAGAAAAGGTTCCTTGGTGTATATCGCGAGAACGAGTATGGGGTACACCACTCCCAATTTGGAAATGTACCAAATGTTCTTTTAAAGAAGGGTTATTTTCCAGGAAGGCAATTATCGCAAGAGCATCTTATTTGCCTGATGGAGAAACCTTTGAATTACACAGGCCTTGGATAGATGAGGTATTAATCGACTGTCCCAAATGTCAAAATAAAATGAAGAGAGAATTATTTGTCTTAGATACATGGCATAACAGCGGCAGTGCCCCTTATTCATCACTTTCCGATGTAGAATACGATACATTAATTCCAGCTGAATTCTTGACGGAGGGGATTGACCAAACCCGGGGTTGGGCATACACTTTATTGATGCTAAATGTTATCTTTAAAAAAAGTCCCCAATCTCCTTTTCAATCGTTCCTGTTCACGGGGCATGTTTTGGATGATAAAGGAAACAAGATGAGCAAGAGTTTAGGAAATGTGGTTGATGCAAAATCCCTACTAACCGACAATTCTGTGGACTTAATAAGACTTTACTTCATATGGAAATCATCTCCGATAGAGCCGTGAAATTTTGACATTAGGGAAATGTCTTCTAGACCTCATCAGGTTTTAAGTACACTTTTTTTCTTACACATTTATTATCAGCAAAATGCGAACTATGATCAATTCAAATTCACTGATTGGTACTCAAGATCGGGTTGGAAGGCAAAGGATCTTTCATTGAGGAGTCAAGACGTTTGGATCTTGACAAAGCTTAGAGACTTGATCGATGAATCCTCTCATTTGTTAAGTAGCTGTAGATTTCATGAAGCTTCTCATGCGGTTGAGGACTTTATAATAAATTCATTGAGTCAAACGTATGTTCCTTTAATAAGATATGATCTTTGGAGCGATGATCTTGATAACCAGAATAGGAGGTTTACTGTATATAGAATCCTATCTCGATGTTTATTGACAATTGATATCATACTTCATCCTATTTGTCCATTTTTTACTGAATATCTTTACCAATCATGCTTCAAGCAGTTTGATTCAATTCTGATGGAAAATCTGCCTGGAAGTGAAGAATTAGACATGATAGCTAATAAAAAAGTTGAAGCAGCATTTGACAAGATCAAAGGAATCTCATCCTTATCATTTTCATTGAGAAACCGACACAAGTTGAAAAGGAGGTGGCCGTTAGAATCAGCACAGATTTACCTTGATGAGATTGAATTTCTAAAAGTGGTAGGGATAAAAGAATTGTTAAAAGAACAAATGAACGTTGAAAATATTGAAGTTAAGAATTTCAGGGCAAATAATATTGTTGAAAAAATATTAAATTTGATGAACCTTAAAGCTCCAATCATACCATCAATTACCATAAACAGAAAAAGTGTTGCCAAGATTGTTAAAAGCGATATTGGCATATTAATTGACAAGTTTGAAAGTGAAGATAAAATACAGATTCTAAAGCAATTGCAAGTGAAGGGGTTTTATCATTTAGATTATTCACCAAATAAATCAATAGATTTGACGATGACCGACATGGATTTTACATTTATCCCAAGGAACGGTTATGTGATAGGGGAGAAAGAAAATACAATTCTCCTGATAAATACTTCTAGAAACGAAGAATTAATTATAAAGGGTTTGGTAAAGGATTTGGCTCGAAATATTCAGCAACTTCGAAAAGAATTGGGATATTCTCCTACCCAAATACTTGATACCGCATATATTTCCAATTTATCTCCTGAAGAAATTTCAAAATTACTCAATTTTGAAATAGATCTAAAGAATTTGGTACGGGTAAACAGGATTGAATTTTCAAATAAGACCGATGAAGATAAAGGATTTAAAAAAATAGAATTAGACGGTAGAGAAATTTCACTTTATATACTTTAGGGTCATCCACGACATGGATCACCACAATAAACTCATGAACCGCTGATAGAATTTGAAGTCAAAAAAATAATCTCACTTTTTTAGATTATAGGAATTTTTTTTACCTTTACCTATTCTAATGTCCTAATCATTTACTACTGAGAAAGAGTAAACTAAATAAATTGTCCTCAAATTTAATACCATCATGCGCTATCCGCTTTTTGAGATATACATAAGCAATCATAATAACTGAGGTAGTATTGTTTGATTGAGTCATGTCACGGTGTATAAACGGAAGGGGAGGTAGTCCTGATTCGGATCAATACTTTTAATATTTTTAGCGGGGAAGCGTTTTTTAGCAGTATTTGAAAAATAGTTGCCTATGATGTGTAAAGATTATTAGTTAAGAGTCAAATGTAATGATCTTTAATGTAGATAAATTCTTTTGGTTGAAAAAGAATGCTTGAAAAAGGTGCGGAGATTGCAAGAAAGTAAACAAATGTCCTTTGAAGATTGCCTTATTGACAATTTCAAAGAGAAGTTGATGGATCTTTCTCAGACCGTGGCTGAAACAGGCAAACCAGTAATACTTTACACTACACTCCTTGATGAGGTAAGTGATTATGGAGAACAAGAACTTGCAATAGTAAATGAGGATTTCGTCGTGATCCAAGTTATTACCTTTGGAGGCTATGTTCCGATCGCAATCCAGCATCAGAGGGTCTTTACGTTCGATGAATTTTCTACTTGGATATACAAGAGAAGTAATAATCTCTTTGTCCAATGCTTTGGTACTCTCGATGATTCATTGATATCAATCCGCTAATACTATTTTTGAATCTAGATTAATCTATTTATCACAGTCTTTGTTTTTGATGCTACCCTTATTTCAATGGGAATACCTTTGAATTTCTAAGGATCAGAAAATGCGAAATTTATTTTTAAATAACATGATAGAGATTACTATCTAGAAACATGATAGAGGTTTATGAGGAGAATCGACCCTGGGGGAAATTTGAAAAATTTGTCGAAAACGAAAAATGCACTGTCAAGTTATTACATTTGAATCCGCATTCTCAAACCAGTTTGCAGTATCACCATAAAAGAGAAGAATGGTGGAAGGTTCTAAAGGGCTCTATTTCTGTGGAACTTGATGATAATAAGAGTATACTGAAGGAAAACGACATAATTTTCATTAGTAAGGGTTCAAAACACAGGGTTAAGAATTTGGAATTCCCATCTACCATTTTGGAAATCTCAATGGGCGAATTTGAAGAATCTGACATAGTTCGACTAGAGGATGCCTATAACAGAAAATAAGGCGGCGACAATAGATATTCACCAACTTTTCATCCCACTAGTTTTTACCGGTCTGGCTTCTTTAATAGGCAATAGTTTATTATTATCAAAATTGGTCAGGGACTGTTGGATCTTCATATTGGTTGTTAATTGACTGACTAATTCATAACCAAGGATCAGAGTTATTTTTGTCCCCTTTTGTTGTTTTTACGGTTCCAGGACTTGTTCTATAACCTTGTAAATATGATTTCAAAACGTTATTAAAAATAAGATAGCGAAATACAAATAAACCCCTGAATGATTTTTATCTTTTATGAGCGCAAGTAAAAAACCACATATGAATTTGGTGGTTACAGGACATGTCGATAATGGTAAATCAACTACTGTTGGTCATTTAATGGTCGATTTAGGTGTTATAGATCAAAGAACTATTGATTCTTTTGCAAAAGAGTCTGAAGCAACAGGGAAGGGTGACACCTTTAAATATGCTTGGGTTTTGGACAGCATAAAAGATGAACGAGAAAGGGGCATCACCATTGATTTGGCATTTCAAAAGTTTGAAACTCCAAAATTCTTCTATACTTTAATAGATGCACCTGGGCACAGAGATTTTATCAAGAACATGATTACTGGAGCTTCTGAAGCTGATGCATCAATTCTAGTAGTTTCAGTAAAGCCTGGAGAAACAGAAGCAGCCACTGAACCAGGTGGTCAAGCGAGAGAACATGCCTTTCTGTCAAGAACACTCGGGGTAGGACAAATAGTAGTTGCCTTAAACAAAATGGATGACGTTAACTATGGAGAAGCTCGATATAATGAAGTTAAGGAAATTGTTGAGAAAATGTTAAAAATGGTGGGATATAATACGTCAAAAGTAAGCTTTATTCCAGTTTCTGCCTGGAAAGGTGACAACCTTGTAAAAAAATCTGAAAATATGGCCTGGTACAAGGGATCTACACTAGCAGAAGCATTGGATTCTTTTACTCCTCCTGAAAAACCTATCAATAAACCATTGCGTATTCCAGTTCAAGATGTATATACCATAACTGGTGTAGGTACGGTACCTGTTGGACGTGTAGAAACGGGTAAAATGAAAACAAACGAGAAGGTTATTGTTATGCCCTCAGGTGTCCCCGGTGAGATAAAGTCGATTGAAACTCACCATACCCAGATGGATTATGCTGAAGCTGGAGATAACATTGGATTTAATCTGCGAGGTGTGGACAAAAAGGCCATACATAGAGGGGATATAATAGGGAATATTGATAGCCCACCCAGTGTTGCTAAAGAGTTTGAAGCACAAATTATTGTAATTCATCATCCTACAGCTATGGCACCAGGCTACACTCCGGTGTTGCACGCACATACAGCTCAAGTTGCAGCTACTATTTCAGAATTCGTAGCCAAGATAGATCCTAAAACTGGTGGAATTGTAGAAGAAAAACCAAAATTTTTGAAAACAGGTGATGCTGCAATAGTGAAAATCAGGCCAGTAAGACCATTGGCAATAGAGACTTTTAAGGAATTCCCTGAAATTGGTCGATTTGCTCTACGAGATATGGGAACTACTATAGCAGCAGGAATCGTGAAAAACATCACTGAAAAACACGATCCAAACAAGAAATAAGTGACTATAGATGCCTCAAGAAGCTAGAATTAAACTCACGAGCACAAACTTATTGACATTGGAAAATGTATGCACCGAAATTAAGGATATTGGAGAAAAAAACGGAATACGTCTAAAGGGACCTCACCCCCTACCTACAAAAAAGATGCGGGTCGTTACACGCAAGTCCCCATGCGGACAGGGGACTAATACTTGGGACAAGTATGAATTGAGAGTTCATAGGCGTGTAATTGACTTAGGGGCAGATGATAGATCGATCAGGCAATTAATGCGTCTAAAGATCCCAGAAGATGTATATATTGAGGTATCTTTAACTCAATAATTTTTATTTATCTTGTTTCCTTTTCTTTAACCATGTTTCAGTAGCATTTTCAAGCTCCTTTAAGACCTCATCAAATCGCCCCGGGTCAGATTTCATCTTTGCACCTGCTGCATATTCATGACCTCCTCCCTCAATGAGTTCATTCGCTATATTGTTGCACTCGATTAAGGGATTGTTTCTTCGAATACTAACTTTGGCTTCTTTGTTAAAAAAGAAAGCCACATCTGCTGCGGTTTTCTGGAATATTTCTTCTGAAAACAAACTTGTTTGGATAAAGGGTGAGACTGGGACTACTGCCATTTTAAGTCCACCCGATAATTCTTGAATTCTAACCATTTTTAGGGAGTTTGATTTTGCATCGTTCCGAAGGGTGACGTAAACATTATAGTCTGTCTGCATGTCAGTATCCCACAATACCCCATCTGAAACTCGCTTGGTCAATAAAGTAAGTTTTGGATAGAAATTTGGAAGTGTTCTGTAATATACTATCAACTCGGGCAAGGGAGGTATCTCTTGGTCTTTTAAGAGATAGTCTGAGGTATGTGCAATGCTTGCTAATTGACTCGCTCTGCTATTCCCACATAAAAAATGTTCATACATCAATTCCGAGGCGCACTTGTTTCCGCCTTTGTCAAGGACCAGTTGAAGGGCTTTATTCTTGTCAAATAAGTTCAATGCGTTCTCTGACCAAGGATGGTGATCGATCCAAAGTACGGACCACGAGTTTGACAAAAGGAAACTAAATGTGTCCGATATAGAGGAAATCGAATCATCATTTAGGCCCAAATCAGTGAAAATGACTAGACCGTTTCCCTGAGTTGAGACGACCTCCCTGTAAATTAAATCTGAAATACGCAAAAAGTTCTCCTTTCCATATGAAGAAAAAACTAGTTTGGATTGGGGGTATCTCATGAGTGCTATTGATGCAGAAAATATACCGTCTACATCAGATTCATGAGTAACTATTATGGAGTTCAATCTGTTGCCAGTGAGCGAACTATTCAAAAGTATTTAAGCAGAGTACAAAAGATCTCTTATCTCAAATCCCATAATGTCTCTTCCGTTCTATAGAATTCAGGGTCTATTCTAAACCCTTTCGAAACCTCAAATGGGGTTTCAACAAGCTTTAGGTGGTACTCCTTTTTCATCCTCTTAAATTGTTTCTCTAGCCACAACAAGAACTGTTGTTCTAAAATGTTTCCCTCTTCTTTAAGCATTTTTGGATGTACCTGAGATAATTTTGTAATAAACTCAATTTCAAAATATAAATTAAAGAAATCCCAACCCATAGTCTTTCCAACCGAAGAGCATTCAAA
The DNA here is from genome assembly GCA_029194465.1 of Candidatus Nitrosocosmicus sp. Lineage (GTDB taxonomy): Archaea > Thermoproteota > Nitrososphaeria > Nitrososphaerales > Nitrososphaeraceae > Nitrosocosmicus. Next base: position 56,939 of record JARFXS010000003.1, read on the forward strand.
CCTCGATTGATAATGGCAGCCCCACTCTAGTTGTCCTACTAATTCTAATATGGAATCTCTTTCTTTATTGAAGTTGAGACATGATCTGAAATTAATACCGCTGGTGGTTTTTCAGCATCTTTTTTATGCATATCTTTACAAAACGTAATTACTATTTAAAATTTAAACGCTTTAAAAAAATTTTAATCTAGTTTAACATTAAGGGGTGGTTATATACCTTATCATTTGAAAGTTGATACACTCATATTGGTTAATTTTTGACTTTATTTGGGAGAAATTGGAAGTACCTATTTCTGAATATGTGACCTACTTTAATTATGAAGGAGAGAATGCCGATTTCTTGGTAAGGGAAATAAAGAAGGGGGTTTTTAAAGTCTTGATCCGTGAATATAATGACAATCATGAATCTGAATTCATTGAAAAAGAATTTTTTGTAAAGAAAGATACTTTAGATGCACTTTTTGAAGAGTACAACGTAATGAAAAAACCTACTGGTACAGAAAAAATTTTAGAACCTACACACGAAATAGAATTGTAAAAATTATCCGTTTTCCAAATTCTTACCAATAATTGTAAAATATTTAATTATGAACTAAAAATTTGTCATTTACAGCCCGGACCTTTGCGATTTGTATCTTTTAAGTTGAAGGCGATCTTTCAAACACACATAATCGTGTTTGTTAGACGAGGTTGTCTAGATGACCTACCATATAATTAATATAACCTAGATTTTTATAAAAAGTCACGAATGCGACGGTCGTCCAGTTTAGTCTAGGACATCAGATTGCCAATCTGGTAACCCGGGTTCAAATCCCGGCCGTCGCATTGGTTACCATTAGACCATAAGGCCTCCTAAATCTTTTAGTACGTTATAGAATTATTAATCGATGAGAACAATAGACTGATAAATATGCTACCTAGACTTGATTATATCAAACAGGCCAGACTAAAATTAGGAGTGACCCAGAAGAAATTAGCTATATTGTGCGGGATAAGTACTTCTATGGTAAATCAAATCGAGTCAGGAAGATGTAAGCCTAGTTACGATACTGCAAAGAGAATATTTGAAATATTGCTCTCGATGGAGAGCAATGCATCTATAAAAGCTGGCGATATATGCAATAGAGATCTCATAACTATTCAAAGTGAAGAATCTTTGAGTACAGCAATTTTAAAAATGCGTGATCACAGTATCAGTCAAATGCCAGTCTTCAACGGAACTAGATTAGTTGGCATATTAACTGAGGATGATCTAGCCAAAATAATGATAGAAAATAATGATAAAGACATACACTTGGTAAAAATTGGCTCTGTTATGGAACCGCCACCTCCTCTTGTAGATGAATCTACCCCTGCAAAGGCTCTACTCTCCCTAGTAAGATTTGCTAAATGTGTATTAGTTAGCGAGCAGGGTAATGTAATTGGTATAATCACATTAACTGATACACTAAAGATTGTAGAACTAACTTAATCGTTTTCTACAACTTTTCTAGACCAACACAACAGTCAGCACACTTTAGACAATCGCTGCAAATACTTACATGTGATTCCTTGGGAAGGGCGATCGCACAAAGAGCACATTTTTTATCACTCAATAAATTCACATGGTGTTATTACCTTATTAATCTTATTTTCAAATTTTCAAATATACCAAAAATTAATTAAATTAAATATTCTACTCTCTTTTGAGTCAAGGTGGATATCATTAATATTATTACATCTCTTGTTTCCTCTTATGGATATCTCGGAATATTCATTGCCGCATTTGCCGAAACTATGTTTCCACCTATTCCAAGTGAGCTAATATTCCCTCTTGCAGGATTCGTAGGGTTCCAATCTAATTTTACTTATCTGGAGACATTCTTTATGGCTGCGGCGGGGGCGGTAGGAGCGACAATCGGGGCTATAGTCATTTATTTTATTTCTTTTAAAATAGGGCGAATTGCTATTATCAAGATTGGAAAGTATGTTTTTGTAAGTGAGAAAAAGATCGAATCTGCAGAAAAATGGTTTGAAAAATATGGTATTTATGCTGTATTCCTAGGGCGTATGGCTCCAGGGGTTAGAGAATTAATTAGTGTCCCAGCCGGGATAGCTCGAATGCCTTTTGCAAAATTCGTAATTTTTACGTTTCTTGGATCTCTTGTATGGAGCTTAATTTTGGTTTTTTCAGGTTACTTTCTGGGAAATTCATGGGATAGCCTGTCAGAAGCACTTTCAAAATATTTTCCAATCATATCTATTGTTACGTTGCTGGCAATAGGTATAGTAATTACATGTTATGTATTTATCAGTAAAAGGAAGAAAGGCATAAAAAACTAGGAGCGGGCCTAACCCTCTCTCCCTCTCAATAATCCTTTGAATCTTATCATCTAATCAATTCATAAATCTATCAATCACTTGGGTTGATAATCTTCAAAAAATCTTTATATTTTCATAGGATCAATTCTTGGACACCGTATTTACTGAAAAATCAGTGGTCGAAAAATGTATTAATATTACGACAAAGAACTTGACATATGGAAAAGAAAATATTTGCTGATGTGAGTGAAAAGGAGATTACTCGTTCCATTGCTTCTATGTTTTTTGAAACTATTCAAGAATACAGCGATTCTGATGTCATAATCTTGGGGGCAGGACCAGCAGGGTTATCAGCTGGGAGAGAAATCGCAAAAAGCGGAGCTAGAACCCTGATAATAGAACAGAATAATTATCTTGGGGGTGGCTACTGGGTAGGTGGATATATGATGAATCCAGTCACAGTTAGAGCGCCAGCCCAAAAAGTTTGGGACGAACTAGGAGTTCCCTATAGGAAAATTAATGAAAATTTGTATGCAGCTTGGGGGCCTGATGCCTGTTCTAAATTAATATCGGCAGCATGTGATTCTGGGGTTAGATTCTTGCAGTTGACCAAATTCGATGACCTTGTTTTGAAAAATAAAAAGGTGTGTGGGGTGGTCATAAACTGGATGCCAGTATCTGCGCTGCCAAGAAATATTACCTGTGTTGATCCAGTGGCTTTTGAGAGTAAGATAGTAATCGACGCTACAGGTCACGATTCTGTGGCAGTAAAACGACTAATGCAAAGAGGTCTGGTTGATTGGAAAGGTATGAATCCAATGTGGGTAGAAGGTGGCGAAGACGGAGTTGTTCATTCGACAGGAGAAGTATATCCGGGATTAATAGCTGCTGGTATGTCTGTGACTGAAACTTTTGGATTACCGCGAATGGGTCCTACTTTTGGATCAATGCTATTGTCAGGTCGAAAAGCAGGCGAATTAGCAGTAGCCAAATTGAAAAACGTAACGGACTCCCCGAGAATCAAAGTCAAGGTCAAGTAAGCAAATACTGGATTTGCTTTATTAATTTGAGTCTAATTTTTAGTCCTGTAATTATTTATCTATAAAAAAACTAAAATTATATCAATTTTATACTTAGATGGATATATTGACAGCTAAGATAATAGATGGATTAGCGGTATCAAATCACGTAAAAGATAATCTAAAGAATGAAATTTCTGAACTAGCAACTAAAGGTGTGATACCTTGTCTGGCTACAATCATTGTTGGATCCGATCCGCCTTCATTGGTTTATATTAACAACAAACAAAAAGCTGCCAATTCGATAGGGATACGGACTCTTGATTACCGATTAGATGGTAATATCTCACAGACTGAATTGATCACATTAATTGAAAAACTTAACTTAGATTCAACTGTTCATGGAATATTAATACAATTACCATTACCAGGTCATCTGGATCAATATCAGATAATAAACAAAGTGGATCCTAGGAAAGATGTTGATGGATTAACATATATCAATTCTGGTTTGTTACTTTACAATAAAACGAATCTAATACCATGTACCCCTCTCGGGATAATGGAACTATTCAGGTTTTATGATATTCAATTGGATGGGGCCAATTCATTGATTATTAACCGGAGTAATTTGGTTGGAAAGCCCTTGGCATCATTGTTACTAAGGAAAAATTCTACTATTACTATTTCTCACTCTCATACCAAGAATCTCAATCTTTTCTCTCAAAATGCAGACATTATAATTACCGCTGTAGGGAATAGGGATTCATTTGTATTAACCCCTGACATGGTCAAATACGGCTCAACAATAATTGATGTCGGAACAAATAGAGTGAATGGTAAACTTTGCGGGGATGTGGATTTTGAAAAGGTAAAGGAAAAGGCCGGCTTCATCACTCCTGTGCCTGGTGGGGTTGGCCCCATGACCATATGCATGCTCTTGCGGAACACAGTCGAGGCTTCCAAGGCATACGCAAAGTAAAAAATGGTACATTCTAAAGAAATCTTGAGAAAGAAATATCTCCTGATACGAAAAAACTTGCCTTATTATGATTGCTATGCAAAAAGCATGTCTGCTCAACAAAGATTCCTTGGTTCAAAATACTTTTCAGAAAGTAAAGTTATTGGTCTGTATTATCCTATTTTAAATGAAGTCCAAACCTTTCAAATAATATCTCAAGCCATTTTGAATTTAAAGACAGTATGTCTGCCTACAATTGTAAATGAGCAGATTAATTTTTTCAAATACGATCCAACTAAGAACCTTAAAATTGGCAAATATGGCATTATGGAACCTGAGACCTCTAGTAAAAATATGAATCGCTTTCTTGATATCGTCATAACGCCAGGCGTCGTGTTTGACGTAACGGGTAACAGGTTGGATATGGAAAGGGCTATTACGACCAGTTCTTTAATTCTAATGGTTTTCAAAACATGACTTTAGTGGGACTCGGATATGATTTCCAATTAATTTTGGAAAAAATTAATTGTAATGCTCAAGATGTTAAAATGAATACACTTATTTCAGAGGAAAGAACGATAAAAGTGAATTAAGTCACTTATCAGGGTTCAAGCCTTTTCTACCAATATCGGTTCTATAATGCTGTTGATTATCACCCCAAGATATTTCCCGCACTATTTGATAAGATTTGTTCATAGCTTCATCAATTGACCTGCCCAATGATGTTATACCCAATACTCGTCCCCCAGAAGTAACCAGTTCATTATCTTGGTTTAGTTTTGTCCCGGAATGAAATATCATAATTTCATTATCAGGTGGCTTACCCAAACCTCCTATTGGGTATCCGGTTTCGTACTTGTCAGGTGCCTTACCCAAACCTCTTATTGTGTATCCGGTTTCGTACTTGTCAGGATATCCCTTAGATGTCATTATGACGCATGTAGAAAACTTGTCCTTCCACATAATAGGCTGCATAGAATCCAATGATTTATTTTCTGCTGCCTTTATGTACTCAAACAAGTCAGATTTCATTCTCATCATTAACGGTTGACACTCAGGGTCTCCCATCCTCGCATTGAATTCCAGGACAAATGGTTTGCCGGTATGTTTTTCAATCATTATTCCAGCATAAAGGAAACCCTGAAATGGGTTACCCTCAGCTCGCATTCCGTTGACAGCAGGCTTAAACACTTTATCTGAAATATAATTCAAATCGCTTTCGCCTATTTCAGGGACAGGCGAATAACTACCCATACCTCCTGTATTAGGGCCAAGATCGTCATCAAAAACTCTCTTATGATCTCTGCAGGTATCCATAATCATGAAAGTTTCTCCGTCACAAATGGCTATTAGGGAGACTTCTTCTCCTGATATTTTCTTCTCAACGATGATTTTATCGGATGCAGGGCCAAAGATTTTCTTATTTAATAACTGGTCAATTGCATCCATGGCTTCTGTTTTGTTGTTGCTTACAAAAACTCCTTTTCCTGCTGCCAGTCCATCAGCTTTTATTACCGCATTAAAGTTAATCCTCTCAACGTAATCTGTAGCCTTTTCGGCATCAGTAAATACTTTGAACTCGCTAGTTGGTATAGAATGACGAGTCATGAATTGTTTTGAAAAATCTTTACTGGTTTCTAATCTAGCAGCACTTTTTGTGGGACCAAAAATGGGTAAATCGTATGAATTAAACGTGTCAACTATTCCTAATGATAATGGTACTGGACCAACAACAGTAAATAATTCCTTTTCTTTAGCATATTGGACTAATTTGTCTATTTCAGTAGGTAATATCTGAGCATTTTGATGAGTCCCACCATTCCTGTTTGCATATATTACTTTTTTCACATTGTTATTTTGAGAAATCTTCAAAAGCATGTTCTCTACCCCGACCCTACGATTAGTAGTCAACATAGTAACTTGAATTGTTTTTTCTACTTTGTATTTCCCACATGAAATTTCCAGATGGTAAAAACAAATGTTTTGTAAGAATGATCCTTTCTGTTGGTAATGATTCATCTGAACAATCGTCATTGTCTATGAAATCAGTATCCACAACTCATCAAATATTACTAAGGATTATAATCTTATACTAAGATTAAATTCATTTTGGAGAGTATCTTATAATTTTTGTTCTGTCAATTTCATGTCATGGCGATTTACAGGGCTTTGTCCTAACTCAATCTGATTATATTTTGGGGAATGATGAATTAATGTCGACTAAATGAATAAACATCCACCCAATCTGAAAGACCCAATTTATTATCTTAAATTGTAAATAAGGGAAAAAATAATCTAACTCAATCAAAAAAAATATCCGGTAGCGATTGGTTTATGTAATGTGAGAACCTGGAATCGTTTCTTCAATGACAGTTAATAGAATGGGTCTCCCATTTTCGTTTGAAGCGGCCAGGACCATGCCATCTGAAACCTGATCTCCAAATTTCCTAGGCTCAAGATTGGTACATACTACAACATTCTTATTTATTATCTCTTCAGGTTGGTAGTGCTTGGCCAGTCCGGACATGATCTCTCTTTCCTCACCACCCAAATCGATTACTAGTCTTAATATCTTCTTATATCCTGGCATATTCTCTGCACTTAATATTTTGCCGACCCTAAGTTCAACTTTGCTAAATTCATCAAATGATATCTTATTCTTAATTTCGCTCATATTGCATCAACGAGACAATAAAGTGTGTGGGAATACTATTTAATTCCAAAAAGTTCCTTAAATGGGTTAATTAAAGGATCCAAGAAGGAAGGTGGAGCAGTTTGATTATCAGAAGTTGGGCTTGAACCAGGTTGGACACTATTGACATTAGAGCCATTATCCAGTTGATTCACATTTGAAGTTGCTGGACTGATGGTTTCATTTGCAGCTGTTGTATCAATGGTTTCATTTGTTGCAGTACTCTGATTCACATTTGAAGTTGCTGGACTGATGGTTTCATTTGCAGCTGTTGTATCAATGGTTTCATTTGCAGCTGTTGTATCAATGGTTTCATTTGCAGCTGTTGTATCAATGGTTTCATTTGCAGCTGTTGTATCAATGGTTTCATTAACTGGGGCAATTTGAGACATATTGGTGTCGTCAATAGACATAGTTGCATTATTGGGAGGAATTGTATCTGCAAGATCACTTTGATTAAACGAACTACTCTCAGCGGTGATAGAACCATTGTCATCTTGAATTGTCATCGAAAAGTTTTCATTGGTGCTTTCGAGTGGGATTTGAGCGTCAGGTGTAATAACGGTCGCATTTTCAGGGACTACTAATTGACTATCCACGGTAGCATTTATTCACATTTGAAGTTGCTGGACTGATGGTTTCATTTGCAGCTGTTGTATCAATGGTTTCATTTGCAGCTGTTGTATCAATGGTTTCATTTGTTGTTGTATCAATGGTTTCATTTGAAGTTGCTGGACCGATGGTTTCATTCGTCAGCTGTTGTATCATAGTTGCATTGTTGGGAGGAATGGTTTATCTGCTGTTGTATCAATGGTTTGATTAAACGATCAATGGTTTCATTTGGTGCTGTTGTATCAATGGTTTTGTCATCTTGAATTGTCATTAACGAAAAGACATATTTTTCAATAGACATAGGTGCATTATTGGGAGGAATTGTATCTGCAAGATCACTTTGATTAAACGAAGCGTCAGCGGTGATAGAACCATTGTCATCTTGAATTGTCATCGGTTCGCATTTTGAGTGGGGATTTGAGCGTCAGGTGTAATAACGGTCGCATTTTCAGGACTACTAATTGACTATCCACGGTAGCATTTGGTGATATCTGTTGAGTTTCATTAGAAGATAACAAATCTTGATTAACCGGGTCTTGAGAAACTTCCTCTGCCAAGTTACCTGGCAAATCCGGGGTCATTATCAAAGAAATATTTGAAGTAACATCTGGCAAAAGCTCAGATGAATCAGGTGTTGTTTGAGGTTCAGTCTCTGCTGTTGTTTGAGGTTCAGTCTCTGCTGTTGTTTGAGGTTCAGTCTCTGCTGTTGTTTGAGGTTCAGTCTCTGCTGTTGTTTGAGGTTCAGTCTCAGGTGAAATTGGAGCATTTGTTGAAGTATCATTGTCATTTTACTCAATTCCACAGGATTGGAACAATACTGCACAAAATCGCAAACCAGCACTGAATCCGTCTGTGCAAATGAAATCGCTACGCTGTAATTTTGAGAAAGTAGGAATGTGGAAATTACAAGGAATAATAAACTAAAGGCATGTTTATCTATTTTAATTTTTTCAAACATTATCTAAGCTTTTATTAAAAGTTTTACTTAAAAATGTTTACTAAGTTCCTGATAGTATTGTGTTATATTTATATGTCAAAATGAAAGTTGAATCATTGGTGGAAATCTCCATAATTATCAACATATTCTTGGCCATAATCATAATAGGCTCGTTTGGAATATGGGTTTATCTTTTTTTTGTGCTGAGGAGATCATTTGAATTATCTCCAAAGATTTGTTCGAATGATAATTTAGATTTAGGAGGAGAATTAATCAGTGTGATTGTTCCAGCTAGAAACGAAGAAAAATATATTAAAAAATGCATTCAAAGTCTTTTAGATCAAAACATAAAGAATTATGAGTTATTGCTTGTAGATGACAATTCAACCGATTCTACATTCAACTTGATGGAGAATTTTAGTAAGGACCCTAGAGTTAGAATATTCAAAGCAGGAGAGAAGCCGTCAGGTTGGGTTGGAAAAAACTGGCCCTGTTACATTGGATATCAAAATTCAAAAGGAAAATATCTGATGTTTACCGACGCTGATACGATTCATTCAAATAGAAGTGTTCGAGATTCATTAGGAACACTGATCAAGGAAAAGTTGGATGTTATTACTGCAGTTCCAAACTTGAAATACCCAAATTTTATTGTAAAAATGGTATTACCTGTGTTATCAGTTTTTATGTTTTCTAGATACTCTCCTATGAGAGTAAATGATCCTAATGTCAGTATTGGATATTTGTTTGGGAGTTTTTTCGTGATAACTCGAGAATGCTATGAAAGTGTTGGTACCCATGCTATCGTCAAATCAGAAATAGTTGAAGATGGAGCTTTGGGTAAAAAATTGAAGGAGGAGGGATATAAACTAAAAAATGTTCCGCGGTGAAGACTTATTGGAAGCCTACTGGGCACGAGATTTTAACACCCTTTGAAATTCTTTGAAAAGATTAATTATTCCTTTATACTTTACTGACTGGTTGAACTCAATCATTATGACGATTGGGATATTTTTCTTTAATGTCTTTTCCTTTCCTGGTCCTCGGATATTGTTTGGTAAAACTTATGCCCATCTTCCCGAACAAGATCTATCCTATAATGTTTTGGCGTCGCTTACAATCTTAAGCATACTGAGCATTTACTGGACAAATTTTTACCAATTGAAAAAAGCCAATACACATAGTGCGATTTACTTTCTAGGCACTCCAGTTGGCTGCTTTGTTGTATCCCTCTCATTTGTATGGTCTATATTGATCTCAGATCAGCATGCAAAGATAAAATGGAGAGATAGAGAATATAACTATAGCAAGGGGATTAGCTGCTAAAGAATCATTTACAAAAATTTATAAATGATTTTAATTTTTGGATTGAGAGGGACAAAAAAATTCCGACTTTATTAAACAGAATAATAGATTATAAAGCAAAACTAATTCTAGATGATGGTTCTATTTTTGAAGGCAAAGGATTTGGCTTTCCAACAAGTGTGTCAGGAGAAATAGTGTTCAATACTGGTATGGTCGGGTATACCGAAACACTTACTGATCCATCATACCGGGGTCAAATATTGTGTTTTACATATCCTTCTATTGGTAATTACGGCGTTCCATCTCAGCAGGAATTAGACGATTTTGGTTTACCCAAATTTTTTGAATCTGAGAGAATTCAAACAAGAGGTATGATAGTTAATAATTTATCAAATGTCTCAAGTCACTGGTTATGTGAGAGGACTCTAGATCAATGGCTATTTGACGAGAAAATTCCAGGGGTTTGTGATGTGGATACCAGAGAGTTAACAAAAAAGATTAGGTCGAATGGCGTCATGAATGCTAGGATCATAATGGAAAAGTCTGAAAACCAGGACGATGAAACTTTTGATTATGATTCTTATAATTTTATGCCGGAGGTATCAATTAGCAAGCCTACCTATTACGGAAAAGGGTCATCTCCAAAAATAGTACTAATTGATACCGGTACTAAATCTAGCATTATATGAAACCTTTTAAGACTTGGATTCCAGGTAGTGAGGTTGCCTTGGAACTCCTCAATAGATCAGGTAATAGCCCAGAACCCGGCTGGTGTGGTTCTCAGCAACGGTCCCGGGGATCCGATAGTATGTAAAGAAACTATAGAGACTGCTTCTGAGCTAATAGAAAGATCCATCCCTACGCTTGGCATATGTTTAGGCAATCAAATTCTTGCTTTGGCAGGAGGTGCAAAAACACACAAGTTAAAATTTGGACATAGGGGTCAAAATAAAAGCTGTCGGGACCTAGTTTCAGAGCATACCCTAATAACAAGTCAGAACCATGGATATGGAATCGAGACAGAGAGCCTAGACAAGACTGATTTTGAAATATGGTTCAAGAATATTGATGATCAGACAGTTGAAGGCATAAAACACATGGAGAAGCCAGTTATAGCAGTACAGTTTCATCCTGAAGCCTCACCTGGTCCTGACGACTGCTTGTATGTCTTTGATAAGTTTAAAGATCTAGTAAAGACACATAAAATCGTGACACCATAGAAAAGATATAAATTTAATTCCTAATGTTCATAGTTTTAGTCAAAATGTCACTTGTGATGAAAATTAATGCCTCGAAACCGGAATATAAATAAGGTCCTGGTACTAGGTAGCGGAGCAATAAAAATCGGAGAAGCAGGCGAAAGCTAGATCAAATATCTGGCCGCCATTTCGACTACTCTGGTTCTCAATGCTTAAAGGCCTTGAAAGAGGAAGGCATATCTAGTGTCCTTATTAATCCAAACATTGCAACCATTCAAACAGATAGTAAATTTGCAGACAAAGTTTATTTGTTACCAATAAATAGGAATTATGTTGAACGAGTTATTGAAATAGAAAGACCTGATTCCATTATGCTAAGTTATGGTGGACAAACTGCATTAAATTGCGGAGTAGATCTATATGACAATGAAGTTCTTAGAAAATATGATATACGTGTTCTAAATACGTCTGTTGAGGGTATAAAGTTAACAGAAGATAGACAGGAATTTAAAGATGCGATGGTGAAAAGCAACGTTCCTGTTCTGGAAAGTGCTACTGCTTATTCATATGAGGAAGCCCTGAGAGTATCAAAGGAAATTGGCTTCCCCGTGATAATAAGGGTGGCATATACTCTAGGTGGACGCGGAGGTGGTGTAGCATATAATGAATATGATTTGCAGGAAATAGTTCAAAGAGGATTGTCTTTGAGTATGGTTCATCAGGTCCTGATTGAAAGATATGTTGGAGAATGGAAGCAGATCGAATATGAAGTAATGAGGGATTCTGTTGGAAACAACGTGATTATATGCAATATGGAAAATGTATTGGGGATGAAAGTTCACACTGGGGATAATATTGTTGTTGCCCCATCACAAACACTGAATAATCACGAATATCATATGCTGCGAGATGCAGCCCTAAGGGCTACAACGTATTGTAAAATCAATGGCGAATGTAATATCCAATTTGGATTGAATCCATTGTCTAATGAATATTGCGCTATTGAAATTAACGCGCGACTGTCACGCTCTTCAGCCCTAGCTAGCAAAGCCACTGGTTATCCCTTGGCATATATGGCAGCAAAAATAGGTTTGGGATATACGTTACCCGAGCTTGTAAACACGATCACAAAAGTGACTTCAGCATGTTTCGAACCCGCGTTGGACTATATGGTAGTAAAAATGCCCCGCTGGGATTTCAGGAAATTTGAGCTAGTTAAAAGAAAATTAGGAAGTGCAATGAAATCTGTTGGTGAAGTAATGGCTATTGGGAAAAATTTTGAAGAAGTTATACAGAAAGCTATTAGGATGTGTGAAATCGGCAAGGACGGGCTGGTGGCAAATGACGGGGATGAAAATAAGTATGATTCCATAATTAGACAAATTGAAAACTCAAAAGCTAATCACGATACTTCTATTATAGAAAAAATAGAATACTCATTAATTCATCCAGACGATGAAATAATTTTCAACGTTGCAAAAAGCAATAAAAAGGTTGGATTCAGTATTGATAGAATAAACAAACTCTCTTCTATAGATCCTTGGTTTCTAATTAAAATTAAGAATATTATTGACAAAGAGAATGAATTGAAAAATTCAAAATTTGACTTACATTTAATTGAAGAATCTAAGAAACTTGGATTTTCTGATAAACAAGTCGGTCGATGCTTGAATCTACAGGAAGATCAAGTTAGGGAGTTTAGAAAAAAATTCGGGATAACTCCGGTGGTAAAGCAAATTGATACATTAGCCGCCGAATGGCCCGCTAAAACAAATTATTTATACGTAACATACAACGGCAAGTCCGATGACTTGTCATTTGGTGACGTTAAAAAAGACAGATCCGTAATAGTCCTTGGAGCTGGTCCATATAGGATTGGAAGTAGCGTTGAATTTGACTGGGCGACCGTTAACATGGTATTTGGTCTAAGAAAGAATGGGGTAAATAACATATCCATCATTAATTGTAATCCCGAAACCGTTTCCACCGATTACGACGTTCCAGATAGACTATACTTTGAAGAGTTGACTTTGGAAAGGGTCTTGGATATTTATGAAAAGGAGAATCCGAAAGGTTTAGTAGCTTGTGTTGGTGGACAAAGTGCAAACAATTTAGTTTCTAAATTAAGCAATTATGATGTCCAAATCCTAGGGACGTCCAGCAGAGACGTAGATAATGCAGAGGATCGTTCTAAATTTAGTCATTTATTGGATGTGTTGGGAATAAAGCAGCCACCTTGGAAAATGTTTACCAATTTGGCAGAATCCAAAAGATTTGCGAATATAGAAGGCTATCCTGTTTTAGTAAGACCATCATATGTCTTAAGTGGCGCTGCCATGAAGGTTATTTGGAGTGAAACTCAGCTCGAGCAGTTCATCTTGGAAGCTTCAAGTGTAAGCCCTGATTATCCAATTGTAATAAGCAAATTTTTGGAAGAAGCCTCAGAGGTAGAAGTTGATGCAATTGGGGGCACAAATGAAATTGTAATTGGGTCCATTATTGAGCACATTGATAACGCAGGAATCCACTCCGGAGATGCTATGATGTGCATTCCACCATGGCGACTTAATCGGGAAACAATGGAAACCATAATTGAAAACTCAGTTAAGATAGGTAAAGCATTGAATGTAAAAGGCCCACTAAACATCCAGTATTTGGTAAAGGATAATGAAGTTTATGTGATTGAAGCTAATGTTAGGGCATCTCGTTCAATGCCTTTTGTATCAAAGTTCTATGACTTGAATCTAATTGAATTGGCGGCAAGATCTATCTTGGGATATGATTTTCAAACAGTAGATAATGAGCATTGGCTCAAGAAATCTGGCTTTGGAATCAAGGTACCACAATTTTCTTTTATGCAATTGGAGGGAGCTGATATTGTATTGGGGGTTGAGATGCAGTCAACGGGTGAAGTTGCTTGTTTTGGGAACTCATTCTATGATGCTCTATCCAAATCATATTTAGCTGCGGGATACTCTTTACCCACTGCAGGAGCAGCATTAATTACAATAGGAGGAACAAGAAATAAGGAAAAACTACTTCCAATCGTTTCCCTAATATCTGCACTCGGTTTCAAAATATTGGCAACTGAACATACTGCAGAATACTTTAAGAAATCTGGACTTGAAAATGTTGAATTAGTCTATAAAATTAGCGAGCCCGAAAGAAATCCAAACATACTGTCGCTACTTACAGAAAGGAAAATTAATTTTATTGTAAATATACCTTCTACATCCACAATTGAAAAATATGTTGGAATGCTTTATGATGAATATCAAATACGACGCAAAGCAGTAGAAATGGGAATACCCGTTCTCACTACTGTGGAAAGTACAGTTTCATTCGTGAAAACTCTGGAGTGGACTAAGCACAATGAACCGACAGTAAGACCAATGGATAGTTACTAATAGGGTGTATTTTATAATCACTATTACTAGTAAAGTAGCCCTGCTAAATCCACTTCCGAACCAATGATCGACCCATCCATGGTAAACAAAAAAGCCTTTTCTACCGACCAGTTTAATCTATTTATCATGTTATCAAGCAAAGGTAATTTAGATTTTCCGCTTGTCCCAGATGTGTTCCTATTTATCTTTCCATAGTAGTCTAGAATGTTATTGAAATGAGGCATGATAATCATTTCTAACCTCCTAGTGTTTTGTTTGTGATTTTTTTCGAACAAATCTTTCTTGGTTAAATTGATTTTTACCCAAATTTTGTTACCCTGTAATATACTTCCTTCTTTTTGAATTATCGGATGCAAGTGTCCTACGATAATCTTCTCTACATTCAATCCAATTCGAGGGAGAGTGTGACCATGTGTCAAAAGAATGTTGTCTAATTCCATCCCTTTTGAACGCATCAGATTAACATTTTCTGGTAGTAATTGCTTAATATTGCCATCATGATTGCCTGGAATGAGATAGATATTGTATAATTTGTTTAATGATTCTAAAAAATAAGGAACGTTATCCCACTCGGTTCTAGTTATAATTCTTAAGGATGATTTCAAATCACCAAGGATGATTAATTCATTGACACCAGTTTTCGAATGAATGTTGGTCAATAGCTTTATAGATTCATCTATATTTTGTCTAGGATCAAATAATATGCCATTTCTTCTCATTTTTTCTTCCAAACCAATATGAATATCTGAAATGGCTAAAAAATTCTTGTAACCTGAGGTCTCTATCATTAAGATGGGATGGGGATAAAGTGGAAAACACTTGCTTTTATTAAAATTTATATCTTCAATCATAGGGTCTTTATTGGTTAATTTCCAAAACCTGAAAAATGCAAGTTTCACTTATATGTATGTATGATGTACTATATAATGATATTTTTTTGACCCAAAATAGTTTTCCCATGAAGCAATGGCATTTGGAACATGTTGAAAAAACTATTAAAAAATTTATTACAGGATTGTCAGAAACTGCCAGTATATGGGAAAAACGCCAACACAAAAGGTATGGAACTATAGCAAATTGCTGTAAGCAGGTAGATTATGATCTTAAGCATGGAGTCACAATAGATGAGGTTATCCAAGTTTTGCAAAAGATCAAAGATGACGAGACTTTTGCTCCGGTGATGCAAAGTGAGAACGCTATACTAAGATTTAATGAGATAGAGAAATATGTGCTCTCATTAAAGAATCCTCGAGCAGAATAATCTGTTGTTTTACTATTACCTTAACACGTTGTAGTATTTCTTTTCAGCAGCCAATTTCAAGAACTATTTGAATACAATGTATAATTGTGAATATTAGATCCCTGTGCGCGATCTGTTACCGGAATTGTAAATGAAGCGGTCGACAATGGAGGTATATCGTAGGGTTCTGACTGGGCTTTCCATACACTAATTAGATCATCATTTTTATCATACAAGGATGCAATTACGGTCGTGCTAGTGGAAATATTATTCATATTGTTTGTAATTCTACCACTTATATAGTAGAATCCAGTCGCATCTAATTTGGAACTTGTAGAATGTATTTTAAGATCCTTTTCGGTGGTTTTTGTCCCCTCATAAGTAAAGCTGACCGTATAATTTCTTATTAGACTGTTGTAATTCTTATCATATATGAGAACATCGAAAGGAGTTTCTTCAGATGGGCCTAACGGATGCACAGCAACTTGATTGCTGTAATTACCCAATATGGTATTATTTGCATCCAAAATTAATGCATGCACAAAAATGTTATCCAACGTCATATTCATATTATTTTGAGCTATGCCAATAATGTGATTGAATTTGTTCTGATCTTGGGTCAAGTGGGTTTGTACTACTTCTAAGGCAAACAATGGTTCATTACTTGCTAGAGCAAATGACATATTGCATATCACTAGAACAGAAATTAAGAGACAGGATATGGTTTCTAACAAATTATTTGAGATATAAATTACAAACACATTTTTCATTAGTCTTATTTGCAGGAAATGATTAGATTAACTTTTGGTGTAGTCTTAAAATAATATATATTTAGCCCTAAATAAATAAAAGAAATCCTTGATAATATCAGAAGGCTCTTTTGTCTTATTTTTTTTTAACAGTGATAAGAAATGGCTCGTACGGATTGAAAATGAAAAGAAATTACATACTCACCTTGGGAGTATTGATGTAGGCTCAACGATTGGTTTAGAATATGGATCGCATATTCTGACGAATAAAGATAAAAAAATTTTCCTTTTGCCTCCAAACACATATGATTTCGTAATGAAATCCCAGAGAACCACACAAATAGTTTACCCGAAGGACTATGGATATATAGCGGCAAGAACGGGCCTTAGAAATGGTTCTAAAGTCTTAGAAATTGGCACGGGAAGTGCCGCCCTGTCTACCTTTCTTGCAAGTATTGTCATGCCGGAAGGCCACGTTTACACATTTGATGTTAATGAGGATTTTATGTCCATAGCAAAGAAGAATCTGGAAAAATCCGGTATGGATGCATACGTAACTCAGGGGATATATGACCCTGAGAAAATAGATCAAATCCGAGACGTTGATTTGGTCATTATCGACCTTGGTGATCCTTGGAATTATTTAGATGTTATTTATCCATCTATGAAGAGCGGTGCTTCAGTAGTTTGTATATGTCCTACAATGAATCAATTGGAAAACTTGGCAACCCATTTCTTTCATGGTGGTTTTATTGATTCAGACTGTGTAGAGACATTCATCCGTAAAATAGAGGCCAGGGAAGGGAAAACACGTCCATCCATGAGGATGATAGGGCATACTACGTACCTAGGTTTTGCAAGAAAAGTTTTGAGATAGGTAGCTTCTTCTAGAGAGGTGGATTTCTATTTTCCTGCTGCTATCAAAATCTAGTCCATACTGTATGCGTCTAGAGTCATTCTACCTTTGAGCAAAGTCAAAGAATGTTTAGATACTTACCAACCGACATAGAAAATATCTACCCTAATTCAAGCGGACTATGTTAGGTTTGATTACTAACGTTATTATTCATTAGTCAAATTGTATGTCTAATGCATTCCGATAGATCATTTAACCCTGTCTATTGTTAGTTATTTGAATAGTACTCGATAAAGGATTATTAGTGTTACCAAGTCTGAAGCTGTTGCAGGCTACCTAAGAGAATGAACTAAGATTGGTCAAATCTTGTAATATCTTTTTCGAATGATGATTACTTTCAATACCATCGAGTTCTTTTTTGGCAAGGCGTGAATAATTGAGATATGTATTCTCCATTATTTCGATAAATATGTTATCCTCGTCATTTTGTTTGACAAGTATATTAAACAATCTTTCTTCATTATTATAATCAACTAAATCATCATGGATCTGATAAGCAATACCCAGAAGCCGTCCGAAATTTGCAAGAGCATTGATTTGGTCTTCGTTTCCATTTGCCAGTATTGCGCCGATTTTAGCTGAAGCCTCAAACAATGAAGCCGTTTTATTTTCGATGACAGTGATGTATTCCTCTTGAGAAATCTTGTGATTCTTAACGAGTCGTAACTCAAGCATCTCACCTTCACTCATTTTAATTGATGCTGTTGATAGCTCTTGGGTAACGCGATTATTATTGGTCTTGGCACTAATATTTAATATGATGCCTAAGATGAAATCCGCTGTGAGAATACTTGCGTTATAGCCATATTTTACATGAAAAGATGGTAAGCCTCTCCTGATGTTATCTGAATCAATTATGTCATCATGTATAACTGATTCTGTATGTAGTAATTCAATTGCTGAAGAAACGGCAAAAATATTTTCCCTCGACTTTGAGTTTAGGGAGCTAATATTGTCATTGTTAATAGTTTCGGCTGCTAGAGTCAAGATCAACGGTCTTATTCGTTTACCACCCTGACAAGCATACTTGAGTGGAAGATAAAATTCTGACCAAGAATACGTATCTATCTCTCTCGATAAGGATTCATTAATCTTATTAATGTATTCATTAAACCTTTCAACAAATGGATTTAACTGAAAGTCTCTTTCATTCAATAATAATTCCTAGCCTACATAAGTAATTTGCTCTGAACTTATTAAT
This sequence comes from Candidatus Nitrosocosmicus sp., assembly GCA_029194465.1. Taxonomy (GTDB): domain Archaea; phylum Thermoproteota; class Nitrososphaeria; order Nitrososphaerales; family Nitrososphaeraceae; genus Nitrosocosmicus. The sequence continues at coordinate 75,478 of JARFXS010000003.1, forward strand.
GCTTGTTTTCAATATAACTACGTTATTCGTAGGATCTTAAAAGAATTTATCGGACTTATTAGACCAAGGATAGTCGCTCTAAATAAATCCTGTAAAAAGCATACTACTTTTATTTTTTAAAATCAGAGATCTACATGATATCTTATTTTTCAATCTAATGTATGATACATTTAAGAGAAAAGCTAAATACTTAATAATAACTAACAGATTAAATTGTTTTTTAAAATATCTCTTATTTTTTTAGACTGTGTTGCAATCTGATGGTCGATATTGATTTACAATCAATACACTGAGTAGGATGTTTTATGCCACAAATAATTTCGATAGGGGTGCAAATCATGTTTTAGCTTCGGGGACTTGATTTTCAATATGGGTGATTTCTCTAATATCACATTCAAATGAAGAATATTACAAGGACATGCAAGCAGCAACAAATATTTTCCGATGCTAGTAATAATGTATATTATTTATTCAAATGTTTAAAATTTTATGACACTCCTGGATTCGTTCCAATTTATTTGCTGTTAACAAAGTAGAAGATGGATGAACGGGTTAGATGACATGGTATTCTTAGGATGCTTGATAAGCAGATGATACAATTAACGTTGTAGTGAATCAGCATAATAGTCACTCCAATATGGGAGGAAGGTTCTAATTTAATATTCATTTATTGTAAGAATTGAAATCTGAATTATCTTGTGTAGTAACGCCGCTGTTTGATACCTACGCACTTTTTCTCAATTATTTCTAATATGCCAATCCTCTGGATATCACAATCTAATGGTTTAATTCTTGTCAATAAGTGCAGAATTCATCTAATGTTCAATTATACTCTACTATCATATATAGATAAGAAAAAAAATTTAAATCATTAATGTCTTCCTAAGTGAATTAATGAGTTCATTTTATGTACTTGATTCGGATTCAGTGCTTATTAGACCCACTACTGTAGCCGATATTCCCGAAATTGTAAAGTTGCAGGAAGAATCTTTTGCCGATTTAGCAAAGATTGGTAATATTTGGCATCCTGACGAATTAAAAAGTCATCTGGATATATTCCCAGGGGGTCAGCTTGTTGCTGAGCTTGATAAGAAAATTGTGGGGTCAGCTACAAGTCTAATTGTTCAATTAAATCCTATTTACGCAGACCACACTTGGGAGGGAATTACGGGGAATGGAATGCTTACAACCCATTTTCCAGCTGGTGATACTCTTTATGGGGCGGATCAACACATCCTCGAGTTAGACATAGGGGAATAGGTCACAAATTGTACCAAGGGAGAAAGGAAATTGCAATGGGATTGAATTTGAAAAGAATGATTGGGGGTGGTAGATTATATAATTACTGTGAATATTCTGAAAAATTATCGCCATTAGAATATGCTCGGAATGTTGTAGCCTGTAAATTGCACGATCTGGTGTTAAGTTTCGATCTTATTAATGGATTTGATTTTATCAAGATCCTTCCCAATTATCTTGAGGATGCTCGCTCCTTAAACTTCGCTAGCTTTATTGAATGGATTAATCCTCATTACCAACTGAATAAATAAGATCGAGTAATGAGTAAAATCATCCCAAATTGTGTTAATATGTTTTGGGCTTTGTATTTCTATGGCTCCAAAGATGCCGAGGAAGATTATCTTTGGTTGACCTTCGTGAGTGTTCTTTTTTGTTCCTTGGTTGACAAATTGACCGATTAGCCCTTAGAAGATGAGACTAGAATCAATGGTTATTTAAGCTCTGTAGGACTTAGATCTAATACTTTTTCTCGTAAGTGAAAGTCAAAACAAGACATAATTTTCGAGTACTCCTATGAAAATCAGGATTGTTTCCTGGTGAATAGTGAAAATCCCCATAAAGTCGATGCAAATAGTCATTTTCACTTCGGCTAATTTTCAGTATACGAAGCATATTTAATTTGACACTGGGCTCAAATCAAAATGCGGCTAAAAGTAATTAACTCTCATTAATGGTATTCAAAAACCGTCGATTCATCTTAGAATTGAATGATTGTAAGTACTTACTAAGTTTTATTCTATGAATTATCTGAAATGATTAATATAATCAGTTATAAATGATATAACATGGATGCTTATGATTGTATAGTAACCAAACTCGAGGTTAGAGAATTTGACGATCAGAATAGTGTATCTACAGAAATAAGGTTAAAAATTTTGGAATCAGCCAGGCTTACTGGTAGTTCTCTAAATACCCAGCCCTGGAGATTTATAGTCATACAGAATAAAGAGAGATAACCTTATGAAATTATCCAACGATAGCACTAGTGGAAAATGGATATCCGGGGCTAATTTCGCAATAATTGTTTTGACTAATCCTTATTTTCGTTTTCACCTAATAGATGCTGGCAAAGTAGTACAGAATATGCAGCTAGCTGCATGGAACTACGGTGTCGGTTCTGCCTTGTTTACAGGCATAGAAGAGGATCGAATTAGAAAAGATTTCTCTATTCCAATTGAATATAAACCTGTGATAGTAGTGGGATTCGGTTATCCAAGAAAGAAAATTGACGGAAAGACAAAAAAGAAAAATAGGTTGACAATGCACGAATTGGTTTCCTTCGAAGAATATGGAAAATCTTAGCCCAAAATCTACTAATTAATCTATGATCAAAACGAGAAATAGTGAAAAGCATCTACTTACTGGCTTTTGATTTCTACTTTCAAGTTACAAAAAGGAAGAAATATGACTTGCACGGACCTCGATTTTGGTAATTTTTGATGATTTAAGGTATGCGGTCGCCACTTCATATTATGCCTCTTAAGGTTTATTGGTTTAAGAACTCTTTTATACTATGACTGAAGAGGTCCGTTCCCCACAATAAATTTTTAAAGGATAAAGTGGCATTAATAATATGAAATTAAAGACCTTTTGTTCTCTGACCATGATTCCTACTTTAATACTTATACTATTGTTATTGACATCATTAGATAATTATTCTATACAAAATGACACATACGGTCAGCCTATTGATAATGCTACTGTTAATCAGTCGAGTTATGATTCTATTTTGATTAGTGACCCATCTGCGAACTCAACTACTCCAGATAATGTAACTGCTCTCAAATAATTACAATTTCATTTTCATTTTCATTTTCACCTTTGTCCAAAGGATTGAAAATTGTGGACAATAAATTGGCTAGAGTAATACATTTCATTGGGATCATACTCAATATTCGTTATCGCTGAATGTTGACATTCTGTAAAAGCGATAGACAATCAGTCTTAGATAGTTATCTTTTCTCATTCTTAGAACATTGAATTTTTGGGGCCTAATGCTAGATAAAAAAATTTTACTGGTGGCGGCGGCTATGTACTTTTTCATAAATTGTGGCGGGAGTGACCATGACAACAAAATATCGCAACTAAAGCCTTGTTTGTGTTGTTATTGATACCGGATTTCTAATTAGATAAACCGGCGAAGATTATCTAACTTATTTCAGTAACAAAATAAGGTAAAACAAATTCAGTTTAATGTAACATAATCGGGATATAGGACAGAGCAATAATATATTTAATGAGTATTATCCGCTTTAAGAACCTGAGTAGCTCACCATTCCTCGCTATATTTCTAGCAATTTCATTTTCAATCATCCCAGCCAATCTCATCTATGCGTATGTAGAATTCGATGTTAGTGGCAGTGATACTGGAGATGATCGATCTATAACTAGTTCACAAAGCTCTATGCAGGGCTCATATTGCTATGTACCACCAAATGCTACTATTATTAATTCTTGTAATTCTGGTAATCTGCATTCCAGTGAGAACACTGGTCTTAATATATATGAACAATAGAGTTCATATTCTTTTACCAAGGAACAAATATTTGAGATCCATATTGGATCCGCAAAGCTCATGACATGGGATACTACTTGAAAGATTGGGTAACTAAAGGTTTCCAGTGTTATCCTATTAAGAAGACATGAATTTTAAGATTCTAATCTTTTCAATTATATGTCTGAAAGATTTTGCAGGATAAACAGTATTGTGGGTCCATTTCACCTGATATGAGGAAGTTCAAATTCCTGTATTATAACTTGAGCTCAAGCTTGCTGTTATCCCATATGTTAATTTAAGAATGGCCAAAGTAGTATTAACTTTTTATACACATGAGAAATTTTATTGTATATCACAAATAGTAATCTTGATCTGAAATTCGTAACTTTTATTACTAAATATTTGTTAATTTCAATATACAATGCGCCCTGATTGACCATACGGAAGGTAGTCAATCTAAAGTATACGATCGCTATCTAAATTAATTTGATCGATTTTTGTTTTGTATTTACACAAGATAATTGAATAACAGATTGAATTTTTATATACTAGTATTCTCTTCTTAATGAACATACTTCGATTAGGGATATTACTGTTTAACATAAAAGACCTAACATAATTCATTAAAAATATCAACTTTGCAAAACACTCAAGAACTGTAATTCTCAATTCGATCATCAACTTTGCGTGGAGAAATGATTAACGACTGTCTTCGAGTTATCACATCGTGTGCTATGTTAATGCATTTCTATTGATCTGGATCTTTATCGTAGGATATGGATGTTATCATGACGTGGCGTTAAAAGGATTGTTACTTGAAAAGTCCCCATTAGTAAATAAACCAATCGTTTAAAGAAAATCATAGCCGATACATTTTAGCATAAGACTTTAGAATCTTTATCCTTCTTCAATTGTTAGTTAGCAGACTTTAGGGCTGTTATTGAGCAATAATCAACAAAAACTTTTTTACTTACAAATTCCAAATGGAAATATTATTGAAAAAACATTTTAAACCAAATTATACCTAGATATTCAATTTCCTTTTATATGATGTCTGAAAGGGAATCGAGGATCAGGCTAGCTGAAAACTGTAAATACCTAACTTCAAAATTACCCTTCGGGAGTTTCGACTTTGAACACCTGGAAATTCGATTATCCATCATAAAAAGAGAAGAATCTGGTAGCAACAACAGAATTGCAAAAGAGATTCAGATTAATAGGGAACCAATGGACAACCATGTTTTGCTATCAATGTTTACAACTCCTGAGCTAATTGAATTAAAGTCTTCTCTAGTTAGACAGATGAGCTTAGAGAAAGAAATGATTTGATTAATCCCTGAGTTATTAGGCAAGGACAGTTCAATCGGAGATGAAGTTAGCGATTCTTCCTAGCTGCTAGTTTAGTTTTGGTGATTTCGTAATCATGTTGTGGTCAAATTTCAAATCTTTAGTAATTGAATTTGATTGCCATATATGCATAGAATTCACAATATGGGTTTGATGTTGAAAACTCGATAATATTTTGAATAAGAAAAAAAATTAAGAAATTGTATCAGAATTTGAATATCGTGAAAAACCTTATATGAATCGTAATTGGTGATAATACTGATGTCTGAGTCAATCTATAAGGATACAAGCCATGATTTTGTAAATAAAATCAATGGGCTCGATATTGAATTAGCATCTAAAATTGTAGGAAAAAATGTAAGTTAACGTGAAGTTCTAAAGCAAGATACTTAACCAGAGATTATCGATATATGAGAAAGCTTGCCGGAATGCCATTAATTAAAACTGATAAATTGTCGTTGGACTATAAGAAAGCGGATATCTACATCGAGTTAAAGATGTTTAAATTGAAGCAAGATCTTAAAGAACAAATAAACGAATTGAATTCCCAAATAGGAAAGTTAGAGGATCAACTGTTAATTTAAGAGAAAGACATCAGTGAAATAAAACAGCAACCTATTGGCCGATTACTGATCCAGGACGATAGATTTGAATTTTGGTTTATGATAATCTACTGAATTTAGTAAGGAAGTATTTTCCTATCTTTTCGTTCTCCTATGCATGATTATTGTTTCAGCTCTCGTGAGGAATTCTAGTAATTACTTAGAATTAGCACCGATCTCAGTGCGTCTGAACAATTGGTTGAATTGGCTATCGACTAGGGGTCCGCACTCTGATACCTTTCGGTTCTAGGATTATAGTGCTCCTACTAACCTGTTACCACAAAATTAACAGAACACCAAAGATATGCTGGCAATGTTGTTATCTAACATTAAAAAGCATACCCCCTACTATCCCATGAAAACTCAAATCACTGAATCATCCAAGAGAAATTCACATCATATTTTCTGAATTAATCACAGTAAATTGTTCCAGTCATCTTAGTTGGTTCACTCAGTAACCTCAAAAAGATCTAATAACCGTTATTAGTTTAGGGCCTGAGAAATATTTGCCAGTTGATTGTTCTCATGTTTAGATACGGATAGATATAGAAATGGTTTACCATTTCCAGCAATATTTGTTCCAATATTACGACCTTTTGTTGTAGAAATTCGGTCGGCCTTGGTTATAATGCATATTTAAGTTAGGAGTTACAGATAGTGAGAGTTCAAGACTATCTCATGTGTCAGCAGACAAATACTTTCTTAGTAAGCCAAAAAAAACATTTTAGTCGAGTAATGTTGGAAAAGATATTTTCTCATCTTGCTTACTCTGATCTAAAAAGGGGGCTTAAGTAGGTAAAGGTATACACTCTCCATCACTTAATGTCAAGAAATGACTTTGGATTTGAATCGACTGAATTTTTTCCTTAAAGTGTGACGCTTGTATAATTAGGGAAGTCAAATTAAACAGTCTACTACAAATAAATTCATGTAACTAAATTCTTCTCTGTTTTGATAGCGGATGATGATGAGCGATTTGATAGTTTAAATAGAGAATTTAAGAAAAATGGGTATTGATTCAATTTCGTTCACCGATCCGTTACTACCGCTTTAATAATTTTTCAGACACGTTGACAAGTATTCTTTAATTATCACTGACTTTAAGATGCTCAAGTTCGACGGACTAGAATTTTCCATGGCGATAAGGGATTCCAATCAATATTTAAAGAATATATGGATTGCGGAATAATTTGATACCGGAGCTCAGTGTAATGAACTATCAAAAGAATGCAACATGACTGGAGTTTATGTAAAGTCGATAAAATTGGATGACTTACAAATATTCAGAAAATCCACTAAGGGAAAACCAAATGATTAAGTTGCTTAGGCATCAATGAGCCCCAGTCTTTTCAGTCTTGGTTCAAATTTTGAATTTGTGGGGTTGACTAAACTGTTCAACTTCCAGGAAATGTTAGGATGATAAATCGTTTTACTATTCAGACGTTACTTTATGATTACTATAACAATAACTTTGATAATATGTGACTAACGGTTTCAATCAACTTAACCTTTATGACTATTTGTACACTTAAATATTTCATTAGTGACGCTAAGATATGTACACCCCTGTATCCATAATGATAGTGGATGATGAGTGGGACGTTGCACGCGTGATTGAACTGTCCATTGCAAGGAGGGGGCTTGACACAATCCTATTTAATGAGTCATTATTGGCTTTGGAACATTACAGGCAAAATCCAAAGAGATATTCTTTGATAGTTGTAGATTGGTCGATGCCCAACCTTAATGGTCTGGATCTTGCTAAAGAAATAAGAAAATACGATTCTAAGGTTAAAATTCTATTAATCACGGGATGGCTTATAGAGGATGTGTTAGATAGTATTGGTTATAAGGATGCCAAGATTTCCGCGGTGTTGCGAAAGCCAATTGACTTGGATGATCTTGCGCAGCGCATAGATCAACTATGTTCCTGAGATGAGGCTTAAACCTCCATGGATGGGCGTGTTTTATTTCATTTGTCCTGAAAACAGACTCAGAACTTGTTACTAAAAGCTCAAAATAGAATTACAAATACTTAATATGTTCAGTGTTTCTCTTTATTTTTGTTAAACACTGCAATTGGATAAGTGTATTGTGCACTTTATGAGAGAACAAAATAGATAAATGTTAATTCAAAAACTACTATCAACGCGACTTAAGGATTCGACTAATGATTAAAGATATGAAATGAACGTCATGGGATAAAGATTCCTGTTAAAAATGGGTCAAAAAGGATGAACTAGATGGTAATTCTCTTTCCCAATTCTAGGGATTTCAGGAGCCTTATCGATGAAAGCAGAGTTGGCAAAATGCCATGACTAAAATAGTATTTAATGATAATAGGAAAACGAACTAAGAATATCAAACTCAAACAAATAAAATACTAGGTTTATTCAAGATGGATAATTAGATAATCAAAACTACCAGTTTAGGAACAAGATTGATGAATCATGTTTAGGGCCTTAATATCTGCCCCAATTTGGGCAAGCTGCAAATAATTATAGATTTCATTGAGACACTTACATTCTCAATTTTATAGAATGAAAACCCTGATTTGATTCAAATTTACATCTGATTTGTAAATCCTTTCCTAAAATGAATTTTCCTAGAATTATTTCTATTCTTTTCTTCTATAATTATACAATCTTTAGAATGTAGTTCATAATTCTTCATAATTGTCTTAGACAGTATCTTGGCACTTCGGTTTTCTCCAGCAGGAAGTAAACTTTGATAAAATTATTATAACATGATTAGTATAATTTATATTTAGTAAGGAACGTTCGCCACTAAAAGACTATTACACTACTCTTGTACACCTATAGAAGAATATTCCTGTTAGAGAAACAATGGGTTTATACAGATGGCTAAGAGTCATAGTCTAAACGGAACCTTCGAACAACGATATATTATTTTAGAAAGTGCACCTAGAACCTTCAAAACCACGGCTGAGCACATTTTGTACAGCTTTATTTAAATATTTGCCATCAGGTGCGCTTAGACCTGCTCATGGCCAATGCTTCAATTAAACAAAACCAATACTAATCTACCCATAATAGATTTTTGGTAAAATGATAAAATCATTGTTTGGCTTATCCTCTATGGCTTGAGAGTCCAAACTAGTTCTTATGATAAGTTGTTAAATTTATCACGTATTTGACTGGTTTCATAATTCAAATTTGGATGATTGATTTGCCAATCTTAATGGATTGTATTTCTAGACAAAAATAAAAAATTGACCAATTTTTTCAAGATACGGAATATAATATATATATTTACTTTGATCATATAATTGTGCATATATGAAAATCTGATCCCCCTGGTTGTTGATAATGGTCCAGGTTTGGACAGTTGAGACTATTCGCCAAAATTAACATTTGGTCAGCATGTATTTTCTATCTCGTTACTGTTTTACTATATATTTAAATATCCAAGGCTAACACTAAAAAACAATGAACTTAGATTGGGACAAACACCGTTTACCGTTTTCTCAAATTCATAGTTATACATAGGAGAGAATCCATATCAATTCCATTATTGATAAAATTAGCAATGAAGTTGATCTCAGATGATTGTAACTGAAAGTTTTTCTACTTTCTTGCTCTATTTACTTGAGACTTAACTTTGTATATAGGCTGCTCTGGTTGGAGTTATGAAGGATGGAGAGGTAATTTTTATCCAAAGAAAATGGAAAATAAAGACTATTTATCCTATTATTCGAGATTCTTCAAATTTGTTGAGGTAGATTCAACATATTATCAAATACCTACAAGATCTACGGTTAGAGGATGGACGACCAAAACCCGAAGATTTCAAATTCTCATTTAAATTTCCCAAAGTAATCACTCATGAGAAGAGATTAGATGATGTTGTTAAACCTCTCTCAATATTATTTTATTCTTTAGAACCTGTGATTGATAAACCTAACTCTATTAATACAACTGCCGCCCTTTCTTCCGAGAAGAAAGGTTTAATCCTTTACAAGATATGATTCGTCATCTAGATAAGAGATTCAGATATTCATTAGAAGTGCGACATTCATCATGGTTTAATGATAATGTATATGATTTTTTAAGGGAAAATAATATGTCTTTAGTTTGAGCGTAAGGACAGACTAAGCTCCCCTTCAATTATAACATCAGATCAGGTCTATGTTAGATTCATAGGCGATAGAAGCATTTCAGAGATGGACTTTGGAAAGATAGTAAAGAACAGAAGAAAAGATATGCTTGAATATGTAAAGAAGGTTAGAGATGTGCAAAATGAAAGTTCAAACTTACATGATGTGTTAATAGCATTTAACAATCATTTTGTTGGCTTTGGTCCTCAATCAGTAAACGATTTCTTGAAATTAATGAACATGCCCGAAATGGATTGGAAGACCGAATTGGAAAATTCTGATAATAATCCTGATAAACACGCTGATCGATTTCAATCCAGTTTGTCTGATTTCAGCAAATAGGTTTTATTGAAACCAAAATCTTTCATTTGAAAATTTAGTTTGCTAATCCCAACAATATTTGATCCAATACTGGTTTAATTTTCTTGGTGATTAATTCATTGTTGTCTGGCCTGTAAAAGCAATGATTAAGAAATACCTAACTACTAGTTCCTCCCTGAAGTAAATCAATAATTTCAGGTTCTATTCCTTTGTTCCTCCAGAAAGCAAATAGCTCGAGACAATAGCGAATACTCATATCAAATCCATTTCCAATAGATATCCACTTCCTTAAGCGAGTCATAATAAATCTCTTTGTCAAGTATGTGTTCTTTGCGATTTCTATAATTTGTTCAATTACACGCTAACTCAAGATTTCTAAGTTTGTCCCAGAATGATATTAAGATAATAATAATGTTTCAGCATACTTTTTTTTTATCGATAAACTTATCCTCGCTCTTGATCAGCCAAGGTGAATTTCATACCTCATCTTGAAAGGAGGCCTCTTGGTGTGTCTGAAAAGTAAAAAAATGTTCTTATATTTTAGTGATAGGATAGAGGATGCGTCCTTTATCAATTTTATCCTATCTCCAGGTCATTTCCTAAACTCTGAACTATCTACAATTGATTTGATTTGAATCCATTGACTCACTCGAATCAGTTTGTAAGAACTATATTCAATTAATTATTTGAACCCCTTTCTCATAGATTTTGAAGATATATTTTTCATTTAAGTCATATTCAAACCTAAAAATAACTTTAATTTCCAAACATTTTGGGTTTAAAATTTTGTAGGTAGTAAAGTCAAACGGGATTTTAAGACAATCGTTTTCAATTGGAAAAAAACTTTACGCCCAGGTTGCACGCTAGTTCAATCTACATATCAGGGAATATCAAGCTATAATATTCTTCCTGCTTTAACAGGACTTGGTTAGTTTTTGATTCAGGTAAGACTAAAAAAGGAAAAGAACAACCATAGAAGATTCTGAAACTTTATCAATAACTTTGACTAAATCTCTTGATATGACAATCAATATCATTCTTACTAATTAATCTTTATGAAGCGCGTAGAAAAAATCTTCCATCTTTGCATTTTCTTCATTTTTGCTATATTTCCTTCCAACCCCTCCTGTTTTATCAAATCTTTCACTTAACTTTCTCTCTCTTTCAGATCTAACTTGGAACAAAATGCCCATCATGTATGAGTTTCTGTTTCTCTGTTTTGATAATAATTGCACTCAAATACGGTGTTAATCTTTTATTCTTAGTTAATGTTAACAGACCAATTCGACCGTTCTTTCCTGGATGTAATCGAAGGATACAAACCATCTAATTAGAAAAATGCAATTGAATATTTTTATCCATTACGCAGTGTAGAGAAGCGTAGTTGGAGGCCCAGACAAGTCATATGTTTCTATTTTGGTCAAATTAAAAGATACAAAAATTTTAAAGGGTTTTGTCTAACGTCAGAACTCTAATACGCTAAAGCCCGATCCCCAGTTGTAACTCTGCTATGCAATACTCTTCAGTATTACAGAACAATTGAGGTTCGTAGAGTCCAATTTGAGGTGCTTCTTTGTCTTCGTAATTAACGTTAATGAACATAGTTTTTAAGATAGAAACGAGTGGATAACTCGTTTTGTGTTTTATATTCTTCATAAGTCGTCTGTGGCCTTTTGAGTCAGGTAAATGGAGTCAACGTCATTTGGATCTACAAATATGTAGCCACTGCTAAGCAGGTTGTCTCTGACATGTTGTCTCGTTTGCAGATCTGACCATTCCTTGTTGTACCTGCCTAGCCTTCTGCACGCGTCATTATAAATATCAACAAAATTTACTGATACTTTCAATTCATTGTCGGGTGCTTTTAATCAAACCTTGACAAATGTTAAGGTCAAACTTCTGTATCTTCTCAGAAATATGTTGTTGTTCCAATCATATTGATATGGATAAAATACCTTATAAGATACAAGGTAATTGTTCAATCAAGTGAAGAAATTTAAAAATGGTTAACACAGGAATACAAATACATTTATATATAGAAAGTTTTTAATCATCAAATATGTCATCATCTCAACCATCCTGTTATCAAAAGTAGATTCTATATCTCCAAGGACAAAGGATTCTATCGAAGTCCTCTTCCAGAAAGTTGAAATGCATAATCATAAAATAATTGGATAGTTTGCAAAAAGAAATTTTCCTTTGAGTCCAATCTATTCAAAAGTATGAAGAGAGCCGCCACACAGTCAAAACAAAAATTGCTCCCAACTTAACAATATTTTACCTGTTTCAAAAACATTGTGTTTATAATCACCGAACCAATCATACTAGAAATTAGACTCTAATATTGACATTCTTCAGCATCGATGATGTAGTTGCCATAAAGCTGCACAATCCGGTCAAGCATTGCGCCTTTCAAATATCATAAGTTCAAAAGCCTTTATTTTACCTCCAACGATACGACACCCTTAACAAAATGCACCTTTTGTAATAAAGGGTAGAACTCTGCCTGCGTCAGACCAGGTAATCATGGAATCTTCCAGAAAGATTGATATTCATGCTTAAAATAAAAACTTTTTATTGCACAATTATGATAATAAAAAACTGTATACAGAATATGTCCCGCCAACAAAACCCCAAATCTCCAAATTTGCCCCAGAATTCAAAATTACCGATGCTCCGGCCGGATTTGAACCTGGGATCTACGACTCGAAAGCGTTTAATGCTTGACCGGATTGTGCGTTTTTATTGCTACTACACTAATGGATTTCAATTTGAATAATTTATGGATATTATAAAATCCTTTTTATTTGTAAATTCTAATATTGATTTCGTTTCCTCCCATATTTTTTGAAGCTGATTGATCTCATAGTAATTAATTAATACCAATGCTGAATTTTATGCTTAATAAGGAAAATCTAAGTATATATACTCTCAATATCTAAATATTGAGCAAGAGACTGGAGCCTCCACAAATAGATTCTGATATTGTCGTGTCGAAATATGATGAAAATAGCATACGGTTTTTGGAAGAAGCCTTGAATGATGATAAAAGATATCTTACTATTACCACTTTGCGAAAAAAATAACCGCGTCAAGGATAAGTTCGGATGTCGCGTGTTGTGTCAAGATTGTGAGTTACTAAATGTAATATACTACAACCTTCGGCTATAACAAGCCAAAAAAATTCAATGTGTTAAATGAGTATTTGTATTTTGATTTATAGATTTTTAACCACGAGGACTGCAAGATAATTAATACAATCATTTTTATAGAAACATGTATTGAGTCATAATTTCATCATTGATATTTGCATCTAAAAAATAATAAATATTTGAATCAAGAATAGTTTTTAATAATTTATGATTCGAAAAGAGTAGCGACCGAACTACAAATATTATTAGACTTATAATTAGATAATCCTTCTATTACATCCATAATTACAGGCGACCCTTTGTTATTAAAATCTTAAGGAAAAAAAGGCCGATTCGGCAACTTAACTCCATACATAATTTGGATATATTGGAAATCTACTTATAAAAGCCCTCCAAACATCCCATTGCTAATTAAAACTCCCTTTTTTTACTATTCAACACGTTCGTCAAGCGTTACTCTGAGTAACTCGATATATTTGAAATGGAAATAATTGTCATGGGATCTAAATCATATATCTGTGCTAGTGTGTAAACGTAAATTTAGAGAAAGTGGAATGCTTTTTCGACACAATACAACAGTCCACAGCGATTTAAGTAAAATTGTATTGGACTCCGACAAATTTGAGTGGCTTGTCTAATAATTCAAAAGATGCAAAGAATGCTCTCCAGAATAAATTCTTGCAATTCAAACATTTCCAACCAACTCGTGAATCTCTTGATTATGAAGACTATTTGATGATATTATAAACGAAGAATTTGGAAAGTTTGATTCTAAAATTATGAAGATTATTGGACAAATGATCAAACCATATCTTGAACTAGAAAATCGCTGAATTATATGAACAATCAAGAAAAGGCTCGTGCGTTAACTGAGGCCTTCAGTTCATCAATGATATCGCATAATCCTGTTAAATCCCTGCATGAGATAGCGGAAATGCATCGCGCAAACCAGAGATTAAAGATAATTGCTCAATACTGGTCTCAGCTTAATAATATTCCCATTCAACAGGCCGCCGCTTTTGTCGAGAATGCTATAATGAACTCTTCCTTAATCCATCGAATAAATAATTAGAAGAAAATTACTTTTCATAAATCCACATCCAAAGCGAGTAAAAGACATGGATGTATTGTTCTCTCCTCCCTATCACGGCGTTCATGGTTATACAGAGATATTCGTTTCTCAATTTTCCTCCTAACTTGATAAGAAAATTCCCGTTTCTACACATGTTTAGGTGATACTATATCAAATTACAAATATAGCGTTGATAAAAGAAAACTATTTCTATGCTTTTATCTATTTATTATTATGATTATAATTCAATTTAAATGCTATCGTTAAATTGAGACTAAGAATGAATATTTCGGAAAAATTGTAAGACAATAGTGGTAGACTCCAATTGATTACTTAATTCCGTAATACACCCCAAATTTGCATAATTAATAAATTGTTTAGTTAATTGAGGATTTGTATACAAAATGTTTATTATTGGAAAAAATGTCAGAAATAGATTGTATGACTCTGTTAATGGATCAAATTAATATTGAAATTGAAAAAATAGTTTGTTAAAACACAAGTTTTACCAGATGTGGCAAGAAGGTAAACTTACTCCTAATCACTTAGCAGGCTACTCTAAAGAATATTATCAACTGGTGAAAAATGTTCCACATCTTGTTGAAAACACACTCTTAAATAACAACAACGAAAAGTATGATAATTTAATCGTGAAGTAATCTAGCTGAAGAAAGAGACCATATTGAACCATGGATTAGGTTTGCATCCTCATTAAATGTAAGTTCAGATGAATTGAATAAATACCAGGGAAAAACTTTGACTAAAAAGTGGTAGATAGTTTATTAGGAGATTTCTAGATCGTCTTTTGAAGAGGGAGTCGCGAGTCTTATGCTTTTTTGGAAAAGAATTACAAAAGATTAGTGAAACTAAGAGCAAGGCTTGTAGAATTTTACATAAAGTTGACGATGATTCTCATCGCTATTTTAATATCCACAAGGAAGTTGATATACACTATGCCAAAGTTTGGGAGATTATATTAAACGATTTTTCAGAAGACAAACACTAAACAATATTAAATGCAGTCAAAATTTCTTGGCCGCCCAGAATCAATCTATTAGACTCGGTCTATAGCAAATATGTGGAACGAAATATTGAAGCCTAATTATTTATAAACAAAACTCTTATACACTCATTTCATTTTTTAAACTAAATGAATGGGCCCATGTTTTATTTGGTAGAGCGACCGGCTCATAACCGGTAGGTCGGGGTTCAAACCCCTTGGGCCCAGTACGATAATAGTTCTTTTATTTGGTTCTGCAAATATAAGGTATAAGAGGAAAGTGTTGGGATAAAGATATAATGAGGAGGATGATACTAATAAAACTATCTTTTCTGCTCTCAAATCTCCAGTAACCAGAATAAATAAAAGAAAGGTTGAAAATTTTTCAACTTTAATGACATAGGTGAAAGTGCATCTTTCCAGGAAAAATGTAATATTTTTTCAAATGCAAATGGAAATGATGTTGGGTTTCACGTAATTCTAGTTTTTAAAATTTCATTTGGAAAGGGTGAACCGCAAAGAAATAACAGGTTCCACCATTCAAAATTATCTTAAAAGCATAAAATTACTCTGTGAAATTGCAGATATATCGGTACCTTGGAAAAGGTTGACCAGAGGACTGCCAAGAGGAAGGAGTTATGCTGACGATCGTATTCCTACAATAAATGAGATACAGAAGATGTTGGAATATCCCGATAGACGTATTAAAGCCATAATTTATACTATGGCTTCCTCTGGCATACGTCTCGGTGCTTGGGAGTATCTTAGATGGGGTCACATCAGGCCAGTTCATGAAAATGATGAAATTTTGGCAGCCAAAATTGTTGTCTATGCCGGAGAAGATGAAGAATATTTTTCTTTCATTTCAAAAGAAGCCTATTTCTCGCTAAAAGACTGGATGAATTACCGCGAAAATGCGGGAGAGACCATTACTGAAAATAGTTGGCTTATGAGAGATTTATGGGATACTCAAATTAACACTGGTACAGGATTAGTTACCAGACCAAAAAAACTGGCATCAAGCGGCATCAAGAGATTAATTGAAAGAGCGATATGGGCACAAGGTTTAAGGAAAAAACTAGAAAATGGGAAAAAGAGACATCCGTTTCAGGCAATACATTGTTTTAGAAAATGGTTTAAAACAAGGTGTGAAATAGCAGGAATGAAACCCCTCATTTATCTTTTGCAGGATCAGAATGGGTTGTGTTCACCCGAACATCACGTATTCACTCTAGAATATTTGGATGCGGCTCGGATANACGACCGGCTCATAACCGGTAGGTCAGGGGTTCAAACCCCCTTGGGCCCATATCAAATTTGACTATAAATTTGAGTCAATGAAAATAATTTATCAGTTCGCGGCAAATACTAAATAGACATAAAAATTAAATACTCATTGAAGGTTGAGTATTTAAAAATATACTCGCATTCATACGTATTTTCTATTGCAAAAAATTCCATGCTCTATAAAATAATAAATAACTAATTATAAAGGTCAATTGATGTCTTGGCTGACTGGCTCAAGAATGCTTTATTGAGCCATATAGATATTCTAAATTAAATAAAACAATGGAATCAACCTTTAATGATTCAAGTTTTATTTGAGAATTCAAATAAAACTTTATATCGATGTTGCCAAATAGATACAATCATGGGCACTTTAACCAACAAATTCCTAGGCACAGTACGTTTTCAAAGTGGTAGACTTGTTTGTCAGGTTTTCAAGGTAGGTTTTAAAGAAATATGAACTGCTGTCGGTGTGGAGAGTATATTGGTGCGTTCATATTTTTTGACCCAAACCTGATTCATCAGATATCATGTGTTAACTGCCGCCAGAGCAAAAAGGGTACGAGAAGGTTCAAGGTCAATGTAAAAAAATGAAATATGGTCGACTGTCATAGGAGCGAGATATGAATGAGAGAAAGTAGGTTTAGGAAGAATAATCCCTTTTTAGGTACTGATAAATTCTATGACCCGCTGGTCACGAGCACAGGTGATGAGGTAAGACTATTTCTGGGTTTATAGGAATATTTGACAGACAAAAGGGGGCTATGCCGGAACTAACAAGAGGTATCCCGGTGATATAAGCTTTGACAGAAAAAACTTTACACTATGGTTTACGTGATATACAAAGCGTACTGAAATACAACAAAATAATAATCTAAAGGCCATTTTATTGTACACCCAATTTCTTGATACACGACTTTTACTAGATGTCAATACAAGAGAAAATATTCTGACATTCTTATAAACAAAGATAAAAAAAGATTTGGATCCTGAGCAAAAATGGATAACAACCTAAATGATTATCTTTATCGAATGAAGCATTTTTTAAATGGCTATAATAATAAAACTGATTATCCGATAATGGGTTCATGGACTACTCCTTAATCACTACAGTCTATAAAACCTCAAAAGACAAAGAGGTTAAGCCCATAA
The DNA here is from genome assembly GCA_029194465.1 of Candidatus Nitrosocosmicus sp. Taxonomy (GTDB): domain Archaea; phylum Thermoproteota; class Nitrososphaeria; order Nitrososphaerales; family Nitrososphaeraceae; genus Nitrosocosmicus. The sequence goes on from JARFXS010000003.1 coordinate 93,324, forward strand.
TTAGAAACTGAAATTTGGGATAAAGATGAATTTTTATCTTTGATAAAGTATGAACCTTATGAAAGAAATAAAGCAACTTTGGAATTAATGTGCGACCTAAACACCAGATATCATGAGATTACTTTACTAAAGATAAAAAATATACGATTGAAGGAGAACTATGGAGAGGGTGAAATTCCTTTTGAATCCAAGCCTGGTTCAGGACCTCTCCTTTTAACTATATCATTTCCTTATGTGCAACATTGGTTGAATGCACATCCGCTTATGTATGAGCCAAATGCTAGGCTGATTTGTAACTTTCATATTGGAGCAGCCATAAACCCCGAGGCTCTTCAGACCAAGATGAATCAGTTAAAAAGCAGAATTTTAAGATTAATTGAAACTGGGGAAATAGGAGATAAAGTGTAAAAAGGAAAACTTCTGTATATAGTTGCTAATAAAAGGTTCAATACTTCTTGTATAAGCC
>JARFXS010000062.1 GCA_029194465.1 Candidatus Nitrosocosmicus sp.
CATCTCACTTTTAGTTAATCCCTAGATAAAATCTATAATTTCTTAGGGGTTAAACAAAACTTTTTAATAATTTTAGTTTGGATTTCAATAAGTATAGTGTATTAAGGGAATAACAAAAAAAGGATTAGTCGTTTAATTGCCCTAATGCATTATTTCCTGTGTTAGCTTGGAATTGGAAGTTCAAGTTATTGCCAGAGAGTACAGAGCTTTCACCAGAAACTACTTGGCTATTTTGTTTCGATTTTTGAGATTGTGCGATTATTTGTTTTGCTTTGTTACTCTTTTTTGCTAATGCATCTTCCGAGATTGCTAATGGGGCTAAGACCAAAGCAAGTGCGAGAACAACTGCTGATGATACTAGTAATGTTTTACTTGTGTTCATACTTGTAAATTTTAATATCACAATTCAATATATATTGGCTATTTTAGAATTTCATATGAACAAGTTTCAGTTAGTTTAAACAGAAAAATGTTCTAATATCCTATAAATATTAAATGATCTACGTAGTAAGGCTAGTAGCTGAACCAGGTAATTGAATGAAAATTGAACTGTTTACTGCTATGATTATATATCGTCTAGAAAAGACACTTGTTAGTGACTTCAAGTTAGTTTTAACAATATTTGATTAAAAAAATTATTATCTATTTAAATAATATTAAATAACAGTTAGTAATGACTGACAACATTATTGATGATGCTGCAAAGAAAATGAAAAACGCATCTCAAGACGCTGAGGCAAAGGCAAAAACAGCCCAAGATCATGCAGAAGGGAAGCCTAGTTCAGAGACTTTGAACAAGGCCAAAGTAAAGATAAGAGACGCATTAGATTAGAAAATTGTTTGGACACCTAAACAATATTTTTTTTACCAAATATTTGAGAACCTTACCATCAATTGTTAGCGCATAACATGTTTTGAATCTTGATATTTCATAAAATCTTTTGAGATGTTGCTTATCTTATTATTCTTTATTGTATTTGATAATATGAAATCATTGTATAGCTGTCTGAAATTGTATGCGAATCAACCTTTTTTGTTTATAATAAACACGTACTTAGAACAAGAAAAGTGTGAAGAAAGACATCGAAATTATCATTTGAAAAGTAGTTTTAAATATCAATTACGTTTTCTCTAATTTGATTTTGTGTCTATGAAGAGATACTATTTAAAATATCAGTATGGTTTGACCTATTCTCTATAGGCACAAAATTATTGGTTTTTAATTCTTGACAACACCCACTACAGTATTGCCATGTTGAAAGATTATTCCTATTTGTTTGCTGGCGACGGACAGATGAGAGCAGGTATGATATTACCAGTGTTATCAACCATTGGATTTACTGTAGTATGAGATAAACCAACAAATTCCAGTGGTGAAAAAAATGTAGTACCGGCTGAAGTATCGACTGTATTAGTACTTACATTAATTTATGAAGTCGTGGCATTAAATTGACAATAAAAATATATGGATATTCGTAGAATATGTCGGTCCGACCTCTTATAATGGATCTTGGATGGTGCGTTTCTGTTATCCGTATAGGTAAGGAAATGGATGTTCAGTATATTTCTACTTTCTCTACGTCTTAACTTTTGTTATTTCGCTCTTTCAAGTTCTACATATATTTTTGAAGATGTTGTATAAGGAATAGCCTGTTTAACTTTACCCTCAATGTCGTCAATTATAGATTCGATTGAATCCGTAGTCAATTCATCAATTAAACTTACTTCTATTGCTATAAGGACATCTTCAGGTGCAAGGTGCATTGTACGGATCGAAATTATTTTATCTACTTGCGGAATTTTAGAAACAGCATTAAAGATAGCCTTGTAATCTCTTCTAGACATGGCTTCTCCTATGAGTAAATCCTTGTTTTCCCTAGCGAGAAAGAATGCAAATGTCATTAATGTCAGACCAATTAAGATAGAACCAATGGCATCATATACCATATTCCCAGTTATATCTGAAAGATAGACCGCAGTCGCCGCAATGATTATTCCCAATATAGCTGCCGAATCTTCAACTATAACAGTCAAGACCGATGTATCCTTGCTTTCCTTAAATTCTATCATCAAAGTCGAAATAGTTAATTTTTCGCCTCTATCTTCAATTCCCTTCTTGAATATACCAAATGCTATTCTCAGAGCATTTGCTTCAAAAACAAATGATATCGCCAAAATTACATAAGTTATGGACACATTTTCTAGTGTGTGCTTCTCCACTCCAAATAACGAACTAAATCCTTGATCTAACGATAATACTCCAGAAATACCAAAGATGAGTGTAGCTACAATAAAAGACCAAAAAAACTGTTCTTTTCCATGTCCGAATGGATGTTTTTCAGAAACCTGTTTTTTACTAGTTTTAATCCCAACTAAAAGTAATACTTGATTAAATGTATCAGAAAATGAATGATATGTCTCAGCCCACATCGATGTGCTACCTGTTAGAATCGCAGCCACAAGTTTGGAGATTGCTATTCCTAAGTTTCCAAATAAAGCGGCATAGATTGCTCTTTTTGAACCTCCACCTGCCATTGATGTTTGTATTATTTCCCTCCATTTAAGATTAGACATAACCGAAAAATAATTATCTGACGTTGCTGATTTTCCGGCTGCTTCTTAATTGTCATAATATTCGAAATAACCAGGACCAAAACCTCAAAAGGTTTATCAAAAAGACCCTGAAATGAGAAAAGTCTGAATTATTTACAGATTTGTAAATGACTTGATGAACCCTTAATCGTCGTATAGATGATTTGTTAACCATTTCATTATCCTTGCCGTCAGGTTTGAGATCAGTAATTAAAGAGCGGGTGAACGCCAAATCCAGGTGATTGAATTTAATACATTCTGGTCAATCTAATTCTAACTGGTAATAGTATGCTCAATCATCGAGATCAATGCCAATCTGTATCATGATTTCAATAAGACAAACAATAGGGGAAGGGTCATTCAAGTTATTGCAATCCACTAAATTACCATTGGATCCCATCAACAAAGTCAATCAAATCTTAAAGAATAATAATGATAATGGTGGCTGCAATAATAACATCAATAACAAGAAAATAACGCATAAACCGCATAAACTGGTTATTTCATTTCTGGGCTATAAACATGATCTGCTTTAAGAGTCAAATAGTCAAAGATTCACCACCTAAGGATGTTTGAGGTAATGAATAATCCTATTTTAACTTACGTTGCGCTTTAGTCTATAACATATGTTTTGCAGCAAGATTAGAAACTGAAGCATTAGAAAAGTCAATTTTGTATATACTGTTAAGAAAAAAATATAATTACTAGATGACTTTTTGATATTTTACAGCACATCGATAAAATTAGAAACGTAAAAAGGAATTTCTGTCGCGTAATAAAAATGTAAAGATGGGTCATATTTATATCTCGAATGAGATTCCAACCATGAATACGAATCCGTCAAAACATATTCAGGTATAGGTCCACTTTCTGTTGTCCACCGACTTGACGGATAGAAAAGATGTCCTAGGTCTGGATAAGTTATCAGAATGTGATCGGGATGATTCAATTCAGATAACTTTTGTTCTAGGAGAAATGCTAGTTGACTCGACTTCCTGAATCATTTTGTCGTGAAGAATTAGAATGCCAGTAGATGAGGAGATATTATCTATAATACTTAAAGTTGAACTTAAATTACTAATCGAACCTAAATAAATGGGACAGGGTCCTTCCACGATTTTCGCATTTTTGTTCCTTCAAAATGACTTTTTCCATCCTCTTCTCAAGAACAGGTTTAAGTTCGAAAAGATGTTTATACCTATCTCTATATTGATTAGATACCGATTTTGAAAGTTCAGTATTATTACTATTTGTGATGGCCGGAGAAAGAATTAAACTGGTATTACCGCCAACCATACTTTGGAATATTTGATCTTGTAATGCTGCAATGAAAAAGATCCATTATGATTCTTATCTAATACAGTCTTTAGCATATTCAAGTGGAAAGCCAACGAATCCATAGTAGATTTGATCCCTTGGTTTTTCTCAATTCTTGGGGCCATAAGGATAATGTTGTCAAAATTAGTAGTTGAAGCATCTGTCACTAGTCTTGTAACAATTTTCACCTCCTTCACTGTGACCAATCAGCTTCACTTTTGTGATATCAACCTCTGGTTGTTGTATTAGGACATTTAAAGCCCTCTGCGCATCTTGTTTTAGATCATTGTATGTTAAATTTCCCCATACATTATTGTCAATAATTGTATTATTTTCGCCTATACCTCTTGTCGTATTTAAGAACGACAACCCCTTTCTGATAAAAACTGTCCTATTTGCCAAAATAGTTTAGCATTCTCTCCTGCGGTGTAGTTCATGTCTGCTGGTCCTGCCCCAGGAACAAGAACGGCTGGAAATGGTCCTTTACCTATTGCAGGATAAGTATAACTGACCATGTGTGAAGATTCCATTACCGAGATCCAGAGTTAGATTTCTATTTTTTACAACTTGAAGATCCGATTGAGCCTAGGTGTTTGAAAACAGAGACTCATTAAACGATAATGAATATGACGATAAAATCAATAACATAGCAAAAAATGTCCCTAAAACTATGAAAGGCGATAACATAAACTTTTTCAGAATCACTAACAATAGCAATAATCACCTGTATATAAAGGAGATAGGATCCTGGTGGCAATCTCTTTATATCTTCTCAATCTGGCGGATCTTTTTATGCTCTCTTAATAAAGTTGTATTCTTTGAATTCCTGTTTAATTATATCAGAATTTCCTACCATCACAAAATATTGTTTATTCCTTCTAGTAATGTTTATTGCAATGTAATTCAATCTGTATTGGAAATTGACCTATATAAAAAAAGGAAGTCTCAACCACTGCTATCATGTGGATTTGAAAATTATGAACCAAATTGTTTAAGACCAACCAAATTTTCTTGAAAATACCTAGCAAGTAGGAGATGGGAATTTAGGATGAAAGGATTCTACTAGGATATATCATTGAGAATCTTGTAACTTGTTAAAGTCAGAGAGGATTATTTGATTCTCTGATACCAGAATGTACAAAATCTATTTATGTGCATCTCTCCAGTTTACCACAATGAAGAATACCTACATTTGTGTTGTGTCTGTATTGTCTTTCATTGTATTTGGAGTAGTAATTGGAACTACAAATACAGTGTATGCAGATTCTCAGAAAACGCAAGAATTACAAATGCATTTGGACAAAGTTATGAATGAACTAAACAACAATAATACACAAGGTGCAAAGATGCATCTTCAAGGTGCTATAATGATGATCGCATCCATGTATGAGGGGAACAATAGCACTCTGACCAATCATACGGGAGTAACCAATCATACAGGGTAAGCAATCCAAATGGGTAACACACTGATAGAAATGAATCAGGGTCTATATCATCAAAAATTTTAGATCTTCTTTTTTAGATCACTTCCAATTTGTTTGGTGAGAAAATTTCAACCAAAGAAATGGATCTTGAAAGAACCCTATCTGGGCATAAATTATTTGGATCTTTTGTGACTCTATCAATTAATAAGGGGTCTTTAAGGGCATAAGAATAGTTTTTCTTTCTTCCTTCTAGTTTTGCAATTATGTTGTCATCTAAGAGTTTTTTAAGGTGCCATGAGGTGGTTGAAGATGACTTTTGTATGTAATTTTTTATTTCCTCAAATGTTATGGCATCTTTGTTACAATGCAAAAACAAAATTATTTTGCTAGAAGTATTATTCTTTAAGTACCCTATGATTTGAAAATCCTCATTGGGAACAGAAGGTGAAAAATATCTTTTTGTATTTCCGTTCGAAGATCTGGATACTTTAATGCGGTTGTTTTTTTCCAAAACTTTTAGGGAATGTGTTAGGACTCCATTATTAAATTTAGTAATCCTAGCCAGATCATTGTATCTAATACCTGGAAAGTTGATAATTATCTTTAATATTGCATATCTATTATTATTTATTTTGTCGTATTCTATCATTTTTACTTCAATTGCTCATAACTTTGCTTGTGATTTATCATTCCTTATTATAATATCATTATCCTATGAGATATGTTTGCTCAGAAATAAAAAAATATTTTCTGGAAATTGGATTATCCAATCTCTGTTTGGTTGTTTACTTAATTCCAGTTGGGTGTTATAGTGTTTCCCATAGGTTTCTCCTTTATGATAAAGGCCGTAGTGCCGAGGACATTCTTTAGAGCCCATTGAACGAACTCATCTGAACCTATTGGTATTGGAGCCTCAGCCTCGACATATGATATTCCCCTATTATTTAGTTCTTCTTTGACGGCGTCATATCCCATGCCTCCAGTTGCAGGAACTAGGACCACACTATCTGCACCGTGTGCGGCTAATGACTCTTCTATTTTGTCAACTGCTGCAGGTACCGCTGCTTCCATTAAATCTGGCCAGTCTTCTCTGGCTGTAACTCCAAAGGCATCAGCATATCCTATCTTTTGTTGAACGTATTTAGCCGCACTTGTTAGCTCCTTTGTTTGAGCCATATCATTGAGATTAGATTTTGCTCCATGACCAACATTTACAAATATTTCGTTAGATGGATTTCCTTCATTTTCAGTGTTTGATTTTTCTGCTATTTTGACAAATATCTCTCTTAGATTCTGTCATCAGGACTTGCTGGTCTTGAAAAGATAAGAGTCGCATCGCTAGTTTCGCTTGCAGGTGTCGTCATCATTCCCATATATTGGCAACTATCTGGACCCATTGGAACGCCTGGACAGTATTTGTATTCTTCAATTCCTCCAAAGTATCCTCTTGTGACGTTGTGGATGACAGTGGATTCTGGTCCAAATAGATCTGAATACATAAAGATAACGTATTTTACTCCTCTATCATCAAGCTTTTGCAATCCCTCATCCCAATTATATGGCATGTGTGTTATGATTTCAGTTGGATATCCCATCTTTTCAAGTGCTGCCTTTATGGGTTCTGTTTTTTCTGGATCATGACTTCCTGGGTAGCCTAACCCATGTGTGTATACTAAGACACCTATCTGACCAGGTATTCCTCCCAAATTATTCCCAGAAAATGGAATTATGTCTCTAAATTTTTCAAGGATTTCAGATACATCCATATCTACCCGGTTGCCAAGATCTATCAAACCGATCTTTTGTTGTGCGTCATCCAGTTTCTGGTTGATTGTAATTTCTGCCTCGTCTAGCTGTGAATTACCTAAAATAGATAACCCCATTGAATTAGTGTTTTGTGCAAAAACTGATGATTGAAACCCTATTATCAAAAGGGTCAATACAATAGTTGCACTAATAGTAACGTTAGTTTTCACAATTACCATGTACCTAAATTAGAATATATAATCAATATACGATTCTAAATTTAGAAAGTATATTTTTTTCAAAAAAAGTTCAATGAGATAATTGAGTAATTTAATAAGGTAACATTGTTCTTATGAAGGTTACTGTTATTAGATGTTAATAACAACAATATGTAATTCCTGATATTTTAGTATTTTCCATACATCGACGTAACTCATCTTGGGTCCTTTAACGTGTACTTCATATGTCAAATCATTATTTTTTCAGATCAGGTTAATAACATTTCGTGTTCTAGGCCAAATAATCAAAATAAATCTTGGCCACTTTTGATGTTTAATCGACATATTCAGGAGGTTAAGCGTGCTATCAATGATTTCCTGAGCCCCTGATTCTTCACAAAGATTCCCATTTCCAAATTGATCATTAAGTTATCGTTACATCTCCTATAAGTTTTCATGAAAAAACAAATGTCCCGTACCAGGGTTATTCTATTCTCTCAACCTGTATTATTTTCTTACTGATCTCGTAGTAGAATAATTTTTTAGTTTTTAGTTTGATAATCTACATATTGTGATGTGTTAATGTGAAGTATGATTAATATGTCAACAATAAAAAACAAATCAATGATTCTTGCCGTAGTAACCATTTTTGCAACCACGTTATTAATTGCAGGTTCTTTAACTGCTGGGTTAGACGAGAAAAGTGTCTTTGCAAAAAGCAAAAAATCTAATAATTCGACACAGGGAATAGGTCAAGAAACGTTAACTGGACAGGAAGCAGTTTGTGAATCTCAAGGGGATAGTTTAGCTTCATGCAACAACGTTGGATTGTCATTAAACTTAAATGATGGTAACAACGCAGCCGGTCAACAATAAACTGTCTCTTCATATCTTTTTTTATAATTTGAACTAACTTTGGATTCAATTAACCCAATTAATTCTACTTTACACAAACCATGATGACAGCAAACCTGGGTTTGTTTCTTTTTTAAACTCCAACCTTATTCTGCCTTAATTACTCTGTCTACAAATGAGCCTGAGTTGAAATCAAGTTAGAAAATTTCACCAAACATTTACTGCAACAAGGAAGATAGATCTTGATTTCAAAAATTCATCACAGCTTAGAGAAAGAATATCTTGAGTACCCGAGTCAGAGATTGCGCCAACCGAACAAGTTATTATGGCTGAGCCAGTTGTATGAATAAAACCCGATGAAGAAATTTTATTGACTTAATGTTTCTGGTGGCTCAACAACTACATTGCCCTTAACGTTGACTAAATATATGGGATCACCGTGTAAATCAAATTTTGATGTTTTAGATACCTTTGTTACCATTGGTTGTACTTTTATTTTAGCTCCATCATCTACAACGTATTCATTCCAATCTTGGGTTATTATCGTATAAAGAACATCATGGGTTATAGATTGTTGCAATTCGGTTGAAGAATAAACCTTAGAATCTGGTCTACTTCTCTCATTTGATAAAACCACAATTATATTTTGAACATCAATATTGTAATCAGAATTTTTTTTCCGAATCTTAGTGGCTATTAATTTAACCTTTAGAATCGAGCCATCAGATAAATCATATCTGCTCCAGTCTTCTTTTGAAACAGTAAAGTCTAAAGGAGGCCTTAAGAAACTGTCCATTTGTTTTTATGCTTATTTGGTTATTATTAAGTCAATATTAGATCGGACAATTTGTGATATTGTAGGATATTTCCATCAAAAATAATTTGTTGTTCTATTTCATTTCTCTCTATGAGGGATAAATCTATATTGTAATTGACCATATGCGTTATAGATTTGAGTGAATTAGATCCGGGTCAGACTATAACATTCCAATCTTAATTCCACCTATTCTGAAATATCCCTTGGGATCCTTGAATCTTAAAAGACAAGGAACATCTATGGAAAGGATAGAAAATTTTTTAGATAAGAGTGGACTCAAAATACATACAGCATTGCCAAACAACCCTTATTTCAGCAATCCTTCTTTTGAAACCTGTCTTTTCAAATAAAAAAGATATCACGATCATGTTGTCATCCGATCTGACATAGTTATCAATAGTGTTTCGACAGTCCTGCATACTTTCATACCTGAAGTCGTCATTCAGAAGGAATGGCCGATAAAGTAATGGAATCTTATCATAATATTATGATCTCTTACCAACTGTTTGGTTTCTGCCTATCGAGGCAACGATATAATTAAGAAACACCGGCGTATCTAGGTCCTTTTAAATAACTAAAATATCTTTTTGTCAGTCAATACATATTGCAGGAGGAAAAACCTAACCAGGATTCAAACAATAGATCTTGTAGATTACAAAGCAACAGTAGACGAACTAAATCAAGCTATTTATGATTTCCAATTATGTGCCCAGTGTCATATTCGATCCATAACATGTTTTAGCCAAATTCGAATTTCATTTAAAGTTCCTGAATTCGATAATGAACCGCTATTTACTTGAGTTTGTATCTTACAACTTCACAGTTCCGATAAAGCCTTGAATGGAGATTAACGCTTTTTTCAGCATTATTATCCCTTTTCATAACATTTTTTATTTAAAAGGTTTTACATAATTTTCACAATTTTTTTAATAAACCACGATATCAGGGTCAGATTATCGTTTTGAAAAGGTTCAATCCAATATATCGACAATGGTCCTTTTCAGGACTAACATTTCGGGTGGTTGGAGTGAGTGAGGGAGTGAGGGAGTGAGGGAGTTGTGAACTTCTAAACGGATTAAAAACCTATACAGATCGGGGTCCACGAGTTCTTCCATTCAACTAGTTATTATGACGGGTTCAGTGAGATTAGGAATTTGATTACAAAGTTAGTCCATGTATTTGATCGACCTTAGGTGATCAAGCATTCGTCAGTGAATGCCCATAAAGTATAACGAAAAAAGATGTGGGGTTTGAAATTAGTACTAAACCATGCAATGTCTTGTTAACTTTAAGGTAAATCTATATCTTGAGGTCCCTTTTCTCTTTTTGTTATTTTTGGTAAAAGGCCGAGAACAGCTTGGTGCCTATTTACCGAAATTTGCAGTTGTACTTTTTAGTTTTAAACTTAGCAATCCTGCCAAAGAAATCTCCTTTTTTGCATATGGTGCGAAGAACTATACTCATCATTGAAAAAATTAGATTGGATCAATCATACTAAGGGTTTCTAGAAAAGAAAAACGCTTTAGAATTTATTTTAGACGAACTTTTCTAATGGTCGACTTTGAGTTAATCTGGTTGTAGATACCATTGGTAACATGAAAATTCCAGCACTATCTTTGTCCAACAAAAGGTACATTTTCTATCAGGTTTTTCCATGATACGTAGATAACATTTGATTTCTACAGATAGTGGAATGTAGGTATTCTCAGGTGCGCATATTGTCGAATCTTGTTAGTCTCATCCATTCCTTTGTGAAAAAGGTTTGATAGAGAGAGAGGACGAAAAGTAATATCAAGACCCAAACTTGGATTTAATGACCAGTCCCGATAAGAAAAAGATTGCATGCTAAAGCATGTCAGAGAACATCTTGATTTATTTGCAAATATGGGTATCGGCAGTATTCTCGCATTTAAAGTCCCAAATTTCCCAAGCCTTTTATATATGCAATTTAAAGTAGACATGTCATGTTTACAAAACGATCATTATGCGTGATGATTGTATTTCTAATTAGCGTCATTTTAGTTCCAACGATAAATTCAGTATTAGGCTCGTCTCCCACTAACACTGGTAATTCTACCTTTGATCACCCAACATTTCTCCATCTACTCCGCTTACAGACCAAGAAAATAACCAATCTGACTTCAGCCTTTGAAATGTGACCAGATAAGAACGACGATCGTTTGGACAAAAACGAAACTAATGCTGCTATAGTTATGGGTTTGTGGACCCTAATGGAACTCAGTTCTATAACATTGGTACTATTCCAATTCAAGTAACGCTAAAGTGAGCGAAAATACAATATTTTCCGGTGGTTCTACTACTAAAGTATTTACCACAATTCTATTGGCTGACATGGTAGACAGGGTCTTGTCAAGTTAGATGATCTGAAAATTATCTTCCTAATTATCATTACTGTTCCACAATATAAAGGCCATACAAGATCACCATTGAAGACTTAGCTACTCATACTTCAGGATTGCCTGAATTCCCTGGTAATTATTGCCCGTCTTTCGATCCTTCAAAACAGGGTTCAAGATTCAGTGCAATACCGAAAAGTTGATGAACTGTGCCCAACTTCGCCACATTTGACCAATTTTATCAGGGACTTTCTAATTTTACACTTTCTCGAGAACCGGAGTTCAAAGTTGAATATTCAACTTTAAGGTATCCAGTTACTTAATTACATTTGGCCTTAAAGTCAAACATGTCATCTTTTTTGATGAACTACTAGAGCATAATCTTCTAAATAGCTGAGATGAATGACACAAACTTAGTCTTTCAGACTCACAAAAATCTCGACTGGCAGTGGGACACTTTCGAACTTCCTACATTGAACTTTTCAAGTTCTATTGCACCTGAGGTAGCCTTCATTCAACACCGTGACATGAACTTTTGCAAACAGGATTCTAAATAATGCCATGCAGAATCACACCTAATAAGATTTGGCCTTCATTCAACAGCCAGTGACATGTTAAAATTGTATCTGCCATTGGATTAATAATTTACAAGAATCACACTTAATAAGACATAGTACAGGAATGCTATTGCCTAATAATTTACAGGCTTCAGCATCAGGTAACAACGATGTCACGGGGCTTTACATCGGTTTAGGCTGGTTTATAACTACAAACTTTGGTCACGAAATCATTTGGCATAATGGGGCTACTATAGGTGGTTACAATGCCTATATGGCATTCAATCCTACTACAGAGAGAGGTATCGTTATACTGTGCAGTACCGATCTTGCGGATATTAATCTTACACGTATAAGTTTTGACCAAACGGATAATCTCTCCTCTTTAATATGGAGTTTGCTCAATCAATAAACATAGAATTACCCCAAATTTTGTTTTCAATCCATCATTTTGGTTCTTCTATACAACTTTTTTTATGATGTATGGATTAGTTGTTTATTCTAGATGTCTTTCTTTGCTGTTGGCAGATTATTTTCTGATCTGATACCAAATCTACAATATTCCAATGAGAACTAGATAAGGGAGATTTCTGGGTCAAAGGAACTCGATACAAAAGCAAAACTCTTGAATTTGATCCTTCTTTGCCGTTTAACAAGACTAATAATATTTAATATCGAATTCGGCAGGTTGAGAGAATTGCAGGAGTCAACTCTGAGTTTAGGAGATTGGATATAAATTTTGAAAGGTTAGTTAAATAGTTAAAAAAATCATTATTGACTAGATATTAGAAGGAGTCAATATTATCTTTCAGGTAGGGAAATTACGTAGTCACCATTAATTTCCTGTTTAAATATTAATCCCTGATGTTCAAGTGAGTCAATCATATGAATTAATGGTATCATTCCTAATCTATGATGATACCGTTTTTTGAGACTACTAACAGTTACAAGATCTGTATTGGTTGTCAAATCCGCAAGCATGTTTAGAAATGATTGCGAATACTTCTCCAAATCATTTCTTGATAAAATCCCAAGGGTTTCTGGAGACACCAGATACTGTTCTGAAACTCTGTATATCCCCTCATAGCTGATGGTCAATTCGTCTTTTTCATTCCAAACCACTAATTTCTCTTGAACAAGAATTGGTCGAATATTATCTTTGAACACTGTCTCTGTTATAGGAAAATTAACATCATCGCCTTCAATTTCCATCCAAACTGCCATAAATTTGACTTTTTTTCGGACATCGCCATTGACTGATTCTGCTAACTTTTTGAGGAAACCAAAAACTTGGAACTGTTCAGCATAGTCCAGTTCTGAAACCTTCATTATTTAAGATTCCTTAAATCTCATTGCTTTTAAAGATGAGTGATAAGCTGCTTGTTCCTAAAAATGTGCCATCTTTTTAGATTTATGCCATATTTAGAATATATTTGGATATCCACATAGTTTCGACTCAACAGACTTTTATTTTGGTTACTATGATAACATACTTAAAGAGATAAGGATATTTTGAATTCCTAAAATATTGAAAAGAAACTTTATTACTTATTATCCTTCGTATATGTTTCCATTTTTCATATTTACAGGTTACAACACTGCCTCAGCCATATGCCTTCCTAATTTGGATGTTCGAATAGATATAAAAAGAACCTGAACATCAATTTTATTTCAGAAATACACATTTGATAATCCAGGATATTATCACCATGGACTTTATCTATAGTTTAGTTCAATCTTTTTATTGAGCTGAATGCCGTCTTGCTTTCTAATCAATTATTTAATAAC
>JARFXS010000260.1 GCA_029194465.1 Candidatus Nitrosocosmicus sp.
ACCGAAAGTTATCTGAGCCAGACTTTATCTCTTTTAAGAATGTCTCCAGTTAATTCAGATAATGCAATTTTGATGAAAAAAAAATCTTTGGAATATGTTTTTAATTCAATAATATCTAGAATCGAATCATAACGCTACTACTCTAACAAATAAGTAAAAAACGATATTCGGGACCTTTAATTTGCTGAAACTTTTAATTTGAACATGTTCTATTTTGTTTTTTATATTCATTAAAATAACATATTGTCTCGTAAAAATTGTAGTATATCTGTTGTTAGCATGGACATTGAAAATAGATTTATTTCATTTTTAGGTATCATCGGCTTTACATAGTTATACAAGAATAATTTTCTTTTTGACTCGGATGGGCTAAACCTTGAAAAAGATGCAAATAAACTTAGAAGATTTAAAGTATAATATTGTTGAAGAAATATGAAGAAATAAAATAGGAAAGCATGATAATGTACTCAATATAGTATCAAGATTAATAATCTCTGGAACAATAAAATGGCATATTGAAAATGAGTATTGGGCTTAAATCATCCTTATTAAGAAAAAATATAGATGGAAAATAATCGAATTAATATATAATGATCGATTACAATATTCTAAATTAAAACAATAGATCCTAATTCTATCTTCTCCACTTTTCCAGATATAGATTAAGTTCTTGGAGAAACATCTCAAGATTCGCCTCGTCTCTTAATCCTTTCGCACTACTTTCAATTATATTGTATCCTTCCATTCGAAGTTTAATTCGCTTCAGTTTGTCCTTTCGTTTAGATTCTGGATTTCCATGAATCTTTTCAGAGAGACCGTCTATGAAAATAAGTACAGTTTTCGAAGGCGAGTCATTTGTGTAAGCAAAGTCTGCAACAGTGTAATCACTGCTATTAATCTTTACTGTGTATTGAAGGTGAGTTGGATTGGGAAATGCATGCTTTTCTAATATTGAAAGAAGATCCAGTTCTGCATCACTGTCAGTTTTCCAATCTTCGGATTGTCTTCTTGTTACAGCTATTGGAATCCCAAAACTTTCTTGTACATTTGTACATACTTTGGCTAGTAATTGAACTGTACGATGTCTATCGAGTAAATCATGATATGGCTGATTACTGTAATTTCTCATGCATGAATAACAAGACTGCTTACAAATACAACTGCCATGAACTTTTATTCCATTTTCAACTATGCTTATCCAATATTGAAGGATTTGAGGCAAAAGCCCTGAACCTCCAGGTGTAGGATCATATAGAACTATCCAAAAGGAATTTTCTCCAATAGAGTTTATGAAACCTTCGAGTTCCATTTCACCCATATCTAAAATCTCCCGGGCTCTATTCAATATTGCCTCTTTAAGATTTATTGCATCCGAGTAATTTAGGTATGGGCCCAAACAGAGTACATCCGAAATGAAATCAATATGAAATGCAACATTATTGATTCTTTCAATTTTACATCGTTTTTTATGTATTTTTTCAAAGTCGGCTAATTCGGCATCGCTTGCTGCAGTATTCCTGGT
>JARFXS010000063.1 GCA_029194465.1 Candidatus Nitrosocosmicus sp.
AAATTATTATATTTGACAACTGTATCTATTATAACCTTCGGGATTGCAGGAATAAATCATAGTTATTCTCAGTCGTTCTCCTACAACTTCAGATGGCAAATCAAATTGATCTCAATCACAGGATCCAACCTTAACTAATATATCAAACTGCTACGATTCCAATATCATACTAGTTGAATCAACCTGTTAAACGAACTCATGCTTTTTGTAATGAAAATGGAGAATGTGAAGAATAGTTGATGTTGTTTTTGAAAGTGCCAATACCTGTAGCTTCTAGAATCATTCAATAATTATCACATTTTTAGGCTTTGCAGATTTGATAAAAAATGTAGATGAGTTTCAAATAATTGACGTATCTACGACACCACAAGAAGGAGGCATAAAATATCTAGTCGTAATGTCATCAAAATAAAAAAATGTTGAAGTAACTACCACTTCTTGATCTTGGTTTACTATTCTTGTCATATCTGTTCCTGATGTTGATTGACATCTAGTAAAAATTCACATCAATCAGATTATGATCATGGAGAGGAGATGCAGGCATTTAACTCCTCGGCCATAAAACTATTCATGAACTGTATTTAATAATCAAATCTCTAGCGCCCTATAGAGCCATTTTGGACCCTTATAAGTTGGACATCCTCACCGAGAAATCAAAAATAAAAAGTCCACATATGGCACAAACTTATTGGTTCAGGGGTTTATTCAATTCATCTGAGCCATAATCATTTATGAAATTGTTATATAAGTCACATGTAATAACACAACATAAACATGTTCTCAATAGTTTTTGTAGGATTAATTTTTGCATTTATGATCCTAATTTCATCAAAAGGAGGACTTATGTCTTTGAGACAGCGTGATTTCGACCATTTGTAGAAATTTCTCAAGCAATGGTATTTAACCAAGCTAACAACAACATTTACGTGTTAATCGTGATTCAGGAACAAATTATTAAAGCATTAATAATACTGTAATTAAAAACATTGAGGTGGCATGTCATTACAAGCAATGGTATTTAATCCACTAACAACAACATTTACGTAGCAAATACGGTTTCTCAACTCATTTCAATAATTGACAGCAATATTATCACCAACGGAAGTTGGATGTTACGATCCCGTTGCATTGGAGCTTAATCCGTTAACAATAACATTTACGTAGCAAACAAGATTTAACCTATTTCAATAATTGACAGCAATACTAATACTGTTATAACGGAAGTTGATGTTGGTCGTGATCCTGTTGCATTGGAGTTTAATCCAGCCTAACGAAAATGTCTATGTAGCAAATACGGTTCCGGAACTGTTTCGGTAATTGATAGTTCAAATCAAACATTACTTGGCAACTTGTGGTCAGTACTGAACCTGTTGCATTGGAGTTAATCCATCTAACAACAACATTTACGTGCAGCTAATCGTAATTCAGAACAGTTTCCATTATTGAAAAGCAATTAATAATACTGTAATTAAAACATTGAGGTATGTCGTCACAAGCAATGGTATTTAATCCAGCTAACGAAAATGTCTATGTAGCAAATTACTTGTCCGAACTGTTTCGTAATTGAGGTTCAAATCAAACATTACTTGGCATAACTGTGGTCGGGTATTGAACCTGTTGCATTGGAGTTTAATCCAGCCTAACAACAACATTTACGCTCAATGGTATCAAATTCTGTATCAATCATAGACGGTATTAATAATGATGTATCAGAAACAGTAAATATTAATAATGTGCCATTAGCACTGACGCATAATCCTTCAAACAATGAAGATTTACGTAACGTATATTTCATTACCGCATGGAAGGCCTAGTGACCCTAATTCACTAATTTCATGCGTTTTAGAATTTTTAGAATTATGAATTTTGATTCATCGCTCTTCGATGTCTATGTATTAAATACTCAAAACCTCTAACTGGAATTTGGATACAAATGAAATTGATGATTCGGGATATTATGCAGCATGTCGTAAAGTGAAAGACTACATGTAAAAAAAGTTTCATTCCTTTAACCCGAACCTGCTAAAACTAATGGGTGAATAGTGAAATAGGACTATTCAACTAAATTTATTTCTTTAAATTTCTATTTGATCCCACTGAGCCATCAGGATTGGGAACAAACTTACAGCTTCTGGCATCTTATGATATCCTTCGTTTAGTCAGCAGCATTAGATAGGTAATTATCTTTAATGATGTCTAATTGACCGATCATCGATTTTTTTGATTCCTCATTTAGAGTTAAAAAATCTGATTCCATCTTTTCAATATTTTTTGCTATATCACTATTTCCAAACATGCTAGAATGTTTCTTTCATTATAGAAGCATTGTTTTGATCATTTGCATATGTTGAAGATATGCGTTTTCAATCATGTTTTTGTACCCTGATTATAATTTGTATGCGTTTTAGAATGCACTTTTAGAATTATGAATTTTTGATTCATCGTTCTTCGATGTTCATGTAATTTCAATCTAATGTTTAAATGAAAATTGATGATTGGGATATTATGTAGCCGTTGTGAAAGACTACATATGCAAAAAGTTTTATTTTTGCTGATTATGAAATAGACTATTCAATTAAATTTATTTTCTTTAAATTTCTATTTGATCCCACTGAGCCATCAGGATTGGGAACAAACTTATCAAAGCTTGGCATTCATGATATCCTTCGTTTATTTTATAGGTAATTTCTTTAATTGCTATTTGTTGATTTTTTTACCTCATTTAGAGTTAAAAAATCTGATTCCATCTTTTCAATATCATAATAACTCCAAACACATGCTAGAATAGCTTTTCATTATAGAAGCATTAGTTTTGATCATTTGTATATGTTGAAGATAGGCGTTTTCAATCATGTTTTTTGAATTGATTATAATAAAGTTCAATGGATTGCATATGTTGAAGATATGCGTTTTCAATCATGTTTTTGAATTGATTATAATTTGTTCCACGGTTTGCTTTTGCTGATTATATGCATTTTCATATATGTTTTTGAATTTTTCATTTTCAGTCATAAAATAGTCTAATTTAGTAAGAATAATTATATAAGTATATTGCTATTATTTTGTTGATTGGTCCCACAAGCATTTTGATATCATAATAACTACAAACAGATGCACCAGCATTTCATTAATAAATTAAGAATTACTTGCAACAGCAACATAGATAGGAGTTGCAATACAACTTTTCTGTCTTCCTGCAACCAGTTTATCTCATACTTTTGCAAAGGTCCTCCAGGAGAGTCTCTAAATAGAATCATCGTTAATGCTCTACTCTGTCCTCTATTTACAGCTTAATTGGAATATTTAATTAACTAATTGTTTACAACGCAAAAGACAATGAATGCGATTGAGCATGAGAATTACTCTTTCTTTTTCTAAACATGATGCATTGATTCAATTTTAGTTTAATACTGTTCCAGTATCGGTAATGCCCAAATATGCTCTTCAATTGGGATTTTTCATCCATACCATAAGAGCCCCAACGCACAGGAAGTGTTCCTTTGAAATATTGTAGGGGAATCTATTGTTCCGACAGCATCTCCCTTTTCTAGAAAACTAGAAACTAAATCTAACTTGTCATAGAGTGCTGTTTTTTCCACTATCCGGATTTGCTGTTAAAGTAGAACCAAATCCAGTATTAATATTCGATTCATCATCAATGTTATCCAAGATGGTTTTTAGTATTTGAGGATAAAGCATGTCTATTTTAGTTTCAGAAACATAGACACTTCATATTAATTTAATGATTTTGTATATATCACTTAAAATGTAAACTTTTGGAGCCTAATCAAATTTTTTTGAGTTGATTCCTGCTACATAGTCATCATGCTTATGACATAATACATTTTAAGGGCAAATTAATTATCTAATTGTATTTTGCTGTCTACTGAAAATAACAAACCATGTTTTACAACACTGTGATCCCATCTGTATGCAGTAAGGATTTGATTCAAACAGCCTTGGATGGTATTAAAGTAATTGCAACTATCAACGAGTTATCCAAACTAAATCACCGACAACTACGGTCACGATTCATGATTTATCAGATTAAATATCTTAGAAGAAACGCGTAGTAAAAACTCCGATATCCTATAATTGATGAAACTAATAAATTAACAGAACATCAGAGAATGATAGGTTAGTAAAACCAAACATTACTTGGCAAAAATTCAGTATTACAGTTTAAATCCACTGGAGACATTTTTTGACAAAATGTAAATAGAACTCGTTCAGACGCGAAAAATTAAATAGACAATATCAAATATTTAACCTGTTTTAAATTGCATCACGACTTATTATCATAAGGAACTTAATCCCCATAAATGAGAACCGCTTAACCTAGATCTTGATAACCCAATACTAAATATGTCAAACTTATTATATAGAGTATCTATTAAATGGTTAAACAAAAATAAGATGGATAATGGCCGACCCTAACGCTAAGAAACTGTTTTGGTTTTTATTTGCAGGGTCAAGGGGCGGCATGAATCGAATATCTATAATAGAACTGCTAATTGAGCAACCATACAATATCAATCAATTATCTGATATTATCAAAATTGACTATAAGGCTATACAACACCATATACACGTATTGGAAAAAAATAATTTAATTACAAGAGAGGGAGAAAAATATGGTATTTTGTACTTTATATCAACTTATTTAGAAGTAAACATGGAGGCATTTAAAGAAGTAAGGGATAAAATCCAAAAATCCAGACAAAACAAAAATTAGATTAGAATATGGAATAGATCTGGAAATAAATAAATAAATACATACACTGCAATTACATACGATTTAGTTAAATGGATGTTTGGATGGGCACAATCAATGCACTTATCAACATGGTGAATTTGGGATTACTAGGTGCTTTGGTTTTTACATTTGCAAAAATTTACCGAAACAGCAGGGCCAACTTTACTTTAGGCTTGATCTTCTTTTGCAGCTTACTTATGATAAACAGCATAATATCTGTTTATTCATATATTACCATGTCCGTGTTATTTTCGGATGCACTTGTACCTTATCTTCTGACCATTTCCATTGCAGAAATGGCGGGCTTTGTCATATTCCTAAAGATAACTCTGGAATAAAATCGAATCATTCATCTATTCTCGTTGTCGAATTGTTGTTTTTTAGGAGCAGTGTATGACTCACCGCTCCTTTAGATAAGATCAAATATCCTTTTTGTCAAAAAAGATCTGGTATAGATTTGGTATAGATCTGGAAATAACTATTAATGCATTTTTATGATTAATGTTTCCATGAACAAAAACCTTTTGATTTGTATTGCGTTAACAATTGTGATTGCAACCACGGACCTTACAAAGAAAGGGGGTTGGTGATATTATTTTGGCATTAGAAACTAGCGTTTTACTCTCAGGTCTTGCAGGTCTTGGCTCATTTCTATCCCCATGTATTCTGCCCATTATTCCTGGATTTTTGTCTTATCTTTCCAGCTCATCAATAAGAGAGGCAACAAATGATCACATTCAAAATGTCCAAGTTAACCACCAAGAAAATAAAAATCCAAATAGTAATCAAATACTGTTTATTTCAAAAAAGGCGCGACTAAATATTTTTATCAATACTGTTTATTTCGTACTGGGATTTTCACTCGTTTTTTCAGTATTGGGTGTCATTCTGAATAGTATTTTTGCTACTTCCATTGGAAATAATTTTCAACAATATTTATCTTACATAGGCGGGATTGTCATTATCGCATTTGGTACAAATTTGATCTTATCTTTAAAAATAGGTCGACTTAATATGGAAAGAAAGTTTACTAAAATTCCTAAATTCAAGACAAGTTATATCACTTCCTTTGTATTTGGCATAGCTTTTGCCGCAGGATGGACCCCTTGTGTAGGACCCATCTTGGGCAGTACTTTTACATTAGCTGCCACAAACCCTGGAACGGCCTATAACTTGTTATTAGCATATTCATTAGGTTTGGGAATACCTTTCTTAATTACAGGAGCGTTTTTTTCACAGGCAACCGGAGTAATTAAGAAGCTGACAAAACATTTAAAATATTTCAATCTCATAATGGGGAGTATTCTAATAGTAATAGGATTGTTAATATTTTTCAATCAATTAACCCTTTTTATTAATATTCCATTCATTGGACCGCTGATTGGTAGTTGACGATTAGGAGATGAGATGATTAAATTATGAACAAAGATAATGTCAGTGCAATTCTTACTGCCATCGCGGTAATCTCGTTAATTACTGGATTTGGGATTTACTTTAACTTTTATGTAAATGCCTCTCCAAGCTATTTACAACAAAAGCAATTAGAAGACATGGTTGACAAGTCATTAATTAAGAGTGGTGATCTAATAACCGTAAAGTTAAATAAAACAGCGTTTACAAGCATAGATAAAAGTGGGTTTGTAAAGGCTCCTGAATTAACCGGAATTGTTTCCTACATAAATACAGCAAACAATCAACCTGTAAAACTGTCAGATTTAAAAGGCAAGGTAGTACTTTTGGATTTTTGGACATATACCTGTATAAACTGTATCAGAACTATTCCATATCTTAACGATTGGTATGATAGATATTCAGACCAGGGTTTTGTTATTGTCGGGGTACATTCACCAGAATTTGATTTTGAAAAAAATCTAAAGAATGTACAGGATGCCGTTAAAGAATTTGGTATCAAATATCCTGTAGTCCTCGATAGCGAACACAAGACATGGGATGCTTATAGCAACAATTACTGGCCAAGACACTATCTTATAGATTCTCAGGGGTATATTAGAGACGATCATATTGGGGAAGGTGGATACAATGAAACCGAAAAAACTATTCAAACACTACTTGCAGAAAAGGCCTCATTAGAAAACAAGACAGAAATAACATTTAACCTAAACAAATCAATGCTGACTAATATGACATCAAATAGTCTTGATTATACAAACCTTAGTCAAAATCTCTCGCCTGAAATATATCTTGGATATTCTACGGCCAGATCCCCGTTGGGTAATATAGAGAGCTTCCAACCGGATGAATCAGTAGACTACAAATTCGATCCAAATAAAACGTCTTTGGAACCTAATATCGTTTACTTTGATGGAATTTGGAAGAACAATAAAGATAATATGGAATTAATTAGTAATGATGGTAAAATCATTCTGACCTATTATGCAAAGGCGATCAACATTGTTGCATCAGGTAATGGTCAGCAAGTGTCTATCTCGGAGAACAACAGGTCAAAAATAGACACTGATGATCATGCCATTGATATTGGAAAGGATGGAAAAGTTATGGTGGACAAACAACGGCTATACAATGTAGGACTTTACGACGACTATGAACCAAGATCTATAATCCTTGATGTCAAGGGCAAGGGATTTCAGATATATACATTTACATTCGGATAAAACCTGAACGATCTAAAATCCGATACATATATCAAATCCATTAGTTCAATTTTGTATGATTATGACTCAATGTATTTTGCAAAAAAATATTCCAAACCCAAAACCTATATTTGGAATAGATTTGGATCTAATATGGAAGATCCCTTATTACCTTTTAATCTAATCTGTTCATTATGAAAAGTAATGGACATTACTCCCTATTTAAGAAAATTACTTATTCAACAATTGGTATCGTTGGCTTGATAATAACATTTTATCTAGCTTCGCCATTGTTCATATCAACAGAAATAAATGAGCAGTTTCCTTCGAATTCGGCGTCTTCAATTTCATTTGAGAAATATAACAAATTGAGTGAGGATGAGAGGGTCAGAGTCGCAGAGAACTTGAGCACGTCTCAGAAAAACCAGCTGATGATTCAATATGCAAATTCAAATAATGACAACAGCAGCAAGATTGATGAAGTTATGAATAAAACTGTTATTTCATTCGAATCAAATCAACCACTAATTTCAGGCGCATTAGTAGGTGTTAATGATGGAATTCACAATGCAGAGGGTACAGCAAAAATTATTCCCCTCCAGGACAATACAAATGTACTGAGATTAGAAAATCTAAAAGTAACAAATGGACCTGATTTGTATGTTTATTTATCAACAGATAAAAGTGCAGGAGATTTTGTGAATCTTGGGAGACTAAAAGCTAATAATGGAAATCAAAATTACGATATACCTCCTGGTACTGACTTATCAAAGTATGATACCGCTCTGATATGGTGTAAGGCATTTTCGGTCCTATTTGGTAGTGCTGAACTAAAAGTTTAATGACGAAGAAATTGGAATAAATCAGTCGATCCATCTTACGGTGATTAATCGTAATAATCTGTGAAATATTTTTACTCATATTCTCTTCATTCTTGTTTACATAAAGGTAAGATCGTGCCTCGATACCTTTCGATAAAACAGGAAATCATTTTGTGAAATACGAATAGTCGGAGTAATTCAAAAATCTGGAACTAATTTGGAACAGATATGGAATAATATTTATAATCAAAGTAATGCAAACCTAGTTTTGATAATAAAGATGTCAACAACAAAAATACTAGCAAAAAGTTTCGACTCTCCTGATGAAGTAAGAACCTTTGAAAAGGGAAAAGTTGAAATTGTAAACCTGGGCAATGTCATAATCGGTCGAGCAACCCTTGAGCCCGGTTGGAGTTGGGGGGAATGTGTCAAACCACTAGTTAAAACAAACAGTTGTCAGGCTCCGCATACTTCAGTAATAATCTCAGGAAGAATGAAAGTAAGGATGGATGATGGAACAGAAATTGAAGGGGGACCAGGAGATTCTGCCATAATCCCACCAGGACACGATGCCTGGGTGATTGGGGACGAACCCTGTGTTTCTATTGACTTTACTGGTATGGGGGACTACGCAAAGAAACCAGAATAAGAGACATAAACCCCAATTGATTATAAAACCAGAAATCTTTATCGTTTTCAAAGACGATTTTTTCTGAGTGCTTTTATTTCATGATGATTCTTTCATTTTATTTACACGGAAATCTAAATACTTCCTAAACTAGGAACAAGCTTGCTTCAATAATTTGTAGTTCTTTCTCTCATACATATGTAAATTAATCTATTTACTTTGAAAAAAATATAAGTATAAGAATTAAGTTAATTAAGGAAATTCATAACTTATAAACCAAGTATATACTCCAACAAAAATTTTTATTTCCTACTATGATTTCTGGGAATTTAAATTTTAAAAACGATTTATCTGTCTAAATTCATACTAAATTAGAGTGAATGAACATGATGCAGAAAATAATAAAAAACTATGATAAAATAAGGCATCTAGTAGAAGTTGATGATGACATTTTGGCTGTTTTTATTGTGGTGTCCTCTCAAATGAAAGAACTGTATGTTGCAAAGAATTCTAACATCGATAAAAAAACTATGTTGTTCTATAATAGTCCCAGCTTTAGGTCTATACATGAATCATCTCAGAGATGATAAAAAATATCAAACAGAAAAAATAGTGCATACAGCGATGGTAAATAATAATACTCTTGGAAGATTAAAATGGGTAGTTTTAGAATATGAAAATTTACGAATACTAAAAATCTATGAATCTGAGAAAACTGTATTCGTTCTAATAAACAGTAATACTCAACTAGAACACACAGTTGATAATATATTAGGTTACTACTACGAATTAGATGACGTACCAAAAAGTTTGTTCTAAGATTGTTAAGCATAGTGAATGTAGAATTTGCTCGTTAGGTACAATCCAAAAAAAATAATCTACTCTACTGTTATACTATTATAATGAAAATATCAAAGGATACTTGTAGTCGATGACTTCCGAATCTGTCTTTATTCACATTATCATTTCACTTTCTATTCTTCTATTTTCTGCCAAAATATTAGCAGAAATATTCCAACGGATAAGACAACCGGTGGTATTAGGTGAATTATTGGCAGGCATAATCGTCGGTCCATACGCTTTGGGTGGACTCCCACTATTTGGTGGTGAACCTTTGGTTGTTCTCGATGAAACAGTCAAATATATAGGAGAATTAGCCGCCATCATAATCTTATTTATTGCGGGACTTGAGATTACACCAAGAGAATTTCTGAGAGGTGGAATAGCATCACTTACAGTCGGCGCAGTAGGCGTAATCGTGCCATTCTCTGTTGGGTTCGCAGTTCTTTCAATATATGGACTAGGTTCATTTGAAACACTACTCATAGCCACAGCATTAACAGCTACTAGTATAGCAATTTCTATTCAAGTATTAACCGAATTAGGAAAGATGCAATCAAAAGAGGCCCGACTTATACTTGGAGCAGCAATAGTCGATGATATACTTGCTATAGCCGTACTCTCGATTGTAGTTACTATGGTGCAATCAGGTGAAACCGCACCTCAGATAATTGATATAGTATTTATTATTCTTAAAATCCTTGGGTTATTCGCAGTGTTACTCATTAGTGCCATCTTTCTTATTCCAAGAATATTACATAGAGAAAAATTGTGGAGGTCAAAAGGTAGTATAGAGGGAATTACTACAGCTATTTTCTTTGGTATTGCAGGTGTTGCGGCCTATGTAGGTCTATCTCCAATTGTAGGTGCATTTGCTGCAGGAATGGCCGTGGCTAGCACTAAGTTAGTCAAACAAGTTGAAGAATATGCTCAAAAGTTACAATTTATTTTTGCACCACTCTTTTTTGCAATAATAGGTGCTCAGGTTGACCTGAGAGGTGTTAATGTAGATGTCTTGATAATTTCTGGAATAATCATAGCAATAGCAATTTCCACAAAGCTAGTCGGGTGTGGGTTACCATCTCTGATATTTCTTAAGGACAAAACGAGCTCGATGAGAGTAGGGATCGGGATGATATCTCGTGGCGAAGTTGGATTGATTGTGGCCGGTGTGGGGGTGACATCGGGAGTACTCTCTACAGATATCTATACGTCAATAATTATTATGGTGGCTACTACTACCATAATTACTCCAATCTGGTTGAAAAAATCATTTAAGAATACTTTGGCAGAAAATTAGATAGAACCGCCGATTATAACACGGATTAGATATTTTCATAAAAGATAAACCTAGAAAGTATAAGTACAAACCATAGCCTTTGGACTTACATATTTTAACCAAATTCGAGTTTCATTTTTAGTCGATAATGAACCGCCATTCCACTTGAGTTTGTATTTTACAACTTCACAGTTCGACAAACCCTCGAATGAAGATTAACACTTTTTCCAGCCTTATTATCCCTTTTCATAGTATTTTTTATTTAAAAGATTTTACATAACTTTCACAATTTTTTTAATAAACCACTATATTAGCGTCAGATTATCATTTTAAAAAGGTTAAATCCATTGAATCCATGGTCATCCTTTTCAGAGCTAACATTTTGGTTGGTAAGAAGCCGAGAACTATTAAAAAAATAAAAAGCTTAGACAGATCGAGTTAGTGAATTCTTTATACCTATCACAATTTCCTGTGAAAACTATCAAGATTGGGAATCTGATTTCAAAGTTAATGAGCCAATCTAGATCTTATTCACATCGAATTATGAAACTCCAGTCATCAATATCTTAGATTAAAATGTTCCTAAACAAATTCCTCAAATTCTTTATCAAATACTCCTATTAGGAACTACTACTCGGAACTTAATCCTCTCCCATGAGAAATGAACTGTAGATTTTTGAAACCATTCACTCCCTTTAAAATTGTACAGAAAGAAAGAATAATTATTTATTAAGAAAGAAGATGTTGCTTAACAAGGTTACCAAATTCTTTATCGGGCATTGCTTTTCTTGCTTCAATCATTTGGATTGCATCATTACCTACCAAATATCTTAGCTCGGGATCATCGATTGTAACGGCATTCAATATTACTTTCGCTACTTCTTCTGCCGGAGTACCTTGATTGATAAAACGAGTTGTAGATTTTAGTAATGTCTCAATCAATGATGTGTATGGTGAGCTAGGTTCTGTAGCCTTTTTTCCCAATATGGCATTACTTGCAAAATTACTCTTGATAGTACCAGGTTCTATGAGTACAATTTTTATTCCTAGTGGGTCCGTTTCAAGGCGCAAAGATTCTGATACACCTTCGAGAGCAAATTTAGTACCGCTATATACCGGAAAGAGCGGAAAGCCGACCCTGCCGGCCATAGAACTTACGTTTACAATTGTTCCTGCCTGTTGTTCTCTCATAATAGGTAGCACTGCCTTTATCACCCGTATGGTACCAAACAGGTTAGTCTCAAACTGCTCTTTGATTTCATCCATCGAGAGATCCTCTAAGGCACCAATGAGTGAATATCCTGCATTGTTAACAACTACATCAATCCTATTAACTTCATCTTTAATTTTATTGATGGCGGCATTTACGGATTTGTCACTATTTACATTCAATTCAACCACTTGTATTGGCAGTTCACCTTTGTCAGAAACACCCATTATTGCTTTGGCCTTTTCGAGGTTCCTTACTGAGGCAAATGTATGAAATCCATTTTTTGCTAGTAATAGCGATGTTTCAAATCCTATTCCGCTGGAGCTTCCAGTGACTAGGGCTACTTTTTCATGTTCTTTTGTCATATTTTTCGTTGACATATCAAATATTATGTAATTCATATTCTTATCCCTGGTGGTAGTATTACTCCCAATATAGGAAAGTACTTTTTTATTTATGTCTGATATTTGTATTATATGGTATTGACAACAACTACATTGGATGAATTAGATGGAAAGATACGTCATTATCAAAAAACTGTAGGATATCTTACAATGGATTGGGCAGTGAGATAGGATTGACGTCAAAAAGTGTAAAGGCTAGAGTTAAGAGAATGCAAGCTAGCGGAGTAATAGATAGTTTTATTGTCAAAGTGAATCCGCTGGTGCTCGGTTATAGCAAGTTTTGCCTATTAGTGGTAAGAATGAATAGTAAAGATGCCGACCAAGACCACATCAGACGCATTCTTAACTTGTTAGGAGATATACTTTATACGGGACATGTTCTTGGTGGTATTTCAACATTCAAATTCGCCATCAAAAAAGAGGCCGAAGAGAAAATTAAATTACTCGTGGATATAATTGGTCCAGATATTTTGATACAAAACCAAACCTCTGTATTTCCTAGTGTTAAAGAGCGGCCTACTTTCATTGACTTTAGAATAATAAACTGTCTCTTGGACAATCCTAGGATTGAGATCTCAGATATTTCCGAAAAAATTTCCATGTCATCAAAAACAGTCGCTAGAAGGCTTGATAAGATGATTGAAAACCATGTACTTGATTTCACTTTACAATTTAACTTTACTGCTATACGCGGATATATCGTGTCGGTTGTCTCAACATATATCGAAAAAGGTTACTATACAAAGGTACTTGAAAGAAGTTATGAAGATCTTAAAGATTCTTTTTGCATCTACTCTCCTATGCTCAGTCAGCAAGACGTTGTTTATTGGCTCTATTTTAGCAAAGATGTATTTGCTTTAGACGCAAATATCAAAAGAATAGAATCTTATCCTGGTGTTAGAAGGACAGATGTCTTTATTCCCATTAGTATAGAATACCACAAAGAGGTAATAATAAAAGAAATTGAGAGAATACTTTCTGATAAAAGTGCTTGGGCTAAAGAAATTTCTGATGTTATTACCTAGATGGAACGCCTCGCGTATAAACTAAAAAGAGATTCAAAAACTCGATTTAATATCCTCAATAAAATCAGCATCTGTGTTAGTGTCAATTTACCTGTCCATAAGACTGCTTGACTACTTTATTCTCATATTGCTTCCGGTTTGCTAGTGAATGCGTCACAAACTATCTTCGGTAAAGATTAAATGAACACTAGATCACATTTTTGCTTGTTTAAATTAAAGTATTAATAAAATGTTAATAGACTGTAACATATGAAATGTGTTTATTCTATGAATTTGAATTTGAATCAGAACTTGTTATCTCATAAGATGTTGCAAAATGATATGACCGCCAGAATAAAGTATTTTTCATCTCTTGTATAGTATCTCTAGTCGCAGTATTCACTCGTTATGCCTGATAACGCTTTGCTTTTCAAGTTATTTCGGAATCAGATTTCAATCCAAGAACCTGCATAGTATAAGGAAACTTGGAGAAACAGGAAGAAGGACGCCCTGCCAGAGGAGCGATAATATTTGCTAACATAATTGTTGCCGACGCATTCAATA
Organism: Candidatus Nitrosocosmicus sp.; assembly: GCA_029194465.1. Taxonomy (GTDB): domain Archaea; phylum Thermoproteota; class Nitrososphaeria; order Nitrososphaerales; family Nitrososphaeraceae; genus Nitrosocosmicus. Next base: position 14,119 of record JARFXS010000063.1, read on the forward strand.
GAGGGTGACCTTCTTTTAGCTGGAAGACAATAACGGTAAATGCATGTTTAGAAAACGGCTGCTGGCAATACAATAGATTTATAACTAACAAATGCGATAGCTGCAGCCAACAGCATACATTTCAAACTCAACTCTGCGGTAAATAAAGACGCACGTGATTTAAAAGTAAATTATCACCGAGGGGATCATATCAGGGATGTCTGTAGCAATAACTGATGGATTTCCTAAAATAACGGCATCGTTGTGACCGATAAAGAAGCCAGATTCAATGATGCCGGATATAGAGGGTTGGCTTAGTCTTTTTGGTATTTTGTTTGTTATAGGATTTGGTATCTTAGGTATCATACTTGTCAAGTTACTACCTAAACATTTTGATTCAGTTCGATTAGTTATGAAAAAATCTATAATAAAAAACACAGTGGTGGGATTTCTCTTAATTATATTGTTCGTGGTTGTAATAGTACTGTCTGCAATAACTGTGGTAGGGATGCCAGTATCGGCTTTTGGTTTATTAGTTCTTCTTATTGGATTAATCCTCTCATCTTTGGTGGTATCATTTGTTATCGGAAAAAAAATCCTCGAGTTATTGGGACGAAAGTCGTCAGGAGATATCCACAATATTTCTTCTTTTTTGATTGGATTTGCCATACTTAATCTTTTGTACGTAGTTCCTATTCCCTACTTTGGCCAAATAGTCCAGGTGATCGTGACTAGTATGGGATTTGGAGCGATTTACTACGCAGTTCGCAAAAGTCGATCTCCCGTTTCTAGTGAAAAGGTGAGCATATGATTGTTATAATGCAAACATATAGAGTCGTTCCTATGTAGCATGTTGATTCTTTTTTCCAGTAATCTTGTAACAGATAACTTGCGAGATAAACTAGAATTGCATTAGTAGACAACCATGTACTTTTCCATCTAGTCCAAACCTGTTCCACTCCATTTGAATTCGAGTTCATATTTGTATTAGAACCCTGCCACCATTGGAACATGATCCCAATAGATGAGAATTATTATCAATAAGTTATCAACTAGACATTGATCGTAATCATCATTTAGTGATATCAGTAAATTCACCTCAATTGACTCCTAAACTCTAATTTGCTTGTCTAGTAATCGAAGTCTTATTTGGAAGCTAAAAATGTTTATAATTAGTGTCGATGGGGTTTAGACAAACAATGAAAATTGGAGTTAATTTTGACGGATTCAAGATCTCTGATTATCAAAATCGTTCAAAACTCATACCCCCACAACGATATATACAAGATTCCTTCAAAATTTTCCAGGAACATGGTATAGATATTGTAAGAATTCCTATTTATTGGGAGTCTTATGAAAAAGATCCAGAAGGTTTTATTCAAGAACTAAATCTTATTTCAGATGAGGCTGATAAAAGCGATGTTTCGTGTTTATATGATAACCACCAATGGGAATGCTCTTCGTTTCTTGGATATGGAATAGGTTTTCCAAATTCTATTGTATCTCCGCTATATCAAAACAACAACTCGTCTAAACATGATTCCTTCAAACCCCCTTCTAAAGAAGATGAAGAAAAATTTTGGAATAATTGGTGGGATAAAGCGATAAAGTCTTTGGATGGAAGGGATGGATGGGATTTACAGATAGAATACTTTCAGAAAGTAATTGAGACGGTAAATAACAAAACATCAACTATCGCATTTGAACTTTTAAATGAACCTCAGGTGTATAGGCACGGTGATTTTAAAAAGGTTTCAAAGTATCATGACCATTTGGTAAGTAAGGTTGCCGAACTAACAGATAAGATCCTGCTATTTTGTTATACTTATGCTGGCCGTCTCAGTGCATTTAATTTTCCTTGGACACAGGCTAGAATTAAGCCCTCCATTGCTGTGAGCAATAAAATCATGTTTGATATTCATCCATATCCTCCCTACTACATAGTAATGTTGTATTTTAGATTAATAGTAAAACTAATGAAAATTGATACATTACTAGTTGGTGAGTATAACTCGGGTACTGGAGATGGAATAGAAATAAGCTCAAGCCAGCATAGCGAATATTTGAAAACATTTAAGAAGTTTTTACCGCATGCCGTAATGTTTTGGCAGTGGTCCTACATAATGGACAATGGACACCCAGCATTTAATTTGGCTAAAACAGTTGATAACAAAATATCGTTAAATAATAACTTTGATAGTTTTGTCAAAGCTATAAAAGAAGTCTCAAATTAGCCTTCCATTTGGAATTAATTACAATATTATATTAATATCTGGATAAAAGATCTTATCTAGAATTATCAAATCTTATTCCCAACTAATTCTAAAGCAAAAGATAAGTATACCTATATGTTGTAGAATTTATTGAGTCTCACAGAAAAATGTGATATTTATGCAGCTATTCATGATGCAGGAATTAATAGGGTAGTTAAACATCTTATGCAACAGCGCCCTTCTCTTTTTAATTTCGGTACTTCTTTTTTAGCATCAAATCCAAATCTATTGTGTGAAAAAATTATAGCTGTGCCAGAAGTAAGCAGACAACAGAATCCTCTTTTAACAATACTAGAACCAATTCCTGTCATTGGTCTACCATTAAGCCAATCTAGTTCAAACAATTTGGCAATAAATTTTGCGATTCAACTTTCTAAAGCTGAAATAGATTTCCATGAAGGGAATATATTTCCTTTACCTTCAGAACTTGTCCCGTTGGCAAATCAACGTTTGGCTACTCATTTCAAAGTTTGTGCCGGCTTGGATTGTCTCGGTGACTTACCTGTTCTTAGAAGGCCTCCAAATACCAGACCGTCTACT
>JARFXS010000261.1 GCA_029194465.1 Candidatus Nitrosocosmicus sp.
GCCCAATACCCAACTGATCGCACGTTTTGTTATCTTTAATAAAGTATATATCCCGTATAGCTACTTTAGGCGAGGGAGTATCAGAAATTAAACAATCTCATTGCAAAGTCTCTAAAGTTTGGAATAGATAGGATGTCAAAGAGTTGAAGCGCGGCTTGCTAATGATGACAAATGGATAAATGTGTTGGGATCATATCAAGTGAAAGAAACGATAACCAAATCTACACCTTTCGGCGGGGTCTTGGCAATAAATGAAATCAATACTCATAATTAGGAAAAGCGATGATTTCCAATCAGTTGTAGCATTCTACAATGGATGTTCTAGCCAAATATATCATTTCGCCAACTAGATGCCAGTGACTATTGGTAACGCTGCATCGATGATTGTACCAGATTTAACCAATTCCAGCCCTACAGGAGCTATAACTAATATTCCAAAAAGAAACCGTAGCAAAACCACTATAACGATAATTGCTATTATAATCAAAATAATTGTCCAAAGCGTTCCAAGCATATCTATAAGAAGTGTATCAATAATGGTTTATATACATGTACTATAAGTTACCTAGAATGTTGAATCTGTTGGTAATATGAGCTGAAAATCTTAATTCTATTTATGCTCTGTCCGATTGGTATACTCTTATTCCGCACTACTAATACTATAAGAACTTTGTTTCGTAGGATACCGCAAAGAAGACTTTTATTAATATTAGTATTTCAGTAATACTAATCCTTAGTTTGATTTTATTACTAAATCAGGACTCTCCAGTAACTATGTACAAATTTATGACAGACTCAGATGTCGGCATTGGACTAGGCCCATACATTAGAAAAAAAACTAGTGGAAGCGATGGGTGGTAGAATATGGGCATTTAACAATGCTTATGGGATAGGACCTACTTTATATTCAGTTTACCAAAATAGGATCATGGTATTCTAGATAGTGATTAGGAAATTAATCCACCACTACTGTTGAAAACATATCGAATTGAGGTAAATGTGTAACAATAGCAAATAGAGTATCGTTATATCTTTGTTTAATTTTGGATGAACTCTTATTGATTGTCAAATTTGTTACTAGTGCTATGAGGTATGACTCAAGGTCGCATCTCCGCGTTGCTTTACTAGATAGAATTGGATTATTACACATACTAATAAACAACCATCAAAAGTCTTTTTGAATAACCCCGTTACAATGGGTATTTATCTAAGGCTTTTTGGGTTATATACACCCCTTTCATATTTTCTGGGCTAACGAATATTAATTCATTTTTGAGTAGGTGGTCTATGACACGTTGACGTATCTGTGGGTTTGATTTATCAAAGTTACCGTCACTAAAACTGGTATTTAAGGAATGAGACTGCTCATAGGCATACAGAAATGTTATTGGACTCCTTAAATCACCATGTATTTTTTCTATCAGAAGGTTGACAATCTTATTAGCCAACAGGGTAATATTTTTAGAATTATCTGAATCCATATTGCATTGGTAATAGTATAATAAACCTTATAT
>JARFXS010000064.1 GCA_029194465.1 Candidatus Nitrosocosmicus sp.
GGTCTCATCTATGTCCGGCAGGTATCTAGAAGGAGGAAACGACATCCCAGTCTTTGATTCGGGTTTATCTTCCAAGTATGAAAGTAGACGAGGAGTAGGTGTATCTGTTTTTGAATCTTTGATTTGTTCACCCAACCAAATCGCAAATTTTTTCAGTGTCATTTCAGGTGTGGAAAAGGTTAGAGAATGGGTGGACATGTAATCTTCAGTAGCCAATCGCCCATTAAAGATTTTCATAATATATACTAAAAAATTGTGTTTATTAATTATTGTGAATTGCCGCATTTATTACAAAATTTTGCTTGTTTTGGAATTGACGCAGCACAAACAATACAGTTTTTTTTCAACCCTTTTGAATCAAGTGAATCTTGCTTAGTAATTATTATATCTACTGGTTTATAGGTAGGAACTTCTTGCGGCAACGGGAAATCGTATTCTTCACTTGTAGAAGATGGAGCAGATGGATAAGTGGAATGAGAGGAGGGGGGTGAGGAGGGGGAGGTGGACCCCGCATGTCCACCAGCAGAAATAAAACCATCTACTCCAAAACCACCGCCTCCACCACCACTACTACCATTCCCTGATCCGGATGGATAAGAGGAGGGAAAGGTAGAGGGAGAGGTAGAGGGTGGAGAGGTACTTGATTGTTCGCCTTTGCCTTTTGTAGAACCAGTTTTATCGAGTGCTGTTTTAAGTTCGAGAATTACACGACACGCTAAAAAGTTTAAGGCCGAAGAAGATACAAGGAATTCACCCATTCTTGAAAAATATTCATTACTCTCCATTTTTCCTTGTTTAAATAACTGAGTTGAATCAAAAAAGGATTCATAATTATCTTGAGTTTCATTAACTAATTGTTTTAGTTTCTCGGTTAAGAGACCCAGTGTATCCACTCCAAAGGACATTACTTGAAAATGAATAAGAACAAATTTAAATTTATGTAATTACTGCAACTATAGATAGCAATCTATGATAAAATTATACTTGACAATATTATCACCTTATAAAAATAATTCTGGGTGAAATAGTTATGAAATTTTTAGAAGACAATTCAGATTTTGGGATAAATCCACTAGATAAGAAATACAAGGTATTATCAGGCAAAAATTTTTTTGTATTATGGTCTAGTTTAGGCATCGGATTACTGGTAATTTCCGCAGGATCATTTATCTCTTCTTCAAACTTATCAGAAGCAATTATTGCAATAATTGTAGGATCTATCGTAGGCTCTGTCTTATTAGCCTTAGCAGGCAAAATAGGGAGTGACCATTCAATTCCTTCGATAGTAAGCATGAGACCAGCTTTTGGTCTGCATGGCTCATATTTTCTTACAATCCTAAATATCTTTCAATTAATAGGCTGGTCGACTTTTGAGATAACAATATTATCAAAAGCTGCAAACATTTTTAGTAATGGATATATTGATTTTCATATTTGGTCGATCGTTTTTGGAATAGTAATTATCCTCTTTTGCATTTTGGGACCCTTGAAAATAGTTAAACAGTGGTTAACCAAGTTTGCCGTCTGGGTCGTATACGGTTCAACAATCATCATGCTCATAAATATCATATTAGGTGGTGCCAATAATTTAGATATAGCCAGTTTAATAAATTCAGGTTCTAGTGATTTTAGTTTTTTTAATTCTCTAGACTTAGTCATCGCTATGCCATTATCGTGGCTACCGCTAGTAGCAGATTATAACAGGTTTGCTAAAAAAAGCAAAAATGCTTTTTTGGGAACATTTATTGGATTTTCAATTACAAACTGTCTTTTTTATGTAATTGGACTCCTATTAGGCATTAGTGACGTATTTGCAATACTACTTGCAATTCAAACCTTCTTTTACGGATTTGTTCTGCTGGTATTAATCGTTGATGAAGTAGATAACGTCTTTGCAAATATTTTCTCATCTGCTATGTCATTTAAGAACATATACAACAAAATAAATTACAAATATCTTGTTGTTTGTTTCACAATAGTAGGAGTGGTGCTTTCCAATTTAATTCCAATTTATCAATATGAAAACTTTTTATTGATAATAGGAGCACTGTTTGCCCCGCTATTTGCAATTGTTTTGACGGATTATTACATAATAAGGAAGGGTCGAATATCTGTCGAGAAATTCTATGAAAAAAATAACAGGATCAAAATATCATCCTTTTTTTCATTTTTCGTTGGAAGTATTACTTACTTTATTCTCTCCCCCATTTCGCCGCTTCATGTAGAGGACTTTGCACTAAATATAGGTTCAACGATTCCAAGTATAGCAATCTCGATTATAGTCTTCTTAGTAATAGAACTTTTAATAAAAAAAGTTAAATTGAAAAATAAAGGATATTCTACAGATAAGAAAATTGAGTAAAATGATGATGTAAAATGTCGACGTTGAAAAAGAGAATAGTAATTCTGGGTGCGGGTTATGCGGGGATTTTTCTTAGTACTAATCTTTCATCAAAATTAGACAAGGATTCAAATGAAATAATACTAATAGATAGAAACAATTATCATCAGCTAATGCAAGAAATACATCTAGTAGCATCTGGTTTTAGAACTGCAGATCAATTGAAAATTCCAATCTCATCCTTAATTCAAGGGAAAAATGTACATTTTATTCAAGACGACATAAAGAGAATAATTCCTGACAAGAATCTTATATCTTTGAATTCAGGAGATATCAAATATGATGAATTGATAGTTTGTTTGGGATCTTCCACAAAATACTTCAATATACCAGGTGCTGATAAGTATACTCTTCCTATTAGATCAATATATGATGCTTCAATTATTCATGATCACATTTCAAAAATAATTAGCGATGAAAATAAGAAACACAATATAGTAATAGTAGGAGCCGGGGCTACAGGTATAAGTCTTGGAAGTGCCTTGGCAGAGATGATAAACGCCTCACCAAATAAAAGCAATATTAAAGTAAACATAATCGAAGCCACCTCAACTATATTACCTGGATGGGATATCAGAGTCAAAAATAAGACTGAAGAGATCCTAAAAGACAAAGGTATAAGGATTTTCCATAACTCACTTGTTGAAAGAGTAGAAGAACATACTCTATTTCTTAGGGATGGTCTAGAGATTAACTCTTCATTAATAATTTGGACAGCAGGAGTAAGAGGATATAACATAGATATAGAACCTACAATCGACAAGACCAATGATGGTAGAATAATAGTTAATGAATATTGCCAAACGAATCAGTATAAAAACATCTATTCGATTGGTGATTTGGCGGCAATGAAAAACTCTAAAGGAATATTATATCCTCCATTAGCACAAATCGCAGTAAGGCAAGCGCGCTATTTGGCAGACAATATGGCAGGATACTATATCAAAGGAAACAACCCAAAAGAAAAATTTGATTATGAAATAAAAAGCTCAAATAATTTCTGTAGGTAGTGACGAATATGTTGGGTTGTTAAATAATTACGTAGTGAGTGGAGATCTTGCAAAGATGATTGATGAATTTACCAAACAAACATACATGAAATCATTAAAGACGGGAGGGAAAAACATATCTGTCAATCTATATGAAAATGACTTTTTTTCGCAAGTAATGGCAGGTATAACCTTTGCTGGATTCACGTTCTTTAAAGGTTTAGAAAAATTGGCATAATATTTTAAGAAAAGAAAAGATACTCCAATTTTTTTTCTCTTGTCATAATTAAGTCGGCAGCTTAAAAAAATAACACAAATGCAGTTTTTCCTTTATTTGATTCAAAACTAAGTAACAATAGGATTACTTTTCAATATCAATTTGGTAATTCTAATTCGCAAAAAATATCAAAATCTCAAAAAATATACGAGGAAAAAATTGACTTGATGAACCTTATGGATGTTTATGTTGATGTTCATGTCGATGTTCATCGGTATGTAAGTGAGGATGAGTGAGATATACCGCCATGGCTATGAGAATGATATATTTTCTTAAAGACAGCATATAAAGCCGTTATTCCAAAGGCCAAAGTAATAAACATGACGATGGTGGGACCAGATGAAGAATCCAAAAAGAAAACTAGCGCACATACCACAAAATGACGCAACCGATCCTATGATAATCGATATAAAAATAACACTTGAAAATTATTTGATAACATCCTGGCTGAAATGGCTGGACCGACTATTACTGCCGCTAATAATGTTACTCCAATTGAAGACATTGAAACGATAATTATCGTAGCCAAGACAAATGAAAAAAGTAGTTCGATATGTGAAGTCTTTATCCCACTTATTTTAGCACTTTCGTTATCAAAAAAGGAAAAACTAAACGCTTATGGAGGAAAAAGAAGAAGGCACCTGAAAGTATTGTTACTGAAACAATGATATAAAGATCTTGTTCGGTAATGGCCAAAATATTTCCAAACAAAAGTGATTCGAAATTCCGGGTATACCTATTTGTAATACTTACTAGTAACACTCCAAATGCAAAGATAGCGGTGGTAACCAGCCCTATTGCAGCATCAGGTTTAATTTTATTTCTTTTACTTATTTCATAGATTACAAAAGAGGCCAAGTAGCTCCAAACAATTGCTCCAACATAATAGTTCAAACCTGCAATACTTCCCACTATTGCTCCTCCAAAAGCAGCATGTGAAAGTCCATGACCAACATAGCTTAGTCCTCTTAAAATAATATATACTCCAGCTAAGCCACAAATACCCCCAAGCAAAACTGAAACTATAACTCCCCTTACAAAAAATTCATAATGAAAGGGTAACAGAAGATCAATCAATTGATCCACTATTTTATTTTGTAATCTGAAAGTCCATATGTTTTTAGAAGGTTATCTTCTTTAAGAACATCTTGTGGATGACCTTCAGCGATCACATATTTATTAAAACAAATAACCCAGGGAGAACGATTGGCTATGTGAGTTATATCATGAGTGGATAAGATTACTGTCATACCATTGTTGCTGAGTGTTTTTAATATATCAAATATTTTTTCTCTTGATACATAATCTAGACCCGTTGTTGGCTCATCCAAAATGAGAACATCAGGGTTTCTAATCAATGCCCTGCCCAAAAAGACACGTTGTTGTTCTCCTCCAGAAAGTGCTCGAATGTGTCGTTTTTCGTATCCACTTAATCCCAATATTTTTAAAGTATCTTTTATTTGATTTTTCAATTTTTTATCTATCCATGGAAGGTAGCTTTTGTAGTTCCATGATCCCATCGCTATGACCTCTTGTACAGAAACTGGAAAATTCCAATCAATGGTTTCTATCTGTGGAACATATCCAACAGACGGATAATAGAAAATAGAATCACAGTCATTGCAAATATACTCGATATCTCCATTCCAAGGTTCGTAAATTCCACACATTAGTTTTAATAAAGTGGTTTTTCCAGAGCCACTAGGACCTACTATAGAAACAAACCGACCTCTTGGTATAGTCAAATTGACTCCCTCGACTACAAAATCATGATAGGTAAATCCATAAGATACACCAGTTAATTTTAGATATTCAAAGGAGCCCATCCTAATGTTATTGATTGAGATGTTTATTAATATTTAAAAAAAATTATGGTGTGTATGTATTCTCAGGATTTATGTTAGATAGGCTACTAGTATTTCCCCCTAATGGGACTACCATGTTCTCCATATTATCAAGCATCATTCCTACATACGTATGGTTAGGACTCGTTAAATTGCCAGGAAGTGCGTCATCTCTCAAAGTCTGTACAATATTTACACCGGCTTCTTTAGCTATTTGATCAGTAATTCTATTTGAAAAGACCTCTGATGCAAAGATAGCCGGTACCTTTTCAGCCTTTATTTGATCAATCAATTTGGCTATATCAAGAGGTGATGGTTCTGAAAAATCTGATGGTTGTACAGCACCAATCACGGTCATGTTATACCTTGGTGCAAAGTATGCCCAAGAATCATGATAAGTTAACAGTTTTCTATTTTCTGGCGGAACACTTTGTACGGCTGTTTTGATTCCTTCATCTAGCTGTTTTAGTAAAGCAATGTACTTTTCGGCGTTCTCTGTATAATAAGCAGTATTATTTGGATCCATCTCGATTAACTTATCTTTAGTTAAATTAGCAAACTTCATAGCATTTACTGGATTTAGCCATAAGTGAGGGTTAGGATGGCCCTGTTCTTTAGGAAAACTAAAATCAAATATCCAACCTGTTGAATTAATGGTACCATCAGCAAGTTTTAACAATTGAATGTCGGGTTTGTTCTTCAAAGACTCATTTACAACTTTTTCCATATTGTCCTCTAGAAACAATCCGTTAATGATAACAAGATCTGCATTGCTTAATTTTACTATATCAGACGGAACGGGTTCAAAGGTATGTGAATTTACACCCTCTGGGACCAACCCAGTCAGGTTTATTTTATCTCCTGCTATATTTTTAACAATATTAGTTATTGGAGATACAGATGTAACGACGTTTAATGTTTTATTGGCTGCGTAAACTGAGTTGAGATTATTATCAACGCTTGTGGAGTAGGAGACCACCGCTAGAAAAGACAAAAGTATTGTAAACGTAGCTACGAACATTATTTTGGTGTTTTTAAAAAAATTTTCTGACATTCTGAATCTTTATAAATGATTTTATTAATTTTTTTAATAGCAAGTTATTAGTTTTGGGCCAAAAAATGCATTTATAGTAGTAGGATATATGACCTCAAATCATATCTTTCTCATTTTGCTAAATGGAGCATTTAGAACATTTCTTCTTACTATTCTAACTATAGAATAAACAATGTCACGTATATCAAAAACAAATGAGCCTAACAACCGGATTAATAAACCATTTTCACCGGGCAATTTTGTACATCCACCAATAACTTTTTTTGTTCCAGATAAAATTTCTAGTATTTCATTTTGTATGATGTTTACTTTATCCTTAGGGGTTAGAATATAAACACTCCCCAGGATTTCATAATTATTTAATATTCCAAAAGATCGTATATTTTCCGCCTTAGGTTCTATTTTTGCTACATCAAGTAGTCTTAATTTATCATCTTGATTTACTGACTTGACTTTCATATAGCATATATCGTATTCAAAAGACTCATTGCTAGCAACCCTACCAGGCGATAACATTTCAGAATAAATACAGGTAGCTTCATCATGAACCTTAATATTTGAAACCTGATAAAATCTGGAATCTCTAAATGGGATTATTTGATCAGGTATATATTCCAAGTAACAATTCTTATCAACATTCAAATTTATTATTTGAGATCCAAAGTTTTTATTCATCCTGTATATTCTAGTAGCACTTTGGGTAGTAACATGTGATTTAGCTGAATTAGTAAGTGTGATGTCAATTCGATACCTATCACCTTGTAAAATGCCTCCAGATGGAGAAATAATATAAACATAGGCCATCTCAGGAAATGTCTCTTCAAGATAAAGGGCACGTTTTATGCACAAAGGAACCTTGTAATATTGATGTTTTATGGATGTTTTATGACTACTTGGATTATACTCCAGACCAAGTTGTAAGATACCTAATTTGCCAGACTGTCCTACTGCCAATTGTTCCAACGGATTATCGTAATTTAAAATTTCAGCAGGAATATTTTCAGGAGTACAATAGGAAAGATTATACAAACTCATTGAAATCAATAAAAGATTAATTGATGGCTACAGATTTAGGAGGTGCATCAAATAATACGTCCTTTACGATTTGTTCTGCCACGGTTTTAACACCCTGACCAGTTTTGCTATTAACAAAAACATATGGTTTATCATTTCGAACAATTTTGGCGTCTCGTTCCATGATGCTTAGGTCGGCACCGATGAAAGAGGCAATATCTATCTTGTTGATTACTAATAAATCAGACGTTTCGATTCCAAGTCCACGTTTTCTTGGATATTTATCCCCTCCAGAAACATCTATGATATAAATAAAATAGTCAGCCAATGCAGGGCTGAATGTGGTTGTAATGTTATCACCTCCACTTTCAATTATTATCAAATCAAGATTGGGGTGCTTGGATTCCATCTCCTCTACAACAGATATATTAATTGAAGGGTCTTCTCTCACTGCAGTATGAGGGCAGCCTCCGGTAGCAATGCCTATTACTAGATCCTCTGGCATTAACCCTCTTTCGGTGGCAAGGTTTTTTCTCATTCTATCGGCATCCTCTCTAGAAACAACATCGTTAGAAATAATTCCAACGTTATATCCATCTTTCTTTAAAATAGGAACTAATTGTTCGATTAACATGGTTTTTCCTGATCCAACAGGTCCGCCTATACCTATCCGTGGTATTCTTGAAAGTGCCACAAAAAAATAAAGGAAAAAATCAAGTAATAAACATTTTTGAATCCATCTGTTCATGATGCATTTGAATTATATCAAGTTGTGGAACAAATTGCCACATGCTATCAAGAGGCCTGTTGATGTTTTTTTTCACCGTTGATAGAATTACTGGTTTCATCTCGTCTATAAGCTTCTGCCCTTCAATATGCTGAAGAATACCCAATCTAAGAGCAGCTCCAATTACACTGACAACAAATCCATACAGCAACATCAAACCACATCTCTCTTTAGTTATTTTCATAGAATTACATCCCAAGGCGTATGATAAAGGATAAACTCCCCTTGCATGACCGCTCTTAATATTTTTTGAAAAAAAATCCAAATATTCATCATTATGAATAAATGCAGAAACACATCTTAGGAATTGGATTCCTGATCTTGTTGAGGCCGAACGAGTTTCATCTATCAACCTCATAAAATAATATGTATTATCCAATTCTAATAACGACATAAAGTCTTTCTTTTGAATACAATTATACACATTACCTACAACACAGCAATCAGTAGGTCCTATTTGCTGTACAAGGTAAGCTTTGATGAAATCCGAAATCTCGCCGTATGTTAGCTTTCTGTTTTTATCATAAAACAATAATTCCAGTCCATTTGAAGTCGTGTACAAACCGGTTGGAAAAAAAGAATCGGATAATTGTAAGAAACTCAAATCCGCAATGGATGGTATTGATTCTGTATCCCCATCAGTGTGCATGAATATCAAATCCCTGATCAGGTTCAAAAATGAGTTGCTCTGGAATTTCGATATGGTCTTTTAAATCTGACAACAATCTCAAAAATAGATTGATTTCATCCGGACTTTGAATAGGAAAAATTATATCACGATTTTCGATTTTTAATGGCCTATGTAAGTTTCCGATAGTATGTCCTATCTTTATTGCCACATTAGTGAGTTCATTATTGTTGGCTTGCTCATGCTCATGCTTGTGTTCATGCTCATGCTTGTGTTCATGCTCATGCTCATGCTTGTGTTCATGCTCATGCTTGTGTTCATGCTCATGCTCATGCTTGTGTTCATGGTCATGCTCATGCTTGTGTTCTTCATGCTTGTGTTCATGGTCATGATTATTGTGTAAAATGATTTTTAATATTCAAGATAGCCACAAGCTCAGGAGATAATTTTATGACTATCATTTTAGTATCATCAAGAAAAACTACATCACCGTCTTTAAGATGGGTTCTAGAAGGCAAAATAAATCCGATATCTGTTTCTTTGTCTGAAACTTTTCTCATTCTAACCTTCTCGGTTTCAGATCTCTGAATTACTACATTCTCGACGGTATCTTTTTTAACCGACTCTTCATATTTTTGATGTAATTGTGGATCTTTCTTTATGTTTCCTATAATAGTTGTAATGGTTAACATCAGATATCATATAGAGGTCAATCTTATCCATAAAAACAATTTTAATATTTTAATCATATTTTGAGCCAAGATCAGTCAAAATTATTTTTGGGACAGAAATATCTTGAAATTTATGTTTTATTGTCTCTACTGACGTTGTTATTAAGACTTTCTAGATCATTTGTGTTGTTTTTTGGATCGAGATCTGGATTAGGATTCCTTATTTTGTTCACAGCGGTTATCATATTTTGTAAATTTTGAGTATAATCATACTTTCCGTAGTGTTTATAGTTGCTAGGATCTAATTCGGCAAATACTAGCCCTCCATCAGATATTTCAATTTTTGAACCAACCTCAAATTTTTGAGCTACCACACATTGTCTTACCAAGTGATAAGGATAATCAAGATTGAGATGAGATTTGGGATCAATCAAACCTGAAATCGAAAACAATTTTCCAAATTTGACAATTACGTGTCTAATTTGTAAAGGGTCGACGATTAACATAGAATCATCAATATTAGATTTTTCTGTACAATGTCTAATTTGCAATAGTAATCACCTTTTTGAATCAGCAAGTGCTTGAGGATTTAGGTCGTCTGCAGCTAGATTCTTATCAATCCTTAAAACAGATTTAGCCATTTCACCTGATGCTTCCAATGCCATTGTTTTTACTAAAACTGGATCCAAAACACCTTTAGAAACCATATTTACAATTTCACCACTGTCGATATCAACTCCATAGCCATCTGGAGAAGCCTTAGCATTCATTACTTTTTCTAAACCGTTAAATCCGGCATTTGTTAATATTTGTCTCATAATACTTTCGAGTGCGGATGTTACCACTTCTAGTCCTACTTGCTCCAATCCACTAAGTTTGAGTTTTTTAATTTTTTCAATTATATGCAATTCGGCAGCACCACCACCTGGAACAATTCCATAATTTAATGCAGCTTCTGCAGCATTGATTCCATCAATTGTTGATCTCCATCTCTCTAACGATGTTTCTTTTGTAGAACCTGATATCAGTACAGTGATGATCTTCTTTCCTCTGCCATTTTCCAAATATATTATACCGTTATCCTCATCCTCGTATATTTTCTCAGAAACACCAAGGATGTCTTTATTTTTTAGATCATCTAGTGTTCGCACTGGTTTTGCACCAGTATATCTTGACAAATATTCTATTTCTTCATTTGAAATGTGGACCGCAAATAATCCCTTTGATACAAAAAGATCTTCGACTATTTGATCCACCTCAGGTGAAGCAATAAAAAGAGTATTTGCTCCCGTTTCAACTATGGTATCAACAATTTTTTTTGATTTTTCCAAACGATCTTTTTCCATGGTAAGAATATCTTGATATTTACTATTTTCTTTGATCCACGACTCTTTTACGGGTTTTAAATCCAATCTCAGAATTAGAATTTTCGAATTTTCAACTTTGCTTGGAAGTTCCGGATCTATTCTTTTTCTTTCCAAAACAATGCCATTAAAAATTTTATCCTCAATATCTACTCTTCTTATTACCTGTACTGCCTTATCAAAATCATATAATCCATTGTAAATCGCATCTTTTCCCACGGTACGTAACGCATTAACTACCAACGTATGCAATACTCGACCATCCAATTTTGATGACAAGCTCGTTTTTACGATTTGATCGAGTTCAGGAGCATCAAGGTTGATCTTTATGGCACTTTTTTTTAGCAATTCGCATGAATGTTTTATACCACTTTCTATGCCTTCAACGACTTTAGTAGGATGCACCGCAAGTTCACGAATTAATCTTTTACCTTCTTTAATCATCTCGGCTGCCAAAATTACAGCCGTTGTTGTTCCATCGCCTACTTTTTGCTCCTGTCTTTCTGCAATTTCTACTATCATTCTTGCGACAGGATGAATTGCTCTCAATGAAAGTAATATGGTAACACCGTCGTTAGATACATGTCTATTCATTGACTGATCGATCAATAGTTTATCCAACCCTTTTGGTCCTAGGGTGGTTCTCACCGTTTCAGCTACGGCCATTACCGCGTTTGAATTAGACTCTAAAGCATTGAATTCAATATTTTCAGCTATTGGCTTCCAAACTCCAAAATTTTGTGGTGAAGACATATTTTTTAAAATTAAAGACCAAGAGATAAATGTATCAGAAATATTAATGCTGAATAGAAATTAAAGAAATTTTAAAAAAAAGATGGTTGGAAAGAACCCTTATGCCATAAAGTATCTTTGTGCTAAAGTTAGTTCCTTTGCTGGATCAACAGTAGCGATCTGCCCGTCAATCTTTACTTCATATGTTTCATGATCTACAGTAATTTCTGGTGTTTTATCATTCCACATCATGTCTTTCTTTCCTATACTTCTGCAGTTTTTAACAGCCAATGTAGTTTTTTCTAATCCTAGTTTCTCAGGAACGCCAAGATCTAATGATTTTTTTGACATGAAGGTAAAAGAAGTCTTCTTTACAGCACGTCCCATGGCACCAAACATTGGTCTATAAAAGACCGGCTCTGGTGTTGGCAAAGAAGCATTTGGATCGCCCATTATGGACCAAGCAATAAATCCACCTTTAAAGACCATTTTTGGCTTTGCAGCAAAGAAAGCATTGTTGTACATGACTATATCGGCATACTTTCCTACTTCAAGGGATCCCAGATAGTCTGCGACACCATGAGTTATGGCGGGATTAATAGTTGTTTTTGCAATATAGCGCTTTGCTCTTAAATTGTCGTTGTCTCCTTCCTCATCTTTAAGTTTTCCTTTCATTTTTTTCATTTTATCAGCAGTTTGCCATGCACGAATTACAACCTCTCCAATTCTACCCATAGCTTGACTGTCTGATGAATACATACTAAGAACTCCCTCATCATGCATTACATCCTCGGCTGCTATTGTTTCGGCTCTAATTCTAGAGTCTGCAAAAGCGACGTCTTCTGCAACACCTGGATTAAGATGATGACAAAACATGAGCATATCAAGGTGTTCGTCAATAGTATTCACAGTAAATGGCCTTGTAGGATTAGTTGAAGAAGGTAAAACGTTTGCTTCTGCTGCGATGGCAAGTATATCTGGAGCGTGACCACCACCTGCTCCCTCTGTATGATAGCTGTGAACAACTCTTCCATCGATGGCATTAACGGTATCCTCC
Source organism: Candidatus Nitrosocosmicus sp. (assembly GCA_029194465.1). Lineage (GTDB taxonomy): Archaea > Thermoproteota > Nitrososphaeria > Nitrososphaerales > Nitrososphaeraceae > Nitrosocosmicus. Next base: position 12,819 of record JARFXS010000064.1, read on the forward strand.
AAATAGGCACATTCATTAATTGAATCAGTGTGTATTGCAACTTGAACATCAGTTAAATCAGCTGCACGAAGTGATGCATCCAAAACGGCAGGAGTAGTTCCCCAGTCTTCATGATCTTTTAATCCACAAACACCGGCTTCGATTTGTTCCATTTGAGTGGCTAATGACGGATGAGAATCATTTCCTTTGCCCAAAAATCCATAATTCATTGGAATGTCCTCCACGGATTCTAACATCCTACTAATGTTAAATGTACCTGGAGTACAAGTAGTAGCATTAGTACCATCTGCAGGACCAGTGCCACCACCGATCATGTTACATATACCATTGCTGATTCCATCTATATACTGCTGAGGAGAAATCATGTGAATGTGGGTATCAAAATGTCCTGGGGTACAAATTGTATGCTCACCAGCCGTTGCTTCAGTACATGCAGATACGATTAGGTTTCTATCAACACCATCCATTACTAATGGATTTCCAGCTTTTCCTATACCTGCAATTTTACCATCTTTAATACCTATATCACCCTTCACTATCCCAATCACAGGATCAAGCACTACAGCATTTGTGATAACATAATCCAAAGCGCCGCCTGCACCAGTAACACCAGGTGTTTGAGCTAGACCATCTCGGAGTGTCTTGCCTCCTCCAAATACACATTCATCTCCATGTGTTATGAGATCCTTTTCAATTTCAATAAAGAGATCTGTATCACCTAAACGAACCTTGTCGCCTGTGGTTGGACCAAAATGATCAGTATATTGTTTTTTTGTTACTTTTAAGACCAATAATATCCTCTCCTAATTACCCATTCCTTTAAAACCAAAGAATTTGGCTTTTTCAAGTGCAGATTTTTTTTATATTTGTTGACTTCATGCTTCCATTTGTTAGACCATTAAATCCAAAACAAACTTTTGAACCTCCTAATTCACACATTCAACTTCCTTAGTGTCACCTGGTTCAAATCTTACTGAGGTGCCTGCGGTTAAGTTTAATCGATAACCATATGTTTGTTCTCTTGGAAAATCAAGAACTTTGTTGACCTCAAAGAAGTGTGTATGTGATCTATTTGACATGGTCTGTCACCAGTATTTTTTACAGTAACTTTTATGGTTTTTCTGTTTTCGTTGTAAACTACATCGCCTTCAGATAAAACATATTCTCCTGGATCATTATAAGTTAAAACCTCCGTTTAAATTCAATTTAGAAATAATTTTGATTGTCATTCATAACTCACCTATTGGACTGGATCATGAACGGTAACTAATTTTGTCCCGTCTGGAAATGTAACTTCCACCTGTACTGTATGTATCATCTCAGGCACTCCCTCCATAACATCCGCTCGTTTTAAAATATTTCTTGCAGACGTCATTAGTTCTGCGACTGATTTTCCTTCTCTTGCTCCTTCTACAACAAAATTGGCTATATAAGCAATTGATTCAGGATAATTTAGTTTTACTCCTTTCTGTTTTCTACCCTCGGCAATTTGTGCTGCCGTCCATATCATCATTTTTTCAATCTCTCTTGGGGCTAACATCATGTTTAATTCACATATAACAAACCTAGTGAGTTATTTTAAAATTCAAAATAATAATCAATATATATGAACAATTACCATATTCGAATATTTAGTCGATGTCGACTAAATCGAATGTCATTAGTCAGAAATTTTAACAGGTAAACACATCTTTAACGAATATAATGTTGTGTCGTAGACACCGTTTTTGCCAGTTGAAAGTCTGAATTCATATTTTTCTTTCACCGTATGAATGACAAGGACGTTTTCATTTATAGCGGTGCCAAGCATATTAGAAATCAAAGTTTTGGTATCGGGGTAAAATTCCATTTTTTTTATATCCGAATAATTGATATAAACTTCGTTGGACTTGGCTGCTGCTCCTGCTTCTACTCCTTCTCCTGTTACTGAATCTTGTTCTTTAGAAATAAATGAATCCTTTATCTTAATATCAGAAAATTTGATTTTTTCAGACAGAACATAATAAAGATACGGCCCAATTCCAGCAACAAAACCCGGATCTGTCATTTTTCGTAGCACACTTTTTTTAACCATGATAATTCTAGTCGGAGTAAATGTAAGAAGATAGTCAATCTTCATAGGTTTGCTCTTTATATATCCCGAAAGCCTCAACACAATAGGTTCGATATTTTGAGCAAGCATCAAATCATACAACTTCTTGATTTTTTGACTATCTGACATTTTTGAACTGGATTTGATTTTTTTCAGATTTGTTTCAAGCTCGGACAATACAGTAG
>JARFXS010000065.1 GCA_029194465.1 Candidatus Nitrosocosmicus sp.
CTGCAATTAAGTTCAATTTGTTCATACATCTACAGTGGGATTTTAATGATATATAAGATCTACAAATATCTTGAATATTATTGTATTTTTTATTGCTTTCTTACTCAAATAGGATTCGATGTTGATATGATGAGAAAATATTATAGACAGAACCTTAATACAGGATGAGCAAATATTGGTTGACTATAAGTGATTTCTTGTTGCACGTCATAGCAGAGATAAAACCTGTTAAATGAAGAACCTTATATCTTAACCATATATAGAGATACGATGATCAAATTATTTCAAACCTCGAGCTCTTTTGGAGTTTACATAATAGGATTTGTAATCCTGGTAGGTAGTTTAGTGTTTTTTACAAATAGTATTCATGGTTCATTTATATTTGCTATTGTGTTGGGACAAGAGGTAAACACCACCAATAGTTATAGTACTGGTTTAATCGATCAGGGAAAATATTTAGATAACGTCGGAAACTACACCGAAGCCATAAAATACTTCAACATGGTTCTAGCAGAAGAACCTAATAACACAGAGGCATTACATGGTAAGGGTTTGACTATTGATAATTTTGGTAACCATACACAAGCTGTTGATATCTACGATGAAATCTTGGCCATTGATCCTGAGAATATGGATGCACTAGCCAGCAAAGGAGTAATTTTGTATAATACGGGTAACCATACAGAGGCCGTGAAATACTTCAAGAAAGTATTGACATTGAATCATAGTACGAGTAATCGTTCAATGTTTGATAAAGGTGTCTCTTACTATGGATTAAAAAATTATGAAAATGCAATAAACTCTTTTGAAAAGGCCCTGAAGAGTGATCCAAACAACACCTTGGCATTGAACAATCTGGGTTTTGCCTTGGATATTTCTGGTAACCATACAGAGGCCGTGAAATACTTTGACCTTGCTACTTTGATTAACCCCCACAATGCTAATGCTTATTATGGAAAAGCTTTGGCCGTAGATCATCTTGGTAATCAAACCGATGCGTTGATGCTCATTGATAAGTCTCTGTCCATAAATCCTAACAATACCTTTGCATTAACTGGCAAGGCCGACTATTTGTATGAACTACGAAACTTTACTGGTGCTATGATTTACGCTGATAAGACATTGCAGATCGATCCCGGGAATACTAACGCTTTGATCGTAAAAGGGTATTCACTCGGTATTTCTGGTAACCATACAGATGCCGTGAAATACTTCAACCAAGCCCTTAAAAATGATCCAAAAAATACTGATGCATTATATGGTAAAAGGATTAATCTAAATGAATTGGGTAACCATACGGAGGTCGTGAAACAGGTTAAGAATCAATATCAATAAATTGTAATTAGCAGGCTAGTTCGCAAAGATAATAATTTAAGAAAATTTCATCCTCCATGATGAATATATGACCGTATTTATTAATATTTAATCATCTAATTTTTGAGAATAGAGTTATATTAAAATGATGTTTTAGATAGAAAGTTTTGTTAAATTACCTACTAAACCATAATTTTATTAACAACTCTCATTAGGGAGGGTTAAGTTCCCTGTTGTAGCAGGTTCTATGCAAACTTTAGCTTCGTTGAGTAAATATTTGAGTACCGTTTCCTTAAATTAGTTTCTATGTCTTTTTATGGTAGGATAGGATTGAAAGATTAAGAAAGTTTTCTTCTAACTTTCGCAGTCCATTTTGATTCTTATTTTTCTAGGGGATTGGTTTTCTCCTTTTAGATACTCTGGGGAAAGATTCTCAAACTCTTTTATGGAATCAGACCAAGTCTTTGAGATTTCATTGAATGATTGAGTAAACAGATCGAAAGAGTCGCCGTCGCCTTTCGCATTATCGATAAGATCCAGTATTTGTAATTAAAAGATCTTCTTTTTCCTTTTCTGTCATTTTGTCAAAATCTTTCATATGTAACATCTGTTTAATTGCCTAAAAAGAATAATAGTTAACTCATTCTCACATTTTGTCAATTCTACTTGCCTGATTATAGAATCCAGCTCGATTATCTCTTCATTACTATCGTTTCTTTTCTCCACCGATTGAATCAGAGTCACCAGCAAGACTTTGACTTAATTTCACCAGATAAGTAGTTCTTGATTTACATTGACAGGGTGCAACAATTAATGAGAGGATACAAGAAACATTACATATTGCATGTACATCGTTTGCAGAATAGATTTCGACGTTGTGCAAAAGTTTGAGACGAATATACTTTGAAATTGGAATTAGACCCAAATCTATTCAAAAGATCTGATCATATATAGGAACAATTTATTATAAGAGAGATTAGTGTCTCTTCTATACTGTTATCTTCAAATCTAATAAGAATTAAGACATATCAATATTCATTGAATAGCTAAGATTTGTTTTTAAATAGAGACAACTTCAAAACTGAAAATTGTTTTTCATACTGATATATATATTATCTTGTGTCTGATTATTTAAACTGTTATTCTGATGTCCATTATATGATTGTGCCTCTTGTTATAGAAACTGGTGTTTCTGTGGAATTTGAGAAGGTTATGGAAGTTTGTCTTCCAAGGTCGAGACAAAAGACCTATCATTAATTATTATGACAATTTCCAAAAGAAGATGACTACCCCAGATATAATCTTCAAATAAAGTTAAGAGAAGCGATTTTGAAGATTGTACAAATAAGTCGATACTTGGTACCAGTCTGCACGCGGAGATTTAAATCCCCGCGATAGTAGGGACTACGCAAACCAGCATATCACAATTTTTAGATTTGATTAAGAAATCATATAAGAGGGTATGAATATAGTTTTGTGTGTAACTGCCAGTTCAATAATTTAAACAGCCAAGTCATCTGTGGTTTCATTTTCCAAATACTGTCAAAATAGTTCACAAAAAATACCTGCTATTTCACTAGAAGTTATCAGGATGCCGGTTATTGTTTTCCAGTTCATTATTAGAGTCATATTTTGGTAAAGATATCGATAGTTCCGCAATGGAAAATTAAGATGACGCAACTTTACATCCTTTGGAATTTTTAAAATGCTGAGAGTTTTGAAGTCAGAGTTGGTCTATTCCCCTCAATCAGCCCTTGGCCTTTATTATTTATAGAATCGTGAATAAAAAGGAGAAGATTATGAGCATCAGGATAGATAAAAATATCTGTAGTATGTCTCCTTTCTTGTCTCACTTAATAAGGCTTTGTATATGCCGAACGTAAAGACCTCTCCTACAAATATTTGACGTTTCTTGCTGCATGGCTCTTGACAAATCGTAAATGATCTGGTTAATGCTTTCTGTCTTCTTACTTCGCTTTTCTTTTTCTGATATATTCGTAACTGTGGCTTGCCCAACGACTGAAAATGTTTGACATGATTTCGTATGTTGTAACTTGCCAATCCCTTTAGAATCAATCGGTCTAAACACGATTGTAAACCTTGGATTGAGATACACCAGATATTCTCAATTTTTCCTATCCTTGATGGTCCAAGCAGTCATTGCTTAAAACTTTGGCTTCACCTTTGAGTTAATCCCAAATTAGTTAACTGTTCAACATACTTTTTTGTTCACGCTTCAAATCATCTTGGTTATCCATCATTAAAACCCTCTTAGGGGGCAATTGACATTTAAGTGGTATTTGCACTGAACTACCTATTGATATGAGTTCTACAATTCAATTAGATTAAAAAACGTTGAGAGGAGATTAAAAAGAGTCTCAGAAGTAAAGACACAGTTTTGATTTTTTTGAAGATACAAAGAATTTGGAGATAGGGGTGCTATCAAAGTAACATTGTCAAAGACAGTGATGAATGTACATTGATCTAATCATAGTTATAAGTTAGATTAAAGATTGTGTGCCACGACAGAGAACTAGGAATATTAGATCATCTATTTTAAAGGAGGAGGTTTATCTTGACAGCATATGCTAGATAATCAATATTATGGTAGCAACACGACTTTGGACGTTTCTAAACCTTGATGTGGATGCGACGATCTTACAATTTGATGAACAATTAAAAGGATTTGAAATAGAGAATGAGAATCCGGAGTAAACATTCATTACCGAGCACTGAATTGCTAGGTCTGCTAGATTTAAAGGTCTGTTTTTAGTAACTAGGAAAATAGTATCTTCTATGTATTTTATACCACCGGAATATAAAAACCTTCTCGTTGAAAAATACACAACAGTCACAAAATGACATGTCCTGTATTCATATCATCTTTAGTAATCCTTTTATGTATTTACCTTAGGAGATACTGAATCCCAATTAAAAGGAGCAAGAAGGGCGGAGGAACAAAAAAGAGATCATTCGATGAAGGTGTAGATCTCCAAAAGAAACAAAGCAAGTCAGAAGAGTCTGCACGTAAGATATTGGGATCTATAAAGAAAAAACAAGAAGATACTGGTGGGAGCCACTACAAAGAAGAAAAAAGAAAGCGAATTATGATTCTTAAGTAAAATGTCGCTACATAAATGATTTCTAAGAAAAATTGTTAATAACTTGTTCCACCATTGCAATAGAGTCACGTTGGTAGTTGGGTAAGGCTCTAAAACATCTAATAGCACAATGAATTCTTTGATCGGATTAATCATATTTGTGCTTATTTGGTTTTTTAGGACGTTAATATAGTAACAAGAGCCGATTTATCTCTAAGATAGACAGTTTGCCATTTTGTTCGAATGATTGTGACAGCAGAATTGGCGATAGGCTGATGAAAATATATTCATGTTTACTATCAATTGAGCAATAGATAGAATTGAAACCATAGTTATTATCAGGATGACACTCAGAGCATTTGATAAAAACTCATTATTTATTATTGAATTCAAAGTGGTAATACATACTGGATGGAAAGGGGAAAAGATCTCGGAGAAATAATTACTTCCATCCAGATAATTGGTTTTAGTTACGTAAAGTTATCAAGTAAAGATCGACATATTTATACAACATTTTAATAATCATATTCACAGCTATTTGAGAACTTCAATAGCAATTTTACCCGGTATATAAGATGTTCGTAATTTGCCATATAGCATTTAGATGATATTCTAAAAATACACTTAGCAGGACCAATAATGTAAGTATTTTCAAAACATACTGCAAAACTAATAAAAACCAATTCAGGGATTGATTCATTCATCTCCATCCTGTCCAAAGCATCGGGCATAAAATCTATTTGATGTCGGCACTCTGCATAATTACTTTGCATGTTTATGGCTTTAGTTACAGCGAGATAATACATCTTAAGTTTATTTATCAAATGAATTTACTGAAAAGATAATAATTTTTTGTATTATTATATTATTATTTCAGAGTCATAGTAGAAATTATCTTATTTTTAAGTAGATCCTGTTTTCAAACCTCGTTTATACACCATTTATCTACCATTTCCTTTGTAGCTTTATTCTTTAGTCTCATATTACAGCAAGGGCAGAATAAACTAACGTCCCATATTATGAAAATACTACATATTTGACAACGTTTCTGACCTTCAAGATATCTATTCGTATTAAAACCATCAATTTTTGCCTTATGTCTAATACATATTCCTTTACATGACATTCGCACATTGACACAAGAGATAATAAACAAAGTATATAAAAAATGATTATCCCTAATGATGGAATCAGATATACAACTTCTTCTTGACACCCTACAAATCAAACTCATAACGCGTTGTATGTTTTGTCTTTTTATTCAAAGCGCTAAATAACATTGGTTTGGCGAGCTTAATACAATAACTTCATATTTATAAATAATAATTTTACTTAGTCAATATGGCAAATCATTCAATTGTAAAAGGACATACTATATAGATAGCATTATTTGAATATTGCTTGAAGGTGCATCGTTTAATGTTGTAAGTGGCCAAACGTAACAACTACGACAACTGCCCGATGCTTGGACTTTGTGATAGTGCTTATCCAACAACACCTTGAGATAATAAAAACGATATATTTGCTCCAGATTATCCATATAGAGGAGATGTGTTTGATACTTTTAATTTCACAATTCGGCTTGTCTCCCAGTGGAGCGGATATCTACTGGTACAAATATACGGATCACTTGAGGGGACATAATGATAGTAATGAATGACAAGATAAATTAGCGCCGGGGGTAACTTGGAAATTCTGATCTGAAAATCCAACCTTAACAGTCTTATTAGATGAAGATGTTCTCAGAAAAATAGGGTGAAACAGTATACGCTCTTGGAGGAACCCTAACACAGACACTTCTTTTATAGACAATGTAGTGGTTAATTGGAAGTATCAGGTTGCCCTAATAGTGTAACTAATACAATAATTTAGCCTTTTCTTCGTTTACTTTAAATTGGTGTCCACTTATGACAGTTATGGTGAGTGGGATTAAGGTACCAGCTGTAGTAGGGCTCTGTAACATTGAATGGTACAACGAATTTTTTGATCCGGATTAAGCATATGTAATATTGAAGAACTAGAAAATAAACCGAAAATCCAGGCTCATATTTTAGCTCGAAAATTCATTTCGATATGTCATTCACTCTTTTAAATCGTATACGACTATTCTGGTCATGTTCATCTGTACAGGTAAGATTCCAAAACTAGGTAGGATTTGTTTGCAGTTATCTTGCCTGAAACAAATACGGCTCGTCTAATCTAATAACATTATTTGATAAATCTATGATATTTTTACAAATATTATAATAAATAATTATTTTATTCATATTGTCACAAGATATGATATGTTGATTTACTTTTTTTGCATAGATATGAATAACTCAGAAAATAGAAATGGCCAAATCTGTCATAATAGAGTTGGGCAGAAAGAACTATGGCAAACGAAGGGCAGGTCGCAAAACTACTTTCTGTCGTTAAGCTATAGATTCCCCTGCGAAAAAATTTATGGAAAACAGGGGCTAGATAGAACAAGATATGACACGGTCACAGGCCTACAGGCCTTTACTATTTTCTAGGAATGTATAGGCAAATCACAATACATCTGATATTGTACTTTTATATTTAGTATGAAATGTAAAGTAAATATAGAGAATGATTACCGATACGGTGTGAAAAGACCAACACATTCACTAGCTCCTGATTTGACAATTCATAGGATAATCAACGGCATGCGGCAAGTCGCAGGAGACATGGATACATCCATCACGAGTCTGCAATTGAAGACATGATGAAATATCGAAGTGGATTCACGAGTTGGGATCTTGCAGATATATATGGTCCAGCGGAAGATTTTGTTGACAATTGAAGGAGATTATCTGAGATAAAAGGAGAGGGGAGAACTCGATAGAATTCAAGCATTAACAAAATGGGTACCGGCACCCAGGAAGAATAGAATATTCTTCATCGTCAAAGAAAATACGCAAAAATCACTCTCAAGAATGGGTGTTGATTCTCTGATTTACTTCAGTTCCACTGGTGGGATTATATAACCATATTAGCGGATGCTCAAATATTTGTCGGACTACGCGATGAAGCGTATGATCAAGCATATAGGCCTTACAAATTTTGATACTTTGAACGTATACAAATCATGATGGATTCGCTTACAAATTGTATCAAACCAAATTCAATATTCGATCATTGATCGTAGACCCGAGGTAAAAATGGTAAATTTTTGTAAGGGGAGCATTATCGCCCTACTAGCCTACGGTAACCTATGTGGAGGGTTGTCTGGAACGGATATCTTGAAAATCCAAGAACCATCTGCTTTTTGATTCAGATACGTTGAGCCTGAAAAAATACAAAAAGATGATAGATAAAATGGGGCGGATGGGGTTAGTTTCAGGAACTTTGTCCACTTAACGAAGTAGCACAAAAACACAATGAGTATTGTTACGTATAACTAGATATATCCTACAGAAACCTGCAGTGGCAGTGGTGCCATTATCGGTGTTGAGTTTGGAATATCTGATCATAGAAATAGTAAACGCGGTATTCAACTTCATTTTAGACAAGTCTGACTATGATTCTGTTAGATACCAGAGTACAAAGTCAAATAACCTTTTGGACATGGTGGAGATTGCGGTGATGAGTATAGATATCCATTTTTAGCGATTTCGTTCTTCTCAATAATCGGGATCCTATAAGTCCCAACATGATTAATATACTACAACACTCATTCAATTCTAGTAATTTACGACAAGAATGATAAATCAGCCGAGGAGCAATCTTTTTTAGATTAGATTTTGATCCTTCTTGATTATATAAAAAAAATATTTAAAAGTAATTTTGATGATTCGTTAATTATCACGTTGTATATGAAAGTCACACAATAGATTAGTATTATAGAACTAAAGAAAAATGAATGAAATTATTACAACAAATGTGGTATTAATTTTCATATGGATTCCTAATACTGATTTCATTACGAAATCGGTGATTTCTTCAGATAAAAAGTCGTAAGCATTTACATGGAATTATACCCTATGGACCTACTATGCTGCTGTTTTTAGCAAAACCCATAGATATCATCACAATATACTAGATCCGCCTGCCACAAGAGCCTAATTTCTTAGAACTCTACTCATGTAGTAACGGCCTTATCAAATTGAACCAAATCAAAACATTTTTGATTTATTAAGGTCGATAAATTCATGTCAAAGTTCATACAACTACTAGAATTTTTGCTATTTTTTGTCATACTCTTTTTTCCGAAAAGCTATGCTCAAAACAAGCTACTGCTGCCTTGATATGTCGGTTATCAACAGAATTTTGGCTCATCAGCGAAAAAATTGTAATTATCTCCTGGTGTTTACCTTAGGATATTACTGCCGTATCAAATACTTTTAATATTTCCACTTTGCAGCGACTGATGATATTCGGTCTATCAATTGAAGGTATTAAATCGAAGATTATATATCAGTAAAAGATATACATTTATTTTAAGGCGAATAGAAGACGACGCGAGTAAAATTTTATAATAACCAACAATTATCCGATATTGAAAAAGATATTAATGAATTCCTTAAGAAAGAAGGGGTCAAACAGTTAATTGATATTAAATTTACCGCTCTTAGCAAAAACGGTACTGATGAATATACTGCTGTGATTGTTTATGAAGAAAATATGAATCCAGGTAAAGAGGATCCTCAAATGTACGAATAATCTTGTTTGCAATGTTGTACGCGATTGGTTATGTTAGCATTTATTACTATATGATATCTCATTGTTAATGCTAAATTGGTTCTAAATTATCAATCAACTGATTGATAAAAAAGGCATACACCTATGGAAGATAATTTTTTTTAAACCATCTTTCCGGTTTGTATATTCAAGATATCACCCTATTCCACTTTCTTCTTGAGATCAAAAACAATTGGACAAAATCATGATTAAAACATGATATTCGTATTGAATAGGATTTTTTACTCTTCATACCTGTGATAAACCATAGAGATAATGTACCATGTCCCATCAAGTTTTATGAGCGTGTGAAAATCTGTATAATTGGCGCCGAAAGCGTCATTCTCCATGTCAATACGCAATATTGCTGTGGTTGATGTAATAGAAAGCACATCTATCCGAGTCTTGATGTTAGGCGCAGGGCCATTCTTTTCAACAAGGTCATACAGGTTCTTGATCGGCCCTTGGTGTAACTTGCCATCGATTAAACCGTACATTGTGGCATCCCTGTGAAAGGCCTGGGAAAGGATAGGGACACTGCCGACGCGTAACCCTTCTACATATAAAGCGACAGTAACAACAGCATCCTCATACTCCTGAGTAGGTACATTTNAATTATCAATCAACTGATTGATAAAAAAGGCATACACCTATGGAAGATTATTTTTTTTCAAACCATCTTCACGGTTTGGATATCTAAGGTATCATCCTATTCATCTTTCCTCTTGAGGATCAAAAACAATTGGAAAAAATCATGATCAAAACACGATATTCGTATTGAATAGGTTTTTACTCTTCGTACCTGTGATAAACCATAGAGATAATGTACCAGGTCTCATCAAGTTTTATGAGCGTGTGATAATCTGTATAATTGGCGCCTATAGCGTCATTCTCCACGTCAACCCGCAATATTGCTGTGGTTGATGTAATGGAAAGCACGTCTATCCTAGTCTTGATGTTAGGCGCAGGGCCATTCTTTTCAACAAGGTCATAGAGGTTCTTGATCGGCCCCTGGTGTAACTTGCCATCGATTAACCCGTACATTGTGGCATCCCTGTGAAAGGCCTGGGAAAGGATAGGGACGCTGCCTATGCGTAACCCTTCTACATATAAAGCGACAGTAACAACAGCATCCTCATACTCTTGAGTAGGTACTTTTTTTATATTCTTTGACATGAGAATTCTTTTTCAGTGGAAATGAACTATTTCCTGTAATAAACTTACCATATAATCAAAAGTAGAAGCTTGAGAAAATACTAGGTTGATTAATCACGATGCACTTGGCGGCATGTCGAAAATTACCAAATAAATGATGTCTTTGAATCTGTTGAATATTATTATATAGGACGACCTACTATATTATTCATATTTCAAAATCAAGAAAATGATGGTAGCAATTCGTCAAGCGAAGACGATGTCAAGTCTAATGGAAAAGGGAAGTATGCAACATCTACTGAAAATCGTAGATTAGTATGGGAATGTATCATCTGGCCCCTAATTCTAAAGATTAACAGAAATTATTTTACTCCAAGTGAATATCACATAATCAGAGACAAAGTTTCGATAGAAAGAAACATTCCTACATCAAAGGTGTCCGGAGGACTGGTATCACTACTGCTTAAGGGTATTCTAACTCAAGATAAGAAATATTATTCAATTCATTATAAATTAATTCCCTATATGAGAATAAAATCAAAGCTGAATTACGGAACTGTTTTAAGAGAAACTTGTTCGAAGAAATAAGTTGGAATAGGTAGTACCTAACAATTCTCTACGCTTTGCAAATAATTTTTGCTCCTTCAAGTTTTTCTTTTTCGTTAGTCCACTGATTTATTATTGTCATAACATAATGATAATTTAGTCAGTTCATATTAAGGAAAGACCAGGGCTTGGCCATCTTATACTAAAGGTGTTTTGTAAACTTGATTAGATTAATCTCAGTTGACAAAAGAAAATACTACTAGTTATCCTATACCATTTTACTATTCCACTTAAAACCTCAAGTCTCATTAATACAATATCCGAAATGAAAGGATATGGGAAACTAATGATTATTTAAGCAAGTATATAGTTTTCACTTAATAACATTTTTTCACAATAATCTATAGGAAAAATCTTTTTATATATTTATAGTGATAATTATATGATTGAATATGGTCATGGTGGGTAATTATATTCAAAGATATATACATAGAAGAACCGACATAGCCCTGTCGGACGATAAAAAGAAGAATAGTCAGCAATTACCTTCTTGCTGTATACCAAACTGCCATTCCTATCCCTTATCGAGGTGCACCAAATGTTCAAGCTACTGCTGCTATGCACATGTTTATGGTCACGATCATGCGATAGAGAATTTTGAAATACTGAAGTAACTACACTTTAATATTATTAAAAAATACTTTATTTATCCATGGAAAAAAATAGGTAAAGTTATAAATTATCATTTACAAATAATCAAAAGTATTGGGGCTTAATTTTGTAACTAGTAGAGGGTATCTATGAACAAACAAATGATACAAGATTATGTCTCTTCTTCTTATTCTAAGAATGATTGGTTCGAGTCTCGGTTGTAAATATTTTGACTAGTTTTAAGTTGAGAATGTTTTCTACTTTGTTGGTTCACTGCATTTTAGACCCGAGCAAGTCCTTTCTCCTATCTATTAGATTTGTGCATTTCTAGCCGACAGATCTTCTTTAGAACAAAAAAGTAGTGATGTTAGAAAGTAAACAAATTCAAAAGATGATGACTATATTGTATCCAATGTTAGTATACCTTTTTGGCCTAAATGGTGGGTATCCTAATAGTTAAGGACCCAAAACGATAACGGATGATATTGGCATTATTGCTATTCATAGAATACAAAATGTCAAGTCCTATTTTCTAGTGCTTTTGCAAATGTAAAGACCTGAAGTTAAATATCTTGGCATGCAATTCCAAAGTGCAAATGGCAAAAGACCCAGCATGTAATATGAACGTGGATGAAAAGACTGCAAAACATGTGTTGGCGGAAACAAGGTTTATTTATGTTCTGCCGCGTGCAAACAACAATTCGATCAAAATCCTTCAAAATATGGATATTGATACAAATCAAAAATAAAACAATTCTAATACTCCCTTAATTCCTTGAATTACTATCATATTTTATTTGATTTTGTTCTTCTCGATATTTTTCAGTTATCCTGATTTGCATGATATAAATAACAGAAGAATTCAATCGCTCAATATCTGCAAATTTTAGAATCTTAGGTTTACCATAGACAGGTCCATCGCAGAAATCACAAATAATGCTTATTGTTAGGCCACTTGTAATTCTTTTCTGAATTTCACTTATCTCTTTTTTTAGAACTTTGTTCTGAGGATTGTTATCGACGTTCTTTTTTCATTTCATTTTCCTCAAGGTCCTGCAATTGGATGAAGTTCTTTTTCTGACTGCCTTATCAAAGTCAAAACTGTAGGATCCTTTGATAAATCCGATGTTGACTAACTTTTCATAACGTGCCTTCACGGTTGGAGTTATTCCTGCTTCCTTTGATATTTGTCTAAATGACTCTCGCCATCCTCAAGTAGTGACCTTAGTTGATACATCGATTTTGTCAAGGCTGAGTGGCATATGAAGATGTCATTTTGTTCGTTGTTGTAATATTATTTTTTACATTTGTAAAAAGTGGTGGTATTATTCTACATTTGCACTTGGGTTAACCAAAAACGATACTGGATCTCGTCAGTATAACGGGACTCCTAACGAATTTGTATCCCTGATTTCTTCTAATCTTTTTTTAATGTCGTGTCTAGTTATTATCATGGATCAAATTCAATAATGACTGTATCTGTCATGTCGTTGATACTTATTTTTTGATTCCATTTTTATCTTTTAACTGTTTTTCCACACATTTTTGCATGTGCTACAATACATTCCTACAACCTTAAAGTAAATTTTTCCATAGGATATCAATAGTTCTATTTTTATGATTCATTTAATTAACCGAGCAGTTAAAAAGTATGTAAATAAGGTGAGAATCAGCCCTATAAAGAAAAAAACTATTTTTACATTGTAAAGCCTTGTTATTATATATCTATTAATTACTAATTGTATGGCTAAGGACCCTATATGTGGAATGTTCGTTGAAGAAAATGAAAAAATCCATTCATTATACTAAAGACGGGATATCCCATTATTTTTGCTCGTCTCAATGTTTAGACGAATTCCTTGAACCAGAAAAGGCCCTCAAAAAATTAAAAACACATGTCCTAATATGCATAGTATTAACCATACCAATTGTATTGCTTGTTTTACCACATATGATTCCACAATTGGAACACCTTTATCCAATGGAAATGATGGAATATATCAATTACATACTCTTGTACTGGCTACCCCGATACAATTTTGGATTGGTTGGCGTTTTTACAGAGGATTCTGGGATGGTATCAAAGCGAAAGCATCAAATATGGATACGTTAATTGCTATCGGAACAACAGCCGCCTATATTTTGCTGTAGTTACCATCTTTCCTGGATACTTTCCATTTACAGCGGTATATTTTGAAACAGCTGCAATCATAATTACTCTTATCTTGATAGGAAGACTACTTGAAACTAAGACAAAAGATAAAGCATCAGGTGCAGTTAGAAAGCTTTAGACTTAAAACCTAGGACAGCCATGTATTAAGACCTGAAATCAAAGAAAAAAATAATGCAGGTTCAGATACTGAAAAGGGAAGTAATAACTCTTGAATGGTTCTAGACTGAAACTGGTTTCGAAAAGAATACAAAGAATTTGAAATTCAGTGGAAGAAATTATAGAAGGCGACTTGATGATCATACGCCCGGGAGAAAAGTTCCACCGATGGATTGATAGTAGACGGTTCATCTTCTATAGATGAATCTACGATAACAGGTGAAAGTATACCCGTTGACAAAGTAAAGGGTGACGAGGTAATTGGTGCAACAATTAACAAAAAATGGCCTTTTAAAAGTAAAAGCAACTAAGATTGGTCAAGATACAGTATTATCTCAAATAATCGCTCTAGTAGAAGAGGCCAAAACAGGTAAAGCTAAACTCGAAAGAATGGTAGACCAGGTAGCCAAATATTTTGTTCCAGCTATTGTAATAATTGCTGTCGGAGTATTCCTTGGTTGGTATTTCATAGGGAATGCAGGATTAACCTATTCTATACTGGCATTTGTTTCTGTCATGATAATAGCATGTCCTTGTGCTTTAGGATTGGCAACGCCAGCAGCATTAATGATGGGTGCGGCAAAAGGAGCTGAAAATGGTATTTTGTATAAAGGTGGTGAGTATATAGAAGTAGCAAGTAAAGTCAATTTAGTAGTATTTGATAAAACCGGAACATTAACAGAAGGAAAACCATCTGTTACTGACATAATAACATTTGATAAAATGGATGATAGCGAGTTGTTAAAACTAGCAGCGATAGGAGAATCAGGGTCTGAACACCCATTGGCCAAAGCTGTTATCACAAAAGCAAACGAAAAAGGAATTTCTACAGTTTCGCCTGATTCATTTGAAGCGATAGCAGGTCATGGTCTTAGAGCTAGATACTCTAACCATGATATAGTTATAGGAAATAGAAAAATAATGCTAGATAATAATATTTCAGTTCCTAAAAACACGGAAAAAATACTTTCGGAATTAGAAGAAGACGGCAAAACATCAATACTAGTCTCAATAGACAATCATTTGTCTGGATTAATTGCAGTATCTGATACCATAAAGGAAGATGCCAAAGAAGCCATACTTGATCTAAAAAACTTTGGAGTTGAATCAGTAATGCTTACAGGAGATAATGAAAGAACAGCAAAGGCTGTCGCTTCCAGAATTGGAATTGCAAGAGTAATAGCTCAGGTGTTACCGCATCAAAAAGAAGAGATTGTAAGTAGTATACAGACGAAAGAAAACCGAGTTGTAGCAATGGTAGGTGATGGAATTAACGATGCTCCAGCTTTAGCCCGAGCTGATTTGGGAATTGCAATAGGGTCAGGAACAGATGTTGCCAAAGAAACCGGTGGCATAATATTAATTAGCAACAATATTAGAGACGTTGTCACCGCATTAGATTTAGGAAAGAAAACTGTCTCAAAAATAAAGCAGAATTTGTTCTGGGCTTTTGCATATAATACTGGGTTAATACCGGTAGCAGCAGGAGCATTAGTTCCTATTTTGGGACTATCCGTATTTGGGTGGCTCCCAATTCTTGCTGGAGTGGCTATGGCCATGAGCTCTGTAACTGTTGTTACTAATTCTCTTTTTTTGGGGAGATACAAACCAAGAACAATAAATAGAGCAAAAACAAAATAATCAGTTTAGATATCTATTTATTTTAAGGATTCAAAAACAAATATTTCTGGCTTGTCTATATCCTAGATTACGCTGTTGTGGACTCTATTGCATACTAATCCTACAAATCATCTGATCTTTTAGCCCTCAACTTGAGTAGATGAAAAAAGCTTTGAGGTTAAGCTTAAACAACCATCATCAGTAGGTATGATGAACCATCGTTTAGCATTTCAATCATTTATCAATCGTCGATTATTCAATGAATAGCAGATACTTTCTAATATCTACTATCTTGAAGTCATTGCTGTCAATCCTTGTCTTGTCAAGATTTATCACGTGAATCATACTCACTTATAGTAAGCTCTTGAGAAAATCAATAATTTCGTAGGGGTTAAATAAAATTTGTTAATACTTTCGTTTGGATTTCAAACGTATTGGGTATTAAGGGAATAACAAAAAAAAGGATTAGTCGTTTAATTGTCCTAATGCATTATTTCCTGTGTTAGCTTGGAATTGGAAGTTCAAGTTATTGCCAGAGAGTACAGAGCTTTCACCAGAAACTACTTGGCTATTTTGTTTAGATTTTTGAGATTGTGCAATTATTTGTTTTGCTTTGTTACTCTTTTTTTGCTAATGCATCTTCCAAATTGCAAATGGGCTAAGACCAAGGCAAGGGAGAACAACTGCTGTTGATACTAGTAATGTTTTTATTTGTGTTCATACTTGTAAACTATAGCATGACAATTCAACTTATATTAGATATTTTAGATATTTCTATGAATCTTTAGAGGTAAAAAAATTAAACAGAATTAATTTCTAGCAAAAACAGTCCAGAGGTCTGGTAAATATTTAAGATAAATACAGAAATTAATTTTTTTTAAATATCTGAGATCTTGTCAGATGATTTTATCAATTCGCTCAAATTTAGATTAATTTATTATGAATCACAGATAACATTTTTAAATCCAAGCCCCATTGGGTAGGGATTCCACCTATAAGATCTAAGAACCTCGACTAATTAATCTGGTTCCTAATTAGTTTAATCGACTAATGTCGTAATTTATAGAGACAATTGGAGTGATGGCTGTATTTATTCATGAAGAACACCAAACCACACTTTTGTATAGACATTCATTGATGTCAACTCTTGATATATTTATGATACAAGTATAGACAGGATATTCTGATTGTTAATATTGTTGATGTTGATTTTGTTAATAGTATAATAGTAGTTTGAGTTCAAAAAGAAGATGTAAATGAAAAAAGCTCTCCCAAA
>JARFXS010000066.1 GCA_029194465.1 Candidatus Nitrosocosmicus sp.
AGAAGCAATATTGCTAATATTCAAAACATTTTGTACATGGAGCGGTCTCTTGAAGTTGTAATAATTCTAATCCCATATTTTGTGCGTCAACTTCTAATGCCCAAATTAACAAGAATTATCTCAATAGGTAATTCTACATTCCGTATCAATCATCCGCCAAGACAAAATGTCTAATACTTTAAAGAGTCGGTCACAAATCTACGGTGTGATAAGCTTTTACAATTAAGATCATAATATGGAGTATATCATATTACAATATTGGATCCAATTTGGTCACCCGGCCCTGATAAACATGACTACATTAATCAAAACCTCAAACACTATGAGATTAACCAAATTAATGTTCCCAACGCTATCAGAATTACTGCGTTGATGCCTCCACTTCTCTCCTGTAGTTCTTCCAGGTCATTGTATATTAGCAACTTGTCTTTCATCTGGTGAGTTGCGTGTTGGGCAAATGCGAGACAGCTAGAAGCATCAGATGTAATATCCTGTGGATAATCTAACTCCCCTTTATGCTCATTCAAATACTCTAATATCATTTGTAGAGACTCCGGCTTTACCCCATTAAGTTTAACAGGCAAGTTATACCGGCCCATGCTTATGAGTACCATCTCGACTTTAGTTTCTATGGAGCCCCATTCAGTTGTTGGTATCATTAGCTTATTCTTTGCAAGTAATAGTAGAGTTGATGCCCAAGAAGACAGGAAGGAGTTCATGTTAGTTGTTACGACATCCAGTGCAGAGGCAAAGATCTGTCGTCCCGTCCCAAGAGAAATGAACACAGCAGCGATCACTACCATCAAGTTTGGATCGAATTGAGCTACTAACAATATTGCTACTACCGCAGAAGTTATTCCGATTAAGGCGGCACTGAATTCAAAGTAGTTAGTCGGCTGGTCTATTAAGACGGTATTGTATCCTCCTGCTGATTTTTTTCTTTTATGGACAAGGAAGATGAATACACCATTAACAAATAGCAGGTTAACAAGGTGCTTTACCATCTCTTTCACAATGAAAGCTACTCCGCGGGTACTTTGCACGATAACTTATTTTGAACCATGCACTTTTTTAAAGATGTTGTATGAAAACTAGGATGATATATCAAGATTAAACTGGACCGGATTCTAAGAGTTTGAACTATGTAATCCGAGCGAGTCTTGTCATATCAACTCTTATTACTACTCCGGATGTAAATATTTGTTTGAGATTCATTTTACCTCAATTATCGAACACCAAGGAGTCAATCGAATCAAAATGGTCTCATTAGTGCTACTGAATTCATTAAACTTTGCTCAAATGATCAGCATGAAAGATGCTAATTTCAATAATAAGGATAGCATAAATCATGAAAGACCTACACAGTTTTTCAAATTAAGAAAAAGATCAAAATTCTGGTGGGGAGACCGTATTTTTCATCCGACAGCACCCTTCTGTCATGCAATAGTTTAATGATTTCCAAAGTATTATATTAATAACCCCTCGAGTTTAATAGAAACCGCAGTAGGCTCCGGTGGTGTAGAGGTTATTAATATAGTTAACCACACAGTCCGGCTAAGCATTTCGCCCTCTCAAGGCGACGATCCCGGGTTCAAATCCCGGCCGGAGCATCCTTTTCAAGATTCTATTTATAAGGAGGACAGTACACTCTACAACTTTTCAAATATTAGAGACAAAAATATGAATAGCGTTTCCAAGAAATCGCAATCAATTTGAAGTAAATTAACATTGTCTATCAATATCACAATTTTTAAAGTTCCTTGTCTTTAATTTCGGGCTTTAAATGTAAGTATGTAAAGTAAAACGATAACGAAAGAAAGAAATACACCACTACCGGGATGTAACTGTATTTTAATAGCCTAGAGTGTCCATACCTGGACCATTATCTACGTGTCGCTATCAATGACATAAGACCCGCTCCCTTATTTGATCAAAATAGATATTTGAGTCATATTCCAGTCCTTGATCAAATTGGTCAAAGATTTCGTATCTTAGAGGATATTTTACAAATACATTTAGCAATCAAACTTCTAATTCAATGACATTAAGTCAAACTTTGACCTTGATCCGTTGAAAAAAAATTAACAAGGAGGAGAATAGGATTGGTTCAGTATAATTTTAATAATCGTAGGAGGGATTAAGCACACTCCATAGCAATCTGAAACTATGGTTATTCATACTTCACTTAAGTACGGTTTCATAAATACCAAAGCGTAAGGTCTGATACTAGACGTAATTATCCCCATTATTTCGAGTCTAATAGTTACCGCAAATTTTGTTGGATCATATCGCACTAATTTTGTCTTATGACCTTATTTGATTAATATTTATTAGAAGACTTTCACTTGGGATATGATGTATCTCGAGTCGTATACTTTTGTTAATAAATTTGTTAATAGATTCGTGGTAGAGAGCTAAAAATAGTAGAACGTAATATTGGGTTTTAAGAATCGATACTTTTGCTGCCCAGAACTAATTTTCTAAAAGTATTGATCTTACAATAAGATCAATGGACTAGGTGGTTTCTTGTTTGCCAACCCATCTTACATACTATTCTTTTGTATTTGTGTGAAAAAAAATGAATAATTGGATTAGAACCGACCGTCTCTCATTCACTTTGTCATCCTGATGTTGACTAAGGACTGGACTCCATTGAAGTCAAGTTATTGCTTGTAGCATTACTAACCAGATTTGAACTAGGGTCGGTCACAGAGATATTGTTGGTTTGATTGCTGACATTACTTGCGTCTACGCCAGATAGTATAGAGGTTATTGCTGAAAGTCCAGCTGTTGCACATTCTTCGTCTATTTTGCCACTAGGAGCTCCACTTACACCAATCCCGCCGATGACCTCATCGCCTGCTCGAATGGGTAGACCACCGGGAAGGACGGTAAACCCTTCAACTGCTATTATTCCAGGGTTAGAGGTCTTTGCTCGCTCCTCCAATCCAGATGTAGGTGACTGGAAGCCCACAGCAGCATATGCTTTGTCTCGTGCAACATCTACTGAAGCACCGGTAGTTCCGTCACCCCTGGCGAGTAGAATGTCTAAACCGTCTCGGTTCAAAACAGACACGGTGACAGCAAATCCTTTATCGGTACAGGCATCTTGTGTGGACATTGCTAATACTAGGGCGACTTTTAATGGAATCGTGTGCTGGATATTTAGAACCATTGATGTTGAATTATCATCAGTTGCTTTGACATCGTTAATCATCGATGACAGAAAGAAAAACCCGAGCCCTGATAATACCATTAGTAGCAAAAATCTGGAATCTCCAAATTTGTTAAGAACTGGTAGTTTTATTTTCATTTAATAGCTAGTCGAGAGATTATTTAATAAGTATTTTGTCGAAGTTGTATTATTTTGATAATCTCCTTCTTTAGATTCGGAATAAATATCATGGTATTAACAAAATCTCCCTCCACTGCACGAAGATCTTAGCATATTACAGCATACCAAATAGATGGGATTTAATCTAGATCCAAGCTGATCATAATTCACATGTTATTTAGGATCTATCAATGAACCAACATTCTAGTTGGTTGTAATGGTAATCTGTTAATAAGAAAAGGTATCTCAAAAAAAAATGATTCGGCGCTCGAATTGATAGTAGCAAATGTCCAGTTCGAAAGACTACCTTACTCCTATTATCAGAAATTATAGTCCTATCAACATGAGGATAAGTGACCCCTATGCTGTTCCTTACATTTGAAAGATCTGAACTTGTTACCATTGCATAGGATTGTCTCTCTTAAGAGCTGAAGCTCAATTCTTTCAAGACTAAAAACTAATTTCCAAGATGATTATTAGTTCGTCCATTATGAAGGACAATTAGGAGTAGAAAATAGCCAAACTTCTTCATCATCACTGGCTGAAATCGTTTTAGATGATCTTTCAAATTCCTTCATGTTTTGCCTACATTTAATAGAAAAAATTTTAAATCCAGATGCATGACATTTTGTGAAAAAATTTCGAAACAGCCTGTTACCCTCTATCATTCCATCATAGTTCTTCTCAGATCGACAAAAGAAAACCTTAATCTGCCAGCACAAAGGTTTTTTGTTTGAAAAAGCAGTATTACTAGTCACGACGAGTTATATCAAAAGAAGATATCAAAATCATTCAGGATTGAAGAAATATTTACTAAGAATAAGGAGTTTAATCTCGATTCTAATAGTGAGATTTTACTAAAATTAACTCTTGATCCCAAGGATCATTGAAATTGGGAAATAGAAGAAAATTTCTCCGTTTTTCAAATGACTTTTCATGCCCAGATTATTCAATGAAATATCGATCTTAAATAATTGTCTAATTTTGGGTATGTCCTCAGGATTTGGAAATGACGATTTTAATATGTTTTCGAGTCCCATTTCTAACTCATGGTGTCTGGATTTCAAGTTAGTTAGGCCGGCTTGATGCATTAATCCTCTTAACATATCAAAAGTCATTGCCCCTGTGTGTGAGCTATCGCGCAATTTTTCTACTTGGTTGTATGCATCAACTTTGTTTTCATCTGGAGTAACATCAATTATGAGTATTTTTCCATTTGTTTTGCAAACACGTTTCATTTCTTCAAGTACCTCCCTTGGTTCAATCAGATGATGAAAGCTATACCTTGTTACCACCAAAGAAAAGGAATCATCCCCAAAGGGAAGTCTAGTTACATCCCCTACCTTCCAATCTATATTACTAAGCTTTCTTTGTATCTGGAGATTTTTTGCTTCTTCAATCATAGCAGGCGTTATGTCAATTCCTGTAACGTGGTCTACTTTATTAGCAAACTCACAAGCTATAATCCCTGGCCCACATGCAACGTCCAAAACTTTGTCATCGATTTGTGGGAGGCTCAATTCAAACATCAAATCTAATCCATAATGATTTGAATGTTGAGCCATTTGGGGAAATGGAATGGCTTGTTTTGTAAATTGAGATATAATAATGTCATTATGGGATACACCCTTCTCCTGAGTATTTGAATCCACAGTAAAGAAATGATTTTACCAAATATAAAAATTATACATATCAAAAGTCTAAAGTCATAAACACTACAAATATCTCTACTAGAGTCATGACCCCAATTGTAGAAGCGAATTCCCTCATCTATTCCCGAATTTCAGACTGAATGTTAAATTTCCATAAGTCAACCCATATCTCTTCCATCTCATAATCCGACAAGATCTTATCACTTTAATTAAGTTTTTTGTTACCAAAGATAATAATTCTACAAGTTAGATAATATTCAACAAATGCGAGTGGCTTTTTTGTACAATAACATTTATCTTCTTAAACCATGTAAATCTCTATAGGTTGTATACACTTTCAATGACTTGACTCAATCAATTCTTCACATGATCCATAGGAAGCCATTATTATGTTAATAACTTTCTTACGCCTTCTCTGGACCAGCTACTTGAAACTAATGGAATTGCAACCGTTATAAGTAATCATTGGTTTGAACTGTCAATACAATATCATACCAGATTATAAATATTTAAAACCTTTTACATAATAGTAACAATGTTATTTAGTTGCAATGAAATTTATGTTTAGAAATATATCTACTGTGGAACTTCTGAAATTTATCTTTAAGCTTGATAATTTATAAATTGGATTTCTTGGTCATGTAACTACACTCTCAGTAAACATTTATATCTGATATTTGTTTCTATTTACAGTATTAGATGATTTGTATCAAATGCAAAACAGACTATGAGGTGGAGAAATCATTTTATGATAAGAAATTACCGTTTTGTATGTCTAGCTTAAGACATAAACTCTCTATTAAATAATATAGTCCATTAATAAATATGAGGCGTTAGATTAAATATTTTAATGATACCTACTTAGATACAATTTTGTGAATTACTATTACTAAGTAATAAATAACAATTTATAGATACGTTGTGACTGGGTTGAAGAACCATCTTAGATTCACTAATCATTAGGCGGCAATCCTTTTACTTTTTAATTGCTGAAAAGTTTCAAATGCCTGAATATATTTTGACACCTAGGTATGGAGTTGAAGGAATAAAGGTTAAAATTTTTTATATCGTATACGTGGATGTTTGTCAACTAGTTTTTGGGAGAAATTTGCTACATCAAAATTTCAATTCTTTTCCTGAAGAAGCAGAGTCTGTAGACGTTCAGGTCATCAAAAATTGATCCAAAACCTACGCGTGTTTTCAAAAAACAATATTATTTTGAGCGTAGTTTAGGCGTCTAACAACGAAATGAACAATTGGAGTTGACAAAAAGTGTTGGCAGATTTAACTACAATACTTTTAACATCAAAAGAGGATATGGACTCCATGAAAGATTTCGAGGATATGACTCTGATGAAAGGAAAATTCTTGAACAGTTGTGTAATCTTCCAGATGAATCAAGTGATCAATAGATGTTTTTACACATTCTTTTAATGAACTTTCTCAAAACTGGTCTAATGTTATGAAAAAATTTGATAGCATTTATTCGGCTGCAATATAGGGAGTCGCGGGAATATTGAGGATAAAGAAAGATTAATTGGCGTGAAAATCTGTCGATGTTTCTACTAATCATGCTTTGAGATCGCCGATGCCTCTTTTATACTATGCTTGGGTTGCAATATTGGTTAGGATAAACACCAACAATTACCGAGCTTGCGTAGCATTGGAAAAATGGTGGAAATTCTTCTACTTGGATCGTTCCAAGCAGATCAAAGCCGTGTCGTTTGTAGGGAATGTTCCTTGGATTTGACGATTCGAGATATGCCAATGAATTACCTTTATCACACATAGTTAGTGCGTGCAACATCAGTAAGGGAACCTAAACCTTTACCATGGTGATGGGATCAACTCCTAAAAGTGGTAAGTAGCCGCAATGGGTTCATTTGGATGGTATTCACCCATTTTCTCAAAGACTTCATTTGCTTTTTTGAGATTCTTCGGATGTAGTTTCTTGGATTAGTCCAAGAATGGTATCAACATCGGGATCAACGCATTTGGAGACAGCCATAATGGCCCCCATGATAATTTCCAACATAGTAGGCAGTATTGTGTTCAAATGCTTTCCCTCAAAGCTTTGGCAAATTCAAAGAAATTTAAAAGGTATTTCTGTGAATCTGGCCATACCACTAGTGGCAGGATCGGCTACAAAGGCCAATTTTAACGCATCAATAACAACATTTTTCTCAAATTCGGTGGCTGTTTTGACATCTGTTATGGTCATTAATTTCTCCTTTCTCCTGTAAAACCATAACATTTTAAGATTTACTGAATCTACAAGATTTGAGAGAGTTAACTCATCATATAGCTTGTTTTGTTGAATCTAATTGATGAAAGATTTATTTGAAAAATCAGATGTTTACAAACTAGAATTATTTAATACAATCACTACAAACAGGAGGAAAGACAGAATAAAATTAATAATTGGAAGTGCAGATATGTAAACATTCTCTCCTTACGCGCTTAGGATCTTAAACTGTAGGTGTCATAGATTATTTGTAAAATGAGTAATGTTAAGGTTATGAACATTCATAAACACGGTATCACTTTTTTCTTTTTTTATTCCATAGTCTTAAATGTAAAAATTCAAGTCCTCGCCTACGTCAACTTGAGCATCATGCCAATATACTAGGAATTTTTAATGGATCGAGTGGGAGTGCTCTAAGCAATTAGTTTCCCATTATTTTAATTTGACAGTATCACAAGTTTTTCTTCTCGTATATACTCTTAATTTCGAATTTGTAAATCTATTATTAAAAGATTAACACCTACTTGTTTTTCACTGAGATCTTTATTTCCAATTGGTTTATTCATACCTAACCAGCATTTTCACCCTAAGTAGTTGGGTGTAGATAGAATAAAAATATCAAATAACAAGTCCAGGAATCGCTTGCCAGATACAAAAAAGTAGAATTAGCCCATTAGGGATGTTAATGACAGTGATGTGAAACCTGCCTGTGCTGTTCTTGAGAACATCGTCTTCCAATCATTCTTCATACTTACCAATGTCCAGCCTTTGTCTGGGCGGTCCTCAATGATCTTTCGGCAACCTTAGTATATGCGAACTCGCGTTCTTCATCGTCATGCAATACGGCATTGAGAACTTTGAACATTCAAGCATTTCAATGTCTCCGTCAGAATTACCTGCTGCAAAAGCTGGCATCCTCCGGCGTGTGAAAAATGTGCTCTACCTTGCCAGTCCTATCGCTACTCCTCCAAGAATCTTATCACCTTCCTCATTTTCCATCCCTGTATTCATAAGAATAAGCTGTCCCAATTACGTGCTCTCTTGGAATACCCCATTTGGACTCAGCGAGCACCCGCATGAATTCGCGGCCACCTACGGAGCATACAAAGATCCTGAAATCGTTGGAAGTGAGCAGGTCAAATACCTCCAGCATTGGCTTATAGATGAGTTCGGTGTATGGAACACCCATATCGTTCTGATTTTGAGTTATGTAGATACTTTGTGACCTCAGCCTCGAATTCATCAGGAGTAGTGCCAAGCCATGTAGAACCAACGCTTGTTCAGTGCTATTACAGCATCCGGTTGTTGTTGGTTCACCACCGCCTCGAGATAGGATAAATCCTTGGTAAGTATAGCCTTATATGGCTGCTGTTCAGCCAGTGTAACATCTCTGTGTGCTGCATCTTCAAGTTCACGAATGATAAATCGAACTGAACCGGTATTGGTTTCTCGGCCCATAATGTGCCATCGTTATCAGACACAGCAATTCGGTTGCTGGTTCGATAAATCGCGCCAGGAGTGGTAGTATCAGATACGAACTTCAGTAATGCATGCCTAGCTTCCCCTTCGTTCCAGCTGGGAAGTGGTTCTGACATCATCTGGCACCCCTCTTTCAGCTGAAGTTACAATCCCAAGTTGATACTTGGTTCTTCGTGGACGGCCCAATCAACACCTTCACAAGGTAACATGGGAATATGGCTCCTCGATTGGTTTGCAAGTGTATTTAAGTGAACAACGGTTACTATACCGATTAAGTCCGATCGATGGTATATTTGATGACATCATTATGAGTAAATTATCCACCTTAGTCATATATCTAGATATTTCTACATAAACGGCGTTTCTCTTACTGGTTTCTTTATTAGTGTTTGGCTTGCAAGCGAATTCATGGGTCGGTTACGTAATGATCCGATGATAGAGGTAATTCGTCTCATTCAGTAAGACTGTCCTCTATCAATATCAAATCTGAGACTTACATACTTTTTACCACAGTAGTAATAGATGAATCAAAAATGGTATTTCTCATTTACCAGATGTCATGTATATGTTCCTTGAGTTTTCCAAACTTGGGAACCAGGCAAAAGCGTGAATCAAAGAGGTTTATGATTTGATGGATTTAAGTGTAATCTTGCATGGAGATGCTTTGAGATTCAATAGTTTTTTCGTCCTATTCTTTTTTGATAGTACACCCGGCATGAATTGTTTTAGATATTCCCTAATCATAACAAATCATTTAGCATAAAATGTGTAGATTTGAGACCTACTATCTCAATAAATAAATCTAAGTTAATGTTTTTGAACTATATTTAAAAATCTAACTCAGCTTCAAATACAACGTTCGAGTTAAACCCATGAATGAAATAGACATTAATGACGAGATAATGAATAGATTATATAGAACACCAGAATGCTCGATGTAAATGTAACAGTGTAAGCTTTAACATAGTGATCTTGTTATTGGTTCAAGATAGATGATATGGCCTTTCATGGTCTGGTAGTGTGGTCCTGTAACCCTAACAGATTTACAAATATGCTCATTGAATATGACAGAATATTCTTAAAATATCCATGAGGTCCTCTTAAGCGCTGTTCCGGTTTTCTATGAAGTTCAACATATCTGAGTTACTTACTAGATATCTTACCGTTTGGCTAAAAAATCCTACCAATTCAGAAATACTTAAAGCGATGAGGACGACTTCATTATACACGATAGTTATATGATTTAGTTCTGAACAAAAACAACCTAACATTCTTGTCATATGGGGTGATGATATTGGAATAACTAATCTCAGTTGTTATTCACATGGGTTGATGGGTTACCAAACGCCCAACATTGATCGTATTGCAAAAGAAGGAATTATGTTCACGGATGCCTATGGTGAACAATCATGCACAGCTGGTCGGGCTTCTTTTATTACAGGACAGAGTGTTTACCGTACCGGGTTGTCCAAAGTAGGTATGCCAGGTGCTCCTATTGGAATGAACGAAAACATAATAACAATTGCAGGATTGTTAAAGGAACAAGGTTATGCTACAGGACAGTTCGGCAAAAACCATTTGGGCGACCTTAATAGCATGTTACCAACTAATCACGGATTCGATGAATTCTTTGGTAACTTATATCACCTAAATGCAGAGGAGGAGCCTGAAATGGATGATTATCCTTCAAAAAAGGATTTTCCCCAATTTTATGAAAAATTTGGTCCTCGTGGTGTCATCCATTCTTGGGCTACTGACGTGGATGATCCGGCAGAAATGCCACGATGGGGAAAGGTTGGAAAACAGAAAATAGAAGATACAGGTCCACTGACCGATAAACGGTGTGAAACCTGTGATGACGAATTCGTTGCTGCTGCTAAAGATTTTATCCAGAGGCAGCATAAGGAGGAAAAACCGTTTTTCGTATGGCTCAACACAACCCATATGCATCTTTACACGCGTACCAAAGAATCAAGCAAAGGGCAGGCTGGTCGATGGCAATCCCCCTATCATGATACTATGATTGATCATGACAAAAATGTAGGTCAAATGCTGGATTTCCTTGATGAGCTTGGAATTGCCGAAGATACCTTTGTAATGTATTCTACTGACAATGGGCCTCATTCAAATACATGGCCCGATGGAGCCACTACACCATTTCGCAGTGAAAAGAATACAAACTGGGAAGGCGCTTTCCGTGTCCCATTACTAGTACGCTGGCCAGGAAAGATTAAGCCTGGTTCAATTTCTAATGACATTGTTCAACACCATGACTGGCTACCAACCTTTCTTGCAATGGCTGGCGATCCAGAAATAATGGAGAAATTGAAGAAAGGCATCAGGCTATAGGTAGAACCTACAAGAATCATATCGATGGATATGACCTGCTTCCGTATCTGACTGGTGAAGTGAAAGAAAGTCCCCGAAACGCCTACTTTTATTTCAGTGATGATGGCGATATGCTTGCGCCGTTATGACAATTGGAAATTGGTATTCATGGAACAACGTTCCCAAGGAACATTGCAGGTATGGGCTGATCCTTTCGTCAGACTTCGTCTTCAAAAATGTTCAATCTGGTACTGATCCTTTCGAATTTGCAGATATCACTTCGAATACTTACTGGGATTGGGTCATCGTTGCTGAAACATTTAAGGATTTTCCACCCTTACATTGGGTCATTCACCAAAGCAGGCAATTACATTTGCTGAAACCTTTAAGGAGTTTCCACCCGTTCAGAAGCCAAAAACGTTCACTGTAGATGATGCAATAGCAAAAATGTGAAGCTGCTGGCGAGTCATCGCGAAAAGAACATATTCACGGTGACTAGTGCAGGAATCAATAGAGAAAGAAAATAACACAAAATAAGGACAACATGATATTTCTAAACGGTGGAACCTTCATGATGGGTTCTGATAGATTTTACCCGGAAGAAAAACCTGCGCACAGGGTTACAGTAGGTAGTTTCTGGATAGACAAATATCTTGTGACTAATCATTCATATAGTGAATTTGTGTCGGCAACTAATTACATCACAGTTGCCGAGAGGCCGTTGAATCTGACGAATTTCCTACAGTTCAAGAAAGAAGACCTTGTTCAGGCTCAATGGTTTTCGAAAAAAGGAATGAGGCCGTTGATTTGAAAGATTATACAAATTGGTGGCGATGGCTTAAGGAACAAGCTGGAAGCACCCCTACGGACCAAACAGTAAAGTTGACAGGTTGGGTAGTCATCCAGTAATTCATATTGCTTATGAGGATGCTGAAGCCTACGCAAAGTGGGCGGGAAAGAACTGCCCTCGGAAGCAGAATGGGAGTTTGCAGCAAGGGCGGACTTGAAGGAATGGATTTTACATGGGGGAATAAAGATACACAGCTTACCAATCCAATGGCCAATACATGGCAGGGAGAATTCCCTTATCAGAATTTGTTGATAGATAAATATAAAGCACATCTCCCTGTGGGTTCATTTGCTCGAATGGATATGGTTTATTTGATATGGCAGGAAATGTTTGGGAATGGACTTCTGATTGGTATGTCCCGCATTTGGATGAAGCTGTCGATAAGGCCATAACCTGTTGCACTACGTCTCTCAATCCAAGAATTACGTCATCTGAGTATAGTTATGATCCAAGACAACCACAGTATATGATTCCAAGGAAAGTTGTGAAAGGCGGTTCACATATCTGCGCTCCTAATTATTGTCTACAGTACTTGACCAGCTTCTAGACAACCACAAATGATTGATACTGGAATGTCACATATTGGATTTAGGTGCATCATGAGGGCCATATGATGATACATTGACATTATTCAGGTATGCCTCCCCTATCTTTCATAGGTAGTCAGAATAACAGATAACTAATATATTCCTAAATCCGCCTTCCTCTTCATATGATACCACCCATCTCAGTTACTTTAAAAACCAATAGTAACGAATTCAACATTCCTCTTTTCACTTCTTTCTAGTTATGGGCAACAAATTACTAATTGAAACAAAAAAACTATAATCCTATAGGATTTTGGGTAGGTTTTAGATTTGATTTTATTTAATTTATTCACAAGTCTCTGAAAGATATCGTTCTATTCTAGTGCGTCTAACTCAAAACCTGTCTTGATTTGTGTTTACATAGCAAGTATCATTTATTAAGTATAGCTCCTTTTTCAATTTTCTCAATTCTTTCTTTGATAAAGTCAGCTTATCTACAAATGTATGTGCTGATAATAATCCGTCTTTTATTCTTTCATCATTCTCGTGCAAGTTTTTTGAATTTTGAGTATTGATCTTAGAATAATTACTCTAACAACCTTAAAGATTTATTGATTGAATTTTCGTCAATACTAATTTAAGGGGTTAAATTTTTATTTCAGATTTTAATGTAAAATGATTGAGGCTTTAGTCTTAAAAGAAAAAGATCATTTATCACGGGGTCTCTATACTAGGATCATCAAAAAATGTCTAGCAATTTATTTCATAGAAAATAAGTAAAAAATAGGAGGATTTATTGTTGTCCTGCGGCTATGTTACCGTCTTGGAATTGAGCCTAAACCTACGTTGTTACAATCTAACAATGATATTTATGCCCAACGACACACTGTCCATTTTTGTTTATTTGATTGTGCCTGTTCGATTTCTTGTTCTGAATCATTGTGTTTCTTCTTCCCACCTGCATATGCCATGTTATCACCAAAGATACTACTGACCCAATTAAGGCTGCTGCAATAAATATTGCAAATATTCCTACTTTGTGAGTTTTTGTTATGTTGCTCATTATAGTCAGAATATATAATTGAAATTAATTATATCAGCAGCTTAGATGCTTACTACTGTTGGAATTTCAATGAAACCAAAATATAGTATTTTGCTCGCATAAAGAATTTAATGTATTATGCAACATACTTTGGAATTTACTTTCAGGGGCTGTCTAGTGCGATACTTAATGCGTGTTTTTCATTGTTGTGCTGCAACTTCAGCACTTTTACATACAGCCTGAAATCATATCTTAATAATGTAATATTTATCTAAGGAGAAGAAGACGTAGAACGAGTCACAATCATAAATTTAAATGAAAAAATTATTCATGTTTATTAACTTTTTCTTGCAGTAATCATAAAGAAATTAGACCACCAAGAAAGAAAA
>JARFXS010000067.1 GCA_029194465.1 Candidatus Nitrosocosmicus sp.
TCCCTTGTGACAATGCCTTCCATACCATATGAAACCAACTCATCATTTTTTCGTATTCTACAATTAATTTCCGTAAAGAAAATTCATCATCACTATTTGGCATCACGAGGAAATCGGTATTCATTAATATGATATGATCCATGAATATCGTGGTAATATTATCGGATCCAATCTAATCATATGGTGGTTTCCTACGTTTTGATCAGCCAGGTAAATAAAATATCTAAATCGTCATAATCGCGGCCACCATCTTCGAAAATTACAAATATTTCCATTGGCTGACGAATCAAATTATTAGGGTGTCGCAGACAATAAAAATATTCTTCACTGTTATTGGTATCGTCATTTTCAATAACTAGAAAATCAAAATTGAAAATAACTTATCTATCACTTTTTGAAAAGATTTACTGTACATAGGGTTTGTTCACTAATCGCTATAGAAGTTGAACTAATCCCATCTATAGTAGTACAACGGGTATCCGAGAGGTTATTTGTAATGTTACCAATGGGTAAATTGTAGGCCAATTTGTCAAGGATTAGAGCATCTGGTTGTATTTCCATTTAATTTTGATTTAGCGGTAGAATGGAAATAATCTTTTTATCTTAGATCTTAAGTGAATTACTCGAAGAAATACAAGCTTTAAATTATATTATTGAGAGTTCAAAGTACTTTAGTTTAATTGAGTAAATTGGAATTGAAAAATATAACAAAGTCTTTTTCAGTGAACTCATCTTCGGGTGAAAGGAGAAGGGTTTTGGCTGTAGATAATGTAAATTTATCAATTGAAGAGGGACAATTTGTGTGTTTTGTGGGTCCATCCGGATGTGGTAAATCTACCTTACTAAACATTATTGCAGGCTTAGATACACCATCTGAAGGAGAATTGGTACTTAACGGACAATCGGTAATTGGAACTGGCCCTGATCGGATTATGGTTTTTCAAGAAAATGCTTTATTCCCCTGGTTAACGGTTATCGACAATGTTGAATTTGGATTAAAAATGGTTGGAGTTGAAAAAGAAAAACGAAACAAAATTGCGTTACATTATCTTGAAATGATGGATTTGAGCAAATTCTCTAAATCTTATACTTATCAGCTCTCGGGTGGGATGAAACAGAGGGTGGCAATTGCTCGTGCTTTAGTAATGGATCCTGACATACTTCTCATGGACGAACCCTTTGCTGCACTTGACTCGCAGACTCGTGATCTTCTATTAGTTGAACTTCAATTGATATGGGCCAAGACCAGAAAGACGATAATATTTGTAACTCATAATATTTCTGAATCAATATGTCTGGGTGACAAAGTTGTGGTCTTCACAAAGAGACCAGCTCGTGTTAAGAAAGAGATCGAAATTGACTATCGAAGACCAAGGTTAACTGAAGATTCTAATTTATTTGAGTATAATAGACTAGTCCTAGATGAATTAAAGGGTGAAATAAGCCAACACAAAAGAACAATATGATAGATTTTTGCAATCCTAAGTCCAATTCTTCAAAACTTCTATCCCTTCATCAAAACTATTAGGCGAGGTAATCAGAATATGATCGGTTTCCTTACAAACCTCTTTTAAGAACCCAAGAAAGTTATCTTGATATTCACTCCAATCCAAACCTATCATGGCAGCTGCTCTTTCATTCTTTACCGAAGGGACCATAATGCAAGGGATAAGACTGATTTGGTTGGGTTTCATTAGTTCTTTTAGATCTCTGATCTCTTGGATTGAACCTATTGATTGGGTGATAAATCTGCTTGGGTTTGAATTTATCTTTTTCTGGAATAGTCTCTGATTTGAAACCTTATTTGGTATTGACAAATCGAGATTTATCAATTTGTCAAATCCTATGGAATTTAGGAGATTGACTGCATCTGTTGGATTTGAAAGTGAATATCCTTTTTCTGATTCCTCAAATGCAGGTTTGTCACCTTGAATAAATAAAAGTCCACTAATTTTCAAAATAATGGCATCCGTTACCATTTGTATTATAGAATTCATATTCCTATCTCTAGTCCTCACGCTACAAGTGACATTCAAGCTTGTATTGGTTAGATTATTCATAATTAGCTGTGCTCCATGGATACTCGATAACCTAGGGATACCAAGTACCGAATCGGTTATATGGATGTAATTTGTGAAATTAGTAATAATTTTAGCCCTATTCAGGAATTTAATTAACTCTTGATTTAAAAGTGCAATGTCTATCCTATGATTATTTAATAATTTTGGCGGGTTTACCTCATAAATTAGATTCATTTTTTAGTTTAGTTAAATGAGCATGGTTACAGTAAAAAAAGGTTTTTTAGATAATATTATTATTTAGCTTCTAGTTTTGATTTCTGAAAAAGAATTCATTGAACTTGTACTGGAAAAAAACAGCACATTAGAGAATTTCAAAAATATTGATTTAACAGCGGGAGGTGAATTCAAGACGGAACAATCTAGCGTCCTAGTCATAATTCATTTCAATCATGAATATTCTCCAACCATAATATTCACAAAACGAAGTTCAAATCTAAGGAATCATGCAGGTGAAATTTCCTTTCCTGGAGGTAGGGTTTCCAAACAAGATAGTTCTATTATAGAGACAGCAATAAGAGAGACTTATGAAGAAATAGGTCTCTCAATTCAAAAAGAAAAAATCATTGGATCTCTTGCTCCCACAAATACGTATACAACTAAGATACTCATCTATCCGTTTATTGTGATACTTGGTAAAATATCATTTCCCCTAGAACCCAATGAAGAAGTAGAACAAGTAATAGAAATACCACTTGAAATTTTGCGTGATCGCATGACTATAGATGAAGACCATTCTAGTAGAGATAATAAGATGTTTAAATTTAGCGTCGATGGCTACTTAATCTGGGGGGCTACTGCCAGGATATTGAAAAATCTACTAGACATGATTTATGCTCATTAAGCAATTAATATCGGGTCTTAGTCATATCCAATATCCGTCAATATTTTGATGAATCTATTGCTAAATTCTTTTGTTGACAACTTACCGCCAATATCAATAGTCTTGACATTCTTAATGAACAAATCATCAACTGCACTCTCTATTTTGTTTGATTGAACAGTCAGATTATTATCCCTGTATTTTTCACCCAACCAGTCAAACATCATCTTGAGTGCAAGTATAAAAGAAGTAGGGTTGGCTACGTTCTTTCCTGCTATGTCAAAAGCTGCACCATGCACCGGTTCAAACATTGCAAAATCCGTTCCAATATTTGCAGCAGGTGCTAATCCAATGCTTCCTGTAATTTGTGCAGCTTCATCTGATATGATATCTCCAAATAAATTTGTGGTCAAAATGGTGTCAAATCGATTTGGATTCCTGATTAATTCCATCGCACATGCATCAATATACATTTGTTCAAATTCAATATTGGGATATTCTTTAGATACCTCTCTGGAAGTATCTATGAAAAGTCTATCACTTTGTCTTAACACATTTGATTTGTGAACAATCGTTACCTTTTTTCCTTCTCTTGAATCTGCGATTTTGAATGCATGTTCTGCAATACGTCTGGATGCCTCCCTACTAATTTTCCTTAGGGATATAACAGTATCGTCGTCCGAATAAAATTCCCAACCCAAGTACAAATCCTCCGTGTTCTCCCTGACGGTAATTAGGTCAACATCCTTTGAGATTGATGGGATGTTGGGGTAGTTTTTGGATGGTCTAACGTTAGCGTATAAATTAAAATATCTCCTTAGTACAAGGACAACGTCTGCGGCTGATTCCCCAACGGGAGATTTTAGGCACGCTTGGGACTTTTTAATCTCATCAAAGGTTTCATCAGGTAGCGGTTTGTTGTATTTTAATTTTGCATTATCACCTGCTTCTACTCTTGAAATATTGAACTTTAGATTTGATGATTTGTCATGTATGTTCACCAAAATGTTGTATACACATTCTGACAACTCAGGACCGATACCATCACCCTCAAGAAGGGATACATCATATGTAGTCATTCATATGTCTCTCAAAATCAGCAATGAGTTACTTGGTAGGCTCTTCACTTTGAATCATCTTTTTAAGCATTGTTTTATTTATAGCATCAATCATCGCCTGAACAGATGCCACGACTATATCTTCTCCAGATTTCCTAGCAGAAATAATGTTACCTTCCTTATCCTCTACTTTTACGGATACCTCAGCCAATGCATCTGAACCTCCAGTAATTGAATCAAGCTTATATTCTCTTATTTTGATATTTGCAATACCGTGGGCAATAGTCTGTATGGCCTTTAACGCTGAATCAACTGGTCCGACACCAGTTTCTGAGGCGATAAAATCCTTGCCATGTATGTTTAGTTTAACTACTGCGGTTGGGATAATATGCAGCCCAGTGACTATATGAAAATCATTAAGTTTGAAATTCTCATCGAATTTCTTGTTCTCCAAGACTTCTGATGCTATGGATAGTAAATCAGATGTGGTTATAGATTTTCCACCATCCGCTATCGATTTCTGTTTTTCTACAATTTCTTTTAGTTGCAAATCCGAAGCTGTAATTCCAAATTCATCGAGGATCGCTTTGATACCATGTGCACCAGCATGCTTGCCGGCTTGCATCCACCTCTTTCTACCAACCAATTCAGGGCTAATGGGTTCGTAGGTCAAAGGATTATTGATGATTCCATGTGTATGTATGCCTGATTCATGCCCAAAGGCATTCTCCCCTATAATGGCCTTATTAGGCTGTACTATAATCCCCATAGCACTAGAAACAAACTTTGAAACATCATACAATTGTTCGGTTATGATATTATGAGGTATTTGATAAAGACACTGACATGCCATTACCAATTCTTCTAATGCCGCATTACCTGCTCTCTCCCCTAGTCCATTAATTGTAACGTGTGCACAAGATGCACCCGCCTGAAATCCGGCTATGGAATTTGCAACAGCCAATCCAAAATCATTATGACAATGCACACTAACAGGTAATCCAGTTACATCTG
Source organism: Candidatus Nitrosocosmicus sp. (assembly GCA_029194465.1). Taxonomy (GTDB): domain Archaea; phylum Thermoproteota; class Nitrososphaeria; order Nitrososphaerales; family Nitrososphaeraceae; genus Nitrosocosmicus. The sequence goes on from JARFXS010000067.1 coordinate 4,974, forward strand.
CAACCTCTGATACTAATCTTGAAATATACAGTGGTGTTGAATAACCTACGGTATCAGGAATGTCGATCCTATCAGCGCCTGCTTCCGCAACTGATTTGAATATTTTGTTCAAAAATTGTACATCCGATCTAGTGGCATCTTCGGCGGAAAATTCTACGATTAATCCATGTTTTTTGGCATACTCTACTGCATAAATGGCTTTTTCCATAACTTGTTCCCTAGTCATCTTTAATTTGTATTGTAAATGTATATCAGAAGTTGCGATGAATGTGTGAATATATTTCAAATCACTTTTGATTGCGACATCAATATCATTTTGTGTGGTACGTGCTAAACCACAGATTTCGGCTTTTAATCCTTGCTTCATGATTTTCCTTATAGCCTCTACCTCTCCGGGTGAAACAACAGGAAATCCAGCTTCAATTGTGTCCACTCCTAATCCGTCCAATTTTATTGCTATTTCTAATTTTTGGTCTGGAGATACCGTTACTCCTGGGGTCTGCTCACCATCCCTTAAGGTAGTATCAAAAATTCTGATTTTCTTTTTGATATCAGAGGTGGTCATTTACAGCTCCCCTCGGTAACGCAGAAACGCCCGTTCTGGCCACTTGGATTATCCCATAATTTGATACAAGATTTTTGAATGCATCAATCTTGTCTGGAGTCCCGATTATTTCTACGGTAATAGTTTCGTTACTAATGTCCATTATATTACCCCTGTATATGGAAGCAAAATTTGCAATTTCTATCCTAGTAGTGGGATCCTTGGCATTCATCTTGATCAGAGCCAATTCTCTGTAGACAGCGTTCTCCTTGTTTAATACATTGATCTGGATAACATCAATCAACTTTTGTAACTGCTTAACCAATTGTTCTAGGGTCTTAACATCCGATACTGTGGTAATAGTCATCCTTGACAAATCAGGTTTTTCAGTGATTCCTACAGTGATACTTTCGATATTAAAGTTCCGGGACCTAAATAAATTGGTGATTCTAAAGAGTACTCCAGGCTTATTTTCAACGATGACAGATAAAATATACAACTTGTCATCATTTTCATCATCAAAAATTGTGTTCTTATTTTTTTGCATACTATGTCATGCTCCAATAATCATATCCTTGAGCCCAGTTCCTGGAGCCACAAACGGGTATACGTCTTCATCCGGATCTATTGGAATGTCGATTACGGTTGCTACGTCCGATTTAATGGCACCCTTAAGTGCCTTGTCTAATTCAGCCATTGAGCCTACTCTATACGCTTGCGCACCATATGATTCTGCCAGTTTGCAGTAGTCAGGACAATTCTTTTGATGCACTCCACTATATCTCCTATTATAAAATGTTCTCTGCCACTGGGCCACCATGCCTAACATTTGGTTATTAAGTAGAAATACAATGACTGGCAATTCTTCTAGGACAGAAACTGCAAGTGAATTTTCGGTCATATTAAATGATCCATCCCCTGCTATATCCACTACTGGTACGTTATTTCTTGCCGCCTTAGCACCGATAGAGGCCGGAAAACCAAATCCCATCGTCCCCAATCCCGTGGAGCTGAAAAATGTCCCAGGTGAGATTACGTCAAAGTGCAACGATGCCCACATTTGACATTGGCCGACCTCGGTGGTTACAATTCCATCAGCAGGCAAGATTTCACGTAGCTTTTTTAATGCTTTCTTAGCTGTAATCTCTCGAGAATAATCCTTAATACTATCTTCATAATAATTAACCAATTCCCTTTTTCTACCTAGCCATAATTTTGAAATTTCTTCGTTGGTTTTGAAATTTTTTGGGATTAGCTTTATGAGACTCCTTAATGAAGATTTAACATCTCCAATTACCGCCGCGTTCACGGATTTATTCTTACCAATTTCAGCCGGATCTACGTCAAAGTGAATAACGTTGATATCCTTGCCAAATTCATCAAATCTTCCTACAGTCCTGTCAGAAAATCTAGCTCCTATTGCAAGAATGCAATCTGCTTCTTGTACCATTTTATTAGCTTCAGCATGTCCATGCATACCTATAGGCCCAAGTGCCAACGGGTGATTCTCAGGAAATGCTCCCTTTCCCTTAAAAGTAGTTACTACGGGTATTGAAAGCAATTCTGCTAATGTCTGTAATTCAGAGAACGCGCCAGAAAGAATTACCCCTCCGCCAGCCATTATCATTGGTTTTTCAGCCTTAAGTATCATTTCACAGGCCTTATTTATCTCTGACAAGTCAGCATCAACTATAGGATTATAGCCTCTAACTTTGATATATTCAGGAAAATCCATTCTTGTTACCTGTTGCTGTACATCTTTTGGAATGTCTATTAGAACTGGACCAGGTCTACCACTCTCAGCTATGTAAAATGATTTTTTAACCATCTCAGGTATCTCGTTTGCAACTCTTGGCTGAAATGCATATTTAGTAACTGGATTAGTAACGCCTATAATGTCTGTCTCCTGGAAGGCATCCTTACCAATCATAGGTAAAGCGACTTGACCAGTCACTGCAATAATTGGAGATGAATCCGCATATGCTGTAGCTATGCCGGTAACAAGATTTGTGGCACCTGGACCGGAAGTTGCGAAACACACACCTGCCTTCCTCTTAATACGAGCATAGCCATCAGCCATATGTGCAGCGGATTGTTCGTGTCGGACCAAAACGTGTCTTATTTTAGAATCTACCAAAGCATCGTATGCATCGTATATTGGTAGATTTGCTCCGCCAGGAAGGCCAAATATATAATCTACCTTTTCTTTTTCCAACGCGGCCATTAAGGCCGCCGCACCAGACATTTCATTCATCATTAATCCAACTCCTATTAATCAAATCTAAAATTATAATAGTAAAAAACCTTTAACATACAATATTTTTCTATTTGCTATATCACAATTTATTGTCTTAATTAATCCCATTCATTATTTATAAACAAAGTTAATTTATAAATTTTGTTAGGTCATTAGGAGCTATAATTGATTGTTGACCGGGGTGTTATTTTACTAAATCGACACTGATTTATTCCTTGATTTTTTTCTAATTTCCTCTGAGATGGTAGACATGTTAACATACTGATCATAAGCTTCTTTTACTGTATAATTTTCATGCACAATGCCTCTGACTGCCTTTATCATTGCAACTGGATTATCCGATTGCCAGATGTTTCTACCCATATCCACCCCAGAAGCTCCATCTTCGAGTGCATCAAATGTCAGTTGTAGTGCCTCCCTTTCTGCCAATTTTTTACCACCTGCAATAATTACTGGGACTGGACACCCTTCAACCACTTTATTAAAATCGGGACAATGATATGTCTTTACAACATGAGCACCGAGTTCAGCAGCGATCCTACATGCCAAACCTAAATAACGGGAATCTCTAGCCATTTCTTTACCTACAGCTGTAACTGCCAAAACTGGGATACCGTATTTCTCGCCCTCATTAACTAATTTTGAAAGATTCTTTAAAGTTTGAAATTCATATTTGCTCCCTACAAATATAGATAATGCAAGACATGATGCATTTAGTTTAATAGCCTCTTCTATGGAGGTAACTATGGTTTCTTTTGACAGATCCTCTCCTATTATGCTAGAACCCCCTGAGACCCTCAATACTATCGGAGTATTACTTTCAGGAATTACAGATGTTCTCAGAACACCACGTGTGAGCATCAATGAGTCTGCATAATTTAATAATGGACCAATGGTTTCTCTTGGATTTTCTAGTCTCTCGGTGGGACCCAAAAAGTAGCCGTGATCTACAGCCAACATTACACAGCGACTATTGCTGGGCTTTATAATCTTAGAAAGCCTGTTTTTCATTCCCCAATCCATTTTTATTACTGGTTGTAGTTTATTGAAATGCTATAAAAATATTGGTAAATATTAACCAGCAGTAATGATGATCTTCATCGAGTCTTTGGCTTGGTGTGCATGCAATAATGCTTTGTGAGAATCTTGTAACGGAAATCTATGAGTAATTAATGATTCAAAATTTACGATCTTGGCTTCCATTAGACCAATCGTTTGGTATATTTCCTTTTCGGATGCGGCATAGCTTGGCAATATTTTTAATTCCTTCGAATAAATCAAATTCAAATCTATATTGACTTCGGTATCTTTCGGGGGTACACCAAAAAGAGAAATCGTGCCACCACTACGTGTTATAGTTAAGGATTGAACGAATGCATTTATGTTGCTAGTAGAAACAACGGATACATCAGACCCATTATTACCAAGAAATTTTATTGATTCCCTTTTGAATTCATCCTCTTCCATAGCAGCCATGTTCATGACTTTAACATGTTGATCAATTTTCTTGGCAAATTCTAGACGAAAATTATTAACATCGATTAGTAATATCTTTGAAGCTCCAAAAAACCTTGCCAGTATCATATGCATTAGACCAGTTGGCCCAGCCCCAAATATTGTAACAGTAGATGCCTTCTTTATGTTTATTTTATCTAAAGATCGCAAGCAACATGCAATTGGTTCAATCAAAGCAGCTTGGTCAAAATTAATATTGTCAGGAAGTCTAATAAGTCCTCCTTTTGAGAGATTCCAATGAGGTACAAGTATGAACTCAGAAAGCCCACATGGATCAATATTACTTTTTTGATACCTTTCACACATCGTAAAATCGTCGTTGTAACAAAAATGGCAAGAATAACAAGGTACATGATGGTGAACAAAAACTCGGTCGCCTTTTTTGAAGTCTTTTATATTCGAGCCTAGTTTAACAATTTCACCTGCAGGCTCGTGTCCAATTCTTGAAGATTTCATCCCATATTTACCAAAAACTTTTTCCAAGTCAGATCCACAAATTCCGCATGCCCTCATACGTACAAGAACTTCATTCTTACCAACTTTGGGTAAATCCATATCCTTTAATTCTACCTTGTTTTTAACAAGCACTGCCGCCTTCATACAATATTTATGACTGGGAATGTTCAATAAAATTTTATTATTTTGAATACTTTTTTGGCTTTTTTTGAAATATTTTTTTACACCCTTCACAACAAAAATATATCTTTTTATCCTTATAATCAAGGATCGTTGCCAAATCTTCACTTAGTTCAATTCCACATACAGGGTCTACTTGCATAGTTAAAAAAAAAATATCTAGGTATTTATTATTTCCTAACCTACCTTATCTACATCTATATTTCTCATTTATTTGATCATTAAGTCAACGTTAGTTAACCACCTCTGAATTTATAATCTCAAAATTTAATGAAACTGATGTCTTGTCCGATTATTGAGATATATTGCTATCAGTGCGGAAGCAAAATAAAACATATGATAAACGTAAAGCCTATTAAGGATATTTTGAGAAATACAAGGAATAGATGCTCAACTTGTGGTATAGAACTTAACCCAACAGATTTCACGATAGATTTAGAAAAACAATAAATTAATCGTTTCAAATAGCAAAGATTAATTCATGAAACATAGATAATTTTAAATTCGTATCTATTTCAACCTAGGTTGTGTCGTTTCAAAGGAAATTCTACTCGGGTTTTGCAACATCTAAAGGCACAACAAGGTATATGGATAACGCATTAAAAAAGGGTGCAAGCAGATCTCATTTTAAAAACATAGAAAATTTGAAACTTTCGTCTGTAGGTATGGGTACCTATCTTGGGAACCTATCAGCACGAGACGATGCTGATCTTGAAAACTCTCTTTATTATAGCATAAAGGAAGGAGGGATAAATGTGATCGATTCATCAATAAATTATCGCTCAATGCTATCTGAAAAATGTATAGGCAGAGCTATATCTAACTTGATTGAAGAAGAGGTCATTGACAGGGAGAGTGTATTTATTTGTACCAAGAATGGATATGTAACTAATGATGGGGATTTGAGTAAAGTTGATATCGATTCATATTTACAGCTAATGTTTCTCAATAATAAAGTCATATCTCGTTCCGACATAAGTCCTTCCTATCATATCATGAATCCAAATTATATTTCTAGATGCATAGACAAGTCATTGTGTAATATGGGGATCAAGACTATTGATTTGATGTATATTCATAATTCATTCGAAAGCTGGTGTAACACAGTTGATAGGTCTACTTACTATGAAATGTTGTCTCGAGTTTTTCAGTTATATGAAGAATTCAGACAAAAAGGCAAAATTAATTTTTATGGAATGGCTACTTGGAATTGCTTTACCTCAAAAGAAAATAGTAAAGAATACCTATCCTTAAAAGATGTTATAAAAATAGCAAACGATGTGGGCGGCAGTAACAATGGTTTCAAATTTATTCAATTGCCCTTCAATATGTATCTTAACGAGGCCTATACATTTAGGAATCAACCTACAGAAACATCAAGCAAAGCAACTTTACTAGAAACATCCCAAAAATATGGAATCCATGTTTTTACTAGTGTACCCCTCTACCAGGGCAAGCTACTTGGTACAGTACTAGACAAATCTCCTTTAGACAATCTCCCTGCAATGTCTCTAAAATTATTACAATTTGTTCGGTCGACTCCGGGGATTGTTGCCCCCTTAATCGGACAAAAGAAAACATCGCATACAATAGAGAACGCAATGATATCAAAGTACCCCACTCTAAATGAAATTGAATATAATTCAGTGATTAGTATTTTAAGAAAATCTGATCAATGAATTTACCTACTTTCAAATTGGTACCAAAGGATGATTTTTAAACTAGATATATGGTTGAGGGCAATAAGGTTCAGATTTCTTGCTGCCTCAGCCATAGCTGTTACTTGTGGGTTAGCACTGACAATATGGTATCAACCACAGAATTTTAGTCTAATTTATGCGATCCTAACATATATCGGAATTTTTTGTCTTCATTCCAGTGTTGATTTGCTAAATGACTATTGGGATTTTAAGAGAGGTATAGACTTGAAAACCAGAAAAACAAAATTTAGTGGTGGAACAGGGGTTTTGCCAGAAGGTCTTTTAGAACCCCGCCACGTATATTTGGCAGGCATTGGCTTTCTCATGTTAGGATTGATGATAGGTGGTATTTTTGTTTATTTTAAAGGATTTGTTATTGCCCTAATACTCTTGTTCGCTGCTTTGTCAATAGTTCTCTATTCGAGTAAATTGGTTAATTGGGGATTGGGGGAGTTGTTTGTAGCAGCTAAAGGAGCATTAATAGTAGTTGGGACCTTTTATGTTCAAAATTCCAATATTACTTTAGAATCTGTAGTACTTGGACTGATAACTGGTTTGTTATCTTCATTGGTTTTATTCATAAATTCAATGCCTGACATTGTTCCAGACAGGCAAATGGGACGTAAGACTCTGGCCATAATGATAGATAAAAGGAGCAATCGATTCATTCTCATGTTTGTCGTTGGAATCAATGTTGGGATATACCTATTGACCATCGTTTTTTTTTCAACTCTGATAGACAGTTATTATTCAATAATTCCTTGCATTTTGATTATCCCATATGTAGTGCTAATGTTGTATAGATTCAAATATTTTCTCTACAATTTTAAACGTCTTAACAATGACTATTACATAAGGATTATGGCTAATACCGTGCTCTTTTCTCGGTTTTTTGGGATTTCTCTAATTATAGGGATTACCTTTGCGTTTTTATATCAGACATAGGGCAGTCCAGATTAAATTGATAAAGATTTTGTGCTCTGACAGGGATAAATTCAGGTTCTTATCCGATCTGATAAGTTCCATGGACAAATCTACAATTTTTAAGCAATTCTTTTATTTTGATAGTCTCAAATCAACTCAAGATTTTGCACATGAATTATTAAGTAGTCGTAGTGATTTCTATCCATCAGTAATAATTAGCGATGTTCAGATCGGAGGTAAAGGTAGAAAGGGTCCGAATTGGGCATCTCCTAAAGGTGGAATTTGGATGTCTTTGGCACTGGAGAC
>JARFXS010000068.1 GCA_029194465.1 Candidatus Nitrosocosmicus sp.
ATGATATACATATTTACTTATGCACTTGTGAAAAGTGTTTACTATATACCTTGTATGTAGGAAATTTATCATTGCATACTTGACAAATCCACCATTCCGTGGCTGAATTGCTTATTCCAAATATAGAATTATTTATGTTTTGTTCCATGGTATTTGAGTCCTGAAACGAATCACCTATATTTACCAAGGTTAATTCCTCATTGAGCATATCTCCTAAATTTCTTATCAAATGATATACATTTTCAAACTTAATCCCCTGGAGGTTGTTCAATCCCCACGGAACTTCTTCAATTTTTATGTTCTTATAAAAACATGGTATAATTCTTTTGTTTTGGTGTTTTGCATACAATACTTCTTTTCTTACATTTTCACTTCTCATGACGGCAGGTGTAAATATAATAATAAAAGTATCGCATGATGCAATATGTGCATCTATTGAATTATTCCAATCTTCTCCCAGCTTTATATTCTTTAAATCTATGAAAACATTAATACCTAAATCTTTAAGATAATCATGAATATTTTCCACTATATCTTGGGCATCTATTCTTGAATAGGATAAGAAAATGTTCAAATAATTTTTTTTACCTACTCATCTATTTATTTATGATTAATATCTGTAGAAAATACAATTCATAAAAAAAGAAAACCTCACAACGATTTTTCAATGTTATGCCTGGTAACTTAAGATAATGATGTTCTAGTTGACCATGCGAATATCCTAATGATTTCCATCGAATCCAATACCTGCTTATAGTAACAACAATATAGAACCTCTTGACACTAGCTTGTTTAGAAAACTATAAAAATTCAAATGAATGGGAATCTAAATCCTGCATATTTGCAACAAAAAGATAGAACGCCGATAATAAAGTTTACCTAAATACATCGATTTAGTGAATTAGGAGTCCCTCATTGACTACTTAACGGATAGACGATTCTCAATATTGAGAATGAGAGCTTTTATTTACCCTATAATCTCTCATACTGATTATGAATAATACAAACAGAAAATCAGGTATTAGTCTATCTTTAGCAATAGCTAGTACTCTTGGCCTATTAATTTTCTCATCATATTCGTTAACTAATGATGTGTTTGCTCAACAAAATATATCTAGCAGCGGTGATGGTGACAACTTCCAGCCCAATATTAGTGCAGAAAGCATTTTTAATACCAAAACAATGACTTTGGGTAACAATGTAAAAAATCTAGTTATCCTTATTCCCAATGAGGGTCATCATGCTGCTGGTGAAGATAACGAAGCCAGATTTTTGGACCAACATTTTGTCCCAGAAAATGCAGTAGTTAACACTGGTACAACTGTAGAATGGTTTAATGGTGATGCAGGTCATGAACGCACTATAGCTGTAAAAGACACGGATGGAACCGCTTCTCTGTTTAATACAGGTGAAATTGTTGATAGTCAAGCATCAAACCCCTTCACATTTAGCAACCCTGGTGTGTTTAATTATGAGGCAGAAGGCGACCCAGGTGTAACAATGACTGGGTCTGTTACAGTAGATGATATCCAATCACCGGTGACGGCTTCTAGCTCATCCACCTCAAATTCAAATTCTGGCACTATCGACACGGTAGGAATTTTAATGGTCCCAACACAAGATATTGACAGTTACATTGGACAAATAACAAGTGCAGGAATTACAGTAGATAATACTTATGACTTTAAAGATTTGAGAGGTGGACAAGAAGGAACAGGGGATACACAAACATTAATTGTATGGACTACTGCTGGCAAGGATTTAACTGAAACCCTATCTTCATTAAGTGAGCTTTCTGCAGATTTACCCTATAGTTAGGAAACTATACCCATTTTTATTTTGATGTTAACATTTACGTTGAATTTAAAAACGATTCAAAGTTATCATCCTGAAATTTTTATTAATGTATTAAGAAAGGTAACAAGGTCTCATATTACTAGTAAACCAAATAATATGATAAGGCTAGTATAAAACCATCGGTCTAAATCATAATAAATGAAAAAATGAGGATATTATTTCCTAGGTTAGTCGTAAACTTCAAAGACTATACCGTACATGTATTTGATGATAAATATTACCGTGTTAGGTATTTAATAATAAAATCTATTAGCTTTAATCAATTATTCTATAGATATTCTTGTTAAGCCTGAGATTGACAAAAATTACACCTAGAAAAGCATATTTCAACTCTTCCAGATGTAAACATCAAGCCTAAATGATGCATTCTATATTAAGACTTGTTATGTAAAAAACGTTATTAGTTAATTAGGTGAGAGTGTTTTCGGGTATCTAATTATTAAAGAAATACTGAACTACTAGCGAATAAACTATTTTAGACTCATGTGGATATCCTCATGATTTCCACCGAACCCGATACTAGCTGATAGTAACAAAATAATATATAATCATGCCTATTTGAAAACTAAGTTGACTACTTTATTTTGGTTATTGATTGTCAGATAAAATGATGGCCATTGCCCTAGTCTCCAGTCTTATTAAGTCAGAATTGTCAGGATGTTACTCTAATTTCATGCTCTGTTTATTGTCCTTGGTGTCTTGGTGAATGTCAGGCTCCCATTTCATCCTTTTAGCAAAATGGTAAATTCCTTAAAGTCCCTGACCGGATCTGAAAGCCAGCTAAAAAGATCCTCTAGAACCTTATCTTCAGTTGGTCCATTTACAGCAGACAACCATTGAGACGAAGGGTAAAAGAAATGACCTAGGTCCGGATATGTTATTAATGTATGATCAGGATGTCTTACTTCAGTCAGCTCCTGCTGTAAAAGAAATGCTTGCTGTATTGGGATTTGTGAATCATTCTTTCCGTGTTGTATTAAAATAGAGATATCAGAAGGAACTTTACCTATGATATCTAAGTTAGGTATCAAAGAGAATTCCGATTTGATATTCATAGGACATGGAGGGCCTGGGTCACACTTCTCACCTGGTGTCACAACTGATATTGATTTGATTCGGTCTATTAGTCTGGGTTTAAGTTCTTCATCAATACTTATGGAGGTGTCATTATTTACATCAAATTGAGGACTTAATTGTTTTAATGTTCCATTAGCAGTAGTAATGTTCTTAGTAAGAAGTAAAGTGAGATTTCCCGCCAGTGTGTCAAAAACAGGATTCTCCGATGCCTCTTGTACCGATATTAAGCCATTATGATTATGGTCCAGAATCTGTTGAGCGTAGTTTATTGGATTCGTAACTCCTTGGATATATATGAGATCACTCATGTTTATTGCTACTGGTGCCATCAGCACCACTTTATCTACTATTCCTGGATTGTCAATTGCAATTCTTGGAGTAATTAATGTACCTTCACTATGTCCTACTACAGATACATCGTTAGCATCGACCTCTGGTTGATGTACCAGAACATCAAGGGCTTTCTCTGCATCTTGCTTAAGATTGTCAATTGTTATATTTCCCCATACATTGCTATCCAGAATTGTTACATTCTCACCTATGCTTCTCTTGTCATACTGCAAAACTGCAAAGCCTCTTTCTGAAAGATATTTGGCTATATCAAACAACGGTCTACTAGTGGGATATAACTTTGAACCTGTTTCATTATCTATACGAACATAGCCTCCAGTTTCGTTCATATCAGCCATTCCAGAGCCGGCAATAAGCAGAACTCCTGGAAATGGACCGTCCCCATTAGCCGGAAGATTGAGCCTAGCATTTGTCTCTAAACCATTGTCTAAATCTATGACCATATTTCTATATTTTGTTGTTTGCAAGTCTGATTGAGCCAATGTTTCCGAAAACAGAGATAAGCTGAATGGCGACGAACTTATTGAGAATATCGAGATTAAGCCAAAAAAGACACCTAAAATTATTAGAGGCATTGGCCTAAATTTAACTAAAAACATCAATAATAGCAATAACAATATGGTATATAAGGTGGATAGGAAGGGTTGATCAAACATTTGACATTTTCTAGGGTTTTGTTGTAGTAGTTAGTAACCATCTCAAACAAATTGAAATAAAGTCAAGACGTATAGTCATAACATATGGTATAAATTCTTCAATAATTTTGTTGATATATCTGTTGACTGTTCAAAATATCTGTCTATAAGTTGATTCACAAATTCTCACTCCATATAAGGATTTGAAACAATCTCGGTAAAATTGAATATTTTGATATAATTACCGTATAGCAAAATCGAACCTTCATTCGATTAAACTTACTATCTTAATAATATCTGGTTACAAAATTAAGTCAAATTTGTTTCACATACCACCGAACCAGATACTAAGTAGTAGTAACGTTATAAGATACATTTAATTGAGTTAGACAAAAACAACTTTTTCCAAATGGTTCAAGCATATAAAGACAACGAAACAGGTTACTATCAAGTCGTAACGAAACAGTAGAAGTTAAGAGGGAATGAGTAACAAAATGTATAGAAACACTAACCAGATTTATCCACTAGATGAAGCAAAAGATATCTTAACAATGAGGGCGCCCCGTCTCACATCTACATCTTAACCCACAACCTAAGAGATACTCATGAGGTGTTTAAGCTAGGAAACAAATTTAATTATCTTGTAGAATCAAAAACATGTCTTGACGTTCTTGAACTACTCAAAAGGGGCGGTACCTAAAACATGTTGAGATCACAACAGAACGCGGTCCAGTACATACAAACCGACACTATCACCCAAGTAGACATAAACCAGTATGAGATTGAGCATGACAAGAAAAAACAAAATACATACAGTTACAATGCTAGACAGTAAAACAGGCGCGTGCTCTTGTGAAGATTTTGAATATGGGAAAAGAGTATATGCAAACACATAGTAGAGGTAATGATTAAAGTAGTTGGGATAATATTATCATCATGAGCGACCGCGACCCCAACAAACAACCCGAGAAAATTGAATTACAAGCTAGACAAATTGCCATGATACTAGACAAATGACCATAACCAAAACCCAACAAATAGAGCTAACCAGAAAAATTTTTAAAATACTTGGGGGTGAAAAGAACGTATATAATTTACACTTTTACTGGAATAAGGGCGACGGGTTAGAGTTTTACATGGTAGTATATCAAAGGTTCAAAAGAAACAAATCAAAAAATTGTTTGATAGAAATAGATTCTTACATATTGGTAGAGAATTCAAAACCTAACCCATTAGAATCATATCACCTAACAATGGTTTACACTTTTGGATATACGAAAAGCCCACGTATAAAACCCACCAACATTATGAGCCTTAACATACAAGCGCCCCATCTTTTAACCTCATTATATTATAGGGACTCACCATCTCCATTTCCACCGAACACGCTACTTGTTTTGGTAACGGATTAAAATGCATAAAGGATAAACTATTTCCGATTGTTTAAATTATCAATAAACTACTGTCATTTTATATATCAACAATAATTTGTCTTTCGACAGTATCCACTACAGTATTAGTGGAACTGTCAGAAAAACAAAATTTTCATTTAAATGGAACTTATTGTGTGTTCTTAATTCTTCAATGGATGCTTCTTCTTTGTATGCCTTGATTGTGAGTTTTACCGTCTGGACATACTATTGATACTTTACTATGTTGACCTCTACATCGTACATAGACTGGTGGTTCCACTTTTTCTATATTGCAATTTGACGAGCAGTTTCTTTAATTCAGAAATACTGTTAAGTTCTGGCATATGTAAATTTCTGTATACAATGTTATTTATCAATCATTTTGATGGCATATTTCAAACAGGTGGTGAGAGTTAGCGCATTATTTTGATATTTATTCTTCCAAGAATTATGATATTCCTTCATCTTCCCCAATTACAAACTCGTATGAAATTGCACACTCGTTCATCGAACCAGCTACTATTTATGGTAGCGATGTGGGGGCCAGTACGCAGCGAGTGCCTTGAAGATGTCGGTGGCGATGCTCGTGCCCTTCCGTGGCGTTCGGACCGTGCGTGTTGTCGATCACGATGGAGAGCTGCTGCGACGGCAAGTACGCGGCAATCCCCTGGTATCCGTTGAAGACCGGGTTTTGCAACACCCACCCATTGGCGACCATGACCCCGAGTCCGTAGCCGGTTGCCAGGGCGCACCCGGCAGGCCCTTCGGACAGATCCTCGACCTGCCTGCTCGCGCTGACTCCTTCGAGAGCAGCGGTGCCGGTGCCGACCGCCTTGATGAGCGTGGTCATGTCGCGCAGCGTCGACGTCATGATGAGTCCGTCGCCGAGGCCCCACGACGGCTCCATCCCGTGGACTCGTAAACACCGCGCTCCGACGTACGCGTGGAGTGCGGGTGAAGGGATGGCTGGGAGCCGTGGATATTCGTTTCGGTGAGCCCGAGCGGACCGAGGAACTTCTCTGCTGCAAGAGATCGGTGATCGACTTCCCGGTGATCTTCTCGACAACGTTACCAAGGATGATAAAGTTGGTGTGAGCGTAGTGGAAGCACGCACCCGGCTCGCAGACGATCGGCTGCGCGAACGCGTACTGCAGCAGCTCGTTGTCGGTCCAGTGGCGGAACGGCTCCGCGAGCTGCGCCGCCTGGAATGGCGGGTTCTCCTGGATGAAGTCGGGGTAGCCGGAGGTGACGCTCGAGAGCATCCGCAGCGTCACATTGTCGGCGTTGGGGTACTGCGGGAACCACTTCGACAGGGTGTCGTCGAGGCTGAGCTTGCCCTGCTCCTGCAGCTGCAGCACAAGAGTCGTGAGCATGGGGATAGCCATCGAGCCAGGACGGAACTTCATGTCCGGCGTCGCCGGCACTCCCTCCTGGGAATCCCCGAGACCCGTGTTGACGACGGTGCCGTTGTCGACGTCGACGCGCAGGAGCACCCCCTTGGCGTCCTCCTTCTGCATGACGCTCTGAGTGATCGAGATGATCTGCTTCGACACTTCGGCCTTGCTCGTGCACATGCCGCCGATGTCGATCTGGTTCGACGAGCACTTCGAGTTGGTTGTCGTTATATTGGTACCCATAGTAGAATTCGCAAGCGTATTGTTTACTGCAGTCATGTTAACAACTTGTCCCATTGCTGTAGTTGGAACGAGTATGAACGCTGCCAGCACTAAGCCTAAGCAAAAGGTTTTCATTTATAGATACTCCAGTTTCGTCACGAACATACCCACGGCTTTCATTGAACTAACACTAAATTGATTAACTTCAAGTTCTTTAGGGATCCCACCAATTACAACAGATCGATCCGTGGGTTCAATGACCGTTCCATTATTATCTTTTGTAGAAGGATTCCACACAAAATTACCTCTACCACCATCTCCTATGGGGGTATGACCTTTTTCAATAGATGTCATTTTTAATTTAAATGAATCTTGAATTATTTTTCCACTTATAGCACGTAATTCACTTGTGCTATCTACTGTTATTACGGACCCGATCATATTTTCAAATATGTAGATTGATATAAAAATTTTTGATGTTAATAGACAAAATCAAGAATAAACTGAAAATGACTATCAATACGGTCTAAACTGCTAAAACTAGTTAATTCATGGAGCAATTTCTGCATTGAGTTTATGTTAAAATATCCATTCAAGAACTTATCCATGCTTGGAAGATTCGAAAGTCAATGATGAATATTGAGATATTAACTGGTGTATAAGATAGAAAGATTTGTGAATCATTTATGGATATAGAAATGCACCTATAATCCAAACTTCAGAAATGTCGTGTTTTATGAAGATATAAAATTTTTGTAGAAATTAGACATTATTTCTTTCGGTTATCGATCTATCACGCATATTTTGTTTGTGTCCCTACTAACTTTGCATTAGGATTGGGCCATTTAAATAGTCAAATTTGTTATTAGTCCCATTGAGCCTGCATTTAAAATTTATTACTTTTTATTACAAATAGATTACAAACTGATTATGATATCAAAATAAGAAATACTTTATCAAACCCATGCGGATATCCTCAAGAGTTCCACCGCACCCTTATACTATAAGGGACTAAAAAGAACAATATATGCACAAGATTCCCTGTATTTTGATTACGACTTATGACCTTTTGTTCTGAATAATTCATCTTAATCGATATGAAATACTGGGAAGCATTTGAAAAATTACATTATATTAACAGGACCGCACCCAATTATGAAACCTGTAAATAATATGCTTTAGGAGAACCATCTGTTAAATGCAAAAAGATAATAGAATTGCAAGTGAAGATGTAAAACAGCTAACATAAGGTTTTACTGTGCTTTTGAAAATCTATCTATCGAATCAATGGACAAGATATGGAAACATGATGAAAATGTTGTTTGCATACATCCAGGGTGGGGATTTATTTACCGGTTGGATGGCAATAAGGGAAAGCTGGACAACAATATTTAGTAACACAGAGACGATAAGGTTTACAATCACAAACACAAAAATTAAGATCTTGATAATAAAATTGCAGTAGTTGTATGTATAGAAAACATAGAAACAAAAGATCCGTATAGCGGTCGAGCGATTAGGACGGGTGTGATTGCTACCAATGCATTTGAAAGAATGGAACCAAATTGCGAATGGTTACTTATTCATCACCATGGTTCTCCTATAACAAACTACATTCCACCAAATACATCTTCTTACTGACGATTTCTAATTTACAATTACTCACAGATCTGTGAGTCGTTCCACCGAACGAGATACTAATTATAGTAACGATATAATATATTATTGAGATAAAAATGATAAAAAACCTCAATTTCTGATACATTCAGAATTTTTACTTCGAACTACCCCTTAAAAAATGACTTTCTATGGAATGTCAGAACAACGGCTTTAAATATAATGTCATGGCAATGGCAACTATGAATCGAATTAGTATGTCGTTAATATTTTTAATAATGATTTCTATGGTTTTGCCGACTTCAGCAATTATGTATGCCAGTGGGTCTACTGATGATAACAGTGAGGGGTGTTCAATATTATTAAATTCTGTTTGTGATTCAGACAGCGGGTCTACCGAGGATAACAATGACTCACCACCGACTGACTTACTTCCCCCTAACGTCGACTCAACATCACCTGACGTGTCTACCGAGGATAACAATGACTCACCACCGACTGACTTACTTCCCCCTAACGTCGACTCAACATCACCTGACGTGTCTATAGATGATAATGGTGATTCATCAACAACGTCTACAGAGAATAATACCACTTTACCGAGTGAATCTCCTTTGGGTAACAATACTGCTAATGTGCAAGGGGAGGATTTGGTCAACATCATCCTGACCTTGCACAACCAAGAGCGTGCTGCCGTTGGGGTTCCACCGCTTACATGGAGCGACTCACTAGCCGCCCATGCGCAGCCTTGGGCCGATAAAGTATATGAGACAAGTGATTCGTCCCATTCGAGTGGGGTTGCTGACTTTGGTAATTATGGTGAGAATATGGCATGGGGAGGAGGTCCGTCATTTGCAACTCCTACCTGGTTAGCTCAGACGTGGGCTAATGAAAAGAGTAATTATGTGCCGGGTACTCCCGCATCCGATAGCACTGGTCATTACACACAGATGGTTGACAAGCAATCAACCGAGGTTGGTTGCGGGTTTACTAGTGGACCCGCTGGTCAATATGCTGAATATGGTGGAACGAATGTATTGGTCTGTCAATACACTCCTCCTGGCAACTGGAATAACCAACCACCTTATTAGAATGGCCTCTCCTGTAACGGTAAGTACCCATCCTTCACCCTAAACCAAGGTCACAGACAAAGTTACTCTAGGCAATATCATCAATGGTATAGAGGAAAAACCGTTACTTATTTTAGTTCCTAAATTAGTAAAGTTTGAGAATATTTAATACTACATAACCTATATATTCGAACCATTGAACTTTTGAACCCATGTGGATATCCTCATGATTTCCACCGAACCATCTTCTAATTATAGGAACGAAATAATTAAGGTCACTGTTCGATCCAAAATCTATCTTAATCAACTTTGCTCCGGGACTAATTATTATCTTAGTGATGATAAGGAAGGTGAGGAACCAGAGGATGATCAATCAGAGGATGATCAATCAGAAGATAATGAAGCTAGGAAGTGGACCATTTCGTAATCCAAATCTATTTAAATCACCATATTTCACAGAACTTATTTGAATAGGATGATGAAGTTATTATTACCTTTAACTTTGTTGATTATCTCCACTGTGGGAGTTTTATCCCATTCTGGCACAAATTTACTAGCGCAGACTCCTGTAACTACAACCTGTGATCCTGATGCTCAAACACTTAAGAGAGGTAACACAGGTGAGATTGTTGTTACACTACAAAATCTACTAGTAGAAAAAGGGTATATAGGTAGAGATTATGTAGATGGAGATTTTGGGCCCGGTACAGATACAGCTGTTAAACAATTTCAAACAGATAATAGCTTGACTGCGGATGGAATCGTTGGTCCTGATACATGGCAAGTATTATGTTCAACCGCAGTACCGCTTTCTTATGAAACACCGAAAATAATTAGCTGTCCTGATGGTAGTGAAGGTACTTCATGTCTGACAGAAACTTCCTCGACTCCTGAGCCAAATATTAACAAACAGATTGTCGTACCTTTAAATAAAGCCGATTCAATTTATAGCGCTAATAAAACTATGTTTTTGGGTTCAAAAAATATATCATTAACTCCTTATCTAGTGACAGAGGAACATTCATCTGACCACGGAATACTAAAAGGTGTAGGGAATGTTACTAATAATCAGACATACATAAGCACTCACTTATCTGATGAATTAATCCAAAGTACAGGTAATGGGACATTCGAAACTCAAGAAGGAGAAAGTATTGCTTGGATTACCTCTGCTATAGGAAGACCGGCTGATGATGGTAATTGGGTTTTCCATGAAATAATATTATTCAACAATACTCAAAGCGAATCATTGGCTCTACTAAATAATAGCATAGGTTTAGTCAAGTCTACTATTGGCAATGAACCGGATTACATCTGGCTTTTAGAGTAGAGATCTTTTTCGATGTCTAGATTGATTTTATCTATGGCTATAATCCGTCTCGTGGAGCGATATCATCACTCTCCCTTCGGATTCACAGCCTCCAATCCGTATTGCATTAATACAGTAAAACAAATCAAATTAAGCGAACCCTTATACCATGCGGAACTTAATCCCACCGGATCCAATTAGTAATACACACTAATTTAGATTATAGAAGGGATTAGGAGTTAGTAGATGGGTTTATGATTCAGTAAGGTATCATTGCGTAAAATAAGCTCCCTATGGAATATTGAAATGAATTACTTCAGCCTTGTTTAATGGACTGTTTTCTCCAAATTGACGCTGATTATAATCATCCCCATAATCTATGTTTACTTCAAATCCGGTTCCAACAGGTACACTACCTGATCTGAATGTAAAGATTTTAGACAATGTTCCTCCCGCAGGGAAGTAAATTCCATGAGCAGATTTTAATAAGTTATCAGGATAATGATCTACACTTACTGTCATTCCACCATAAATGTCTCTAAAAGAGTGATTCGTGACCTCGACAATGATTTTA
This sequence comes from Candidatus Nitrosocosmicus sp., assembly GCA_029194465.1. Classification (GTDB taxonomy): domain Archaea; phylum Thermoproteota; class Nitrososphaeria; order Nitrososphaerales; family Nitrososphaeraceae; genus Nitrosocosmicus. The sequence goes on from JARFXS010000068.1 coordinate 11,519, forward strand.
AAAGTACCCTTACTTGTTGTTGTCGGTGGAGTATTAGAGTCAAAACAACCATCAAATCCATCATAATAACCGTTCATAAATGAACCTGTATGATAAGATGGTCCTTTTCCAGGCTGATTTATGTATTTATCATCCGGATTAGCTATTTTTGCATCATCACATCCATGGTCGTAACCAGAACTATACGGAGTCTGTGCATATGCTTTTACGGTATGCAATGGAAAAATAAAGATAGAGATTGGGAGAATAGTAACTAATATAACAGCAATCAATATCGATTTTCTAAGATCTTTGTTATTGATAATTGATGAAACATCTCATAATTGTTTGTTATTGCCATTTTCATGATTTATCATGTAATCATTGAGGCAAACTATTATTAAGGCTTTATTTGATACCTTTCTAAGATAAAATAATGAATTACTCAGAACTGTGAGTGTTTCCACCGAACCAGATACCAATTAATAGTTACGATATAAGAACATTTGATTTAGTTTATTTGTAATAATTAAAGGCGAAAAAGGAAAAGAGTCGGTTTGTGTCCTAGCTCTGGATATTTATTCACATATCCTGGATGTAGTCTATGGTTGCAATCTACACACACGTCCATTTAGCTTCTCACTTCTATTCTATATTTTGATATTACAAGTTGAGTAGAAGTGAAGGTTATCTTATCCCATTTGTCATTTTATGCCGGATTCTTTCATTATGAGTTCAAATCTCGATTTGATTTTCTAACTATATTAGACTATATCTTTCTGTAAACTTACCTATATTACATCTAGTTACGGTTTTATCCCTTACCAATTTATATACTTACCTTGTGATAGTAGATATAATAAAGTGATTTATTGATGACAAATAATCAATGTGACTCAAATTGCGAAGTTCATTATGGAAGAGAAGGAAGTCAGTCGTCCTACCATGGCCATAACAAGTATGGTGGACGTTGTGGGTGCAACAGCTGTGGATGTGAAACAATGCAACATGGTAGTAATGCTAGTTGTTCAAGTTGCGACAATGATCCAATTGAAGGTGCAAAAAAACTATTGGAAAGCGCATTCTTTGAAGCTTTAAAAGAAGTTCATGTAGAAAAGATAAAGAAAATAATTGAAAGAGATTGGGGCAGTAATATAGACAAAGCGGTTGAATTAGCAGTTAAAACTATTGAAAAACAATGGCAAACATCCTTATCCAACACATCTCCAAGTAAGGAATTTTATGACGAACTCAAAAAGATAATGACATCAAGTAATAAATAACTATTAATGAAGTTCATAAATAGACTAAACATATTATTTTTTTGACAATTGGATGTAACTAAATTTGTTTGTTCTTTTTTCAAGACTAAATTTTTCATAGGATCATAACTGTAGTGAATTACTCTCAGATCTGTGACTCATTCCGCCGAACCAAATACCTTATTATAGGAACGATTTGGAAGATGGAATGACAACAGATGGTGTGACATTTGACTTGGTAGTTACATTATAAAATAATTATGGTCAAATGATGAGTTTAATCAGCCGCAGAATATATTAGAAGTAATGGCTAGTATTATTTTATGGTTGGACTAGATGTCGTCATTATCTGACGATAAAAAAATTATTCTTATCCTTAGGCATGCAAAATCTGGTTTAAAACATGGGGATTTACCTGATCATGAGAGGCCTCTTAACAAACGTGGAAAAAAACAAGGTCCGGAAATGGGGATATTATTGAAGGAATTGCGTTTGGTTCCAGATTATATCATTAGTTCTACTGCCAAAAGAGCGGTGGATACAAGTAAAGCAGTAGCAGAATCTTGTGGATATAGTGGAAAAATAAGCTATAATTCTATGTTATATCATCAAGCCTCCGCAGAACAGTATATTGCAGTTCTTAGTGTTGTACCTGATAATTATACCAAGGTATTAATTGTTGGACACAATCCCACA
>JARFXS010000069.1 GCA_029194465.1 Candidatus Nitrosocosmicus sp.
GGACAAAAGGAATCAACTTTTAATTCCGGGACAATAAAGTCACTATTAAAGTTGGATTATAGAGGTGGACCCAATTCGATCATTATTCCAGGAAGACTACATTTTACCGAAGTAGATTCGATCAAATATCTTACTACAATGTTTGATGAGCCAACTGATAATACCCTGCGTATCTCCCGGTTAGCACACCGTATGTTGGACAAATACATCCCAAATACAAAAACCGCCGTTGATAACATGTATCAGCTTATCAGAACAGCGTCATCCGGGCTTTCAAAGGACTATGCCCCAGTGATCGAAAATGCCGAAAACTACTTACTTGATGCACAAGATTTTTACAACCAAGGAAAACTTGAACTAGCTATCTTGAGTGTGGGGTACGCTGAAGGCCTGATCGATTCTATTCGATTTCAAAAAAATATGAACCCATGGTAGGTATTTATATACTAATTTTTTATAGTTGATAGTTTAGAATTGTTAATAGAATATCTTAGTTTAAATCTATCAAGGAATGTCCGAGAGCAACAGAAATTCTGCTAATGATGATAACAATACCATAAATAACACGGACGTAGAGAGACCCAGACGGAGAAAGAGGAATCCAGTGGGTCATTTTCCATGGGAGCTCCTTAAATTTGTCAAAAACGAATCCTATTCGTTACTCATTAAAGGCAACCCCGGAACTGGTAAAACTACCTTTGCACTAACTTTATTAGATAATCTCAACGATGATAGTAACTACTTTTATATTTCAACTCGTTTGTCTTTGAAACAATTATTATTGTACTATCCTTGGGTCGAAAAATTTTTCTCCAAGGATGAGAACAAATCTGGCTATCGATTTGAAGATGCCCGGCTAGATGAACCTGAATCATTATTTGAAAGGATCACTAATCAATTAATGGATGTAAAATCTCCAGTCATAATAATCGATACATGGGACACTATTGCATCTTTTATGGATCGAGAATCTCGATTAAATAATGAGAGAGTGTTGCAGATCTGGAGAGAGATAGATAAAGCAATTAATCTTTCTAAGCGAAATATTCGATTCAACAATATTAGATTCACCAGCGGAGTTATTACTTGAATAGCATATCCTGAATTCATTTAGAAATAATACAAAACACAATTAATAAACTCAGAGGGCGCTCAATTAGGTGTAGTTACTCATATTCGTTGTATGAAGGGTCTTTAAGAATCTGACCTGTTAGGGATCTAAACTTGTTTTCAACATATGCAAAATAAAAACCATTTCATGAGAGGTCAAATTCATATTGAGGGTTCGAAATAGCCAAAGTTTTGTAGTTTGACAATTTTGATTTAACGAACTTTTTATGAAGAATAGTTTTATTACAATTTTGTAGAAACGAGATTAGTATTGAATTATTGATTTCATTGTTATTAAAACCGCTTTGTTTTGGATGAACAAGACCGATCAAATTGATGCATAATTTCTGCCTGGGGTTCAGGGATTCTTGTGAGAGGATATTGAATTATCACATGTTCAAGTGATAAAGTTACCAACAAACCATTAACAAGAGATTGGATTTTTCAGTTTCATACGAATCCATACGACCAATCTGATATGAAACTTTCATGGCCACGAGAACGGGATTGATTTTGAAAGATAAAACAAATAAGTGTAAACCCAAAAACAAACAATGATCCAAAACTTTCCAATACTTTACCCAATAGCATGAAACAAAAATCCTTAATATCTTGAATGCATCTTAATTTGTGGTCTCTCATAGATAATGAATCTTTTCTTAAAAATATTGCAAGATAACTTGCCATGAATGTAATTATTGTCAATGACTCAAACAGAACTTAAATCACCAACTCAGGGAGAAAGGTATAATTGTAAAAACCAACTTAGTCGGAAAACGTCTGATAAGACTCCCTTTTGATGATGATATTTATTGTTTGAAACCATAGTCGACAAATCACGTTTGTTTGTCGAATGGCGTCCTGTTCTTTGATCATATATGGTCCTCGTCCGTCAATAAATCTAATTTAATCCGTGTAAATAACAAAGTGGATAGTTTGTTATCATCTCTTGATTATACATTTGAGGAGAGCAGAAAGTTATTCGAAAAGATAAATTAATTACAATGATCAAAATCTCCAAGGATTCATTTCAGACATAAGGAGTTCAGGTGACTATCTCAATTTTCAATACCAGATAATTTTAGTTGTGGTGAGAGATTTGCACTATGATTTACTTTTGAAAAAATAATGAATAAGATTATCTATGAAGAGTATCTAAAGATTGAGTCAACATCCTAATTTTCTTGAGATTATAGATAGAGGAAAATATTCCCTGAAGTTTTTGCTTTCCTCAAAAGTAGTATAAAATCTCACTTTTAATAATATGTTCATGTTAAGAGGTAATCATGAAGCTATCGATTTCCATTTTTCAGCTTTTGATTTTCAAGTGATCCTTGCAAAAAATTTGGCAGTTCTGGCTAACGTCTTTATTCTAATACAATAATCCCATTTTTTGATTCCCTCTCTACTATTTGCGAAATAAATGGATTTTGGACTTTTGGTGTTTGGAGGTTACCAATCATAGAAGATGTGGAGTTTTTAAAACTATAAATTCAGATTGTCAAATATGAAATGCAGACGAAGAATTGTTAGAAGAGTTCTTAAATGATCTTAGGAATTTTACTGATAGAAATTGGCAGGCCTCAAATAGGGGTTAGTAAATTTTGGAATCATTATCACAAAGAATTGGCTCAATCATACTAATACCAAGTTGATAATAAGAGGTCATGAACTATGCTGGGCCACAAATTCAATCACGAGAATAAGGTGCTGACACTTTTTTCTTCCAAAGATCCCTATCCTAAATTTGAATCCATGTATTTGCATTTTCAAAAACATAGAATTCTTGAACCTATCTTCTGATACGGTGAATTTGCTTGTGGGATTGGAGGATATCCCCTTAATTATTTCTATATGAATTTAAAGTCGTCTTTCGACTTTATTTCTTTTACATCGTTTTCTAATGAGGTTGAAATCTTCATCTTTGTATATTTCGACTTGTCTTAAGAATTCATTGTACTTTGGGAAGGGAGATAGATTATGGATCCTGCCAGAGCCCTAGTAGATTTTTGCCTATTGAAATTCTGTTTTATGTACTAGTGAAACATTCGTAGAGCTTTCTGGTCCTTTTCGCTTAGCGGCAGGCGGTTACATATCAGCGTAACATAATCTAGGCCATGCAAAACTGGCATCTGCAGGAAAGTTCCTTTAATATTAATTTATAGTGAGACATGATATCTTTGGTAGTTATATTGCAAGCTGTTGCAATATCTGTAATGGTTTTAGGAGTAGCGGTTTCTCTGCATGCAGCATATAGAGCTGCCCCTACTAATCCCAGCGTTGAACGTCCCTTGGCTAATTTCTTGATTGCTGCCTTTCTGTATATGTAGGCAGCTCTATGACGGCTTGACTGAGATATAATTTATCCTCAAAATTATTCAAGAGTTTTAATGCTTTTTCTAATTCCTCAGAAACAGAGTCATTAAGTTGGCTCTGTTATTCCAAGTCCTTAATCTTTGATATTTTTTTTGAAAGAATCTAGGCTTTCCTCTTGCATCAGTGTCCCCGATTCCAATTAATGTAGAAAGCCCCTTATTGTGAATTACAAGTGATTCAGCATCCCTGTTCTAGTTCTGTCGTTATACCCTGAATTATTCCTAAAGCTTGCCATAGAGTCTGAATTTGGGTCCTGACTAGAAACACAACCGCACGATGAGCACACATATTCAAAAGATACATTATCAAAAATAACAGAATCACTTTAACAAAATTCACATACTAGTGGCTTTGAATTCTCTACCTTGCCTTCTGGATGCATAAAACTATATTCAAGCCTTTATCACTTATCACAGTTATTATTTATATCTTTTCAAATAATTAAGTATAGCTATGTTAGCGTTAATAGTACCCCTCGAAGTCTTCCTTGAGAAAATATTGAGTTAATAAACGATTAAATTATTAAATAATAATGATATTAATTATTTAATTGATTGACAATCCTGCTTTATTCGTAGCTATGATTCTATGGATATTCTTTATTCCCAATGCCGTTAAATTATTTTATAGGTTTGTCAGAAACAATAGACAATTTATAGAGAAAGATCTTAGGAGAATTCCCAATGATCCAAAGATTATTTTCCAGATTACTACTAGATCCGCTACTAAGACAAGTGTTGTAGAACGCGGAGTTCAATCAATTATTGACTCTTGCAAATCTACAAAGTACGGTAAGTATGAGATTTTAGTTGTAACTGAAGATCCTAAAGATATTCAAACATTAGAATCAATGCCTTGTAAAGTTCTTTGCGTGGAAAAGAGTTTTTCACCTAACGCCATTAAGAAAGCTAGAGCACTCCAATTCGCCATAGAGTCAAGAAGACAACTAAAAAAACAGAATTCTGATCATTGGATTTTTCATATGGACGATGAGAGTTATGTGGTGCCTCAGACGGTCCTCTCTATTTTGAAATTCATACGGGAAAAGAAGGGGATAGCAAGCGAGGGTCCTATATTTTACCCTCTTAAATTTGAAAAAGCTAATAGGATTACTGCTTTGGCAGAATCTATGAGAGCTTTCGGTTGTTTTGAATGTGTTACTCATATGCATAATCCTCCTCCGATACATATGCACGGGAGTAATCTTCTTGTCCGATCAGATGTGGAGGACAAAATTGGTTGGGAATTTGGACCAATCTTGGCTGAGGATCAAAGATTTGGATATGAACTGTTTAAGAAATATGGAAGGAATTCAATGGGCTGGCATGGAGGAGTTCTCTAGAACAACTCTTGACATCAAAGATCATTTTATGCAGAGGAGACGCTGGGATAGGTAACTTACAAAATAGAGAATTTTTCAATTTTTTGGGCTCGATTAATTTATAAGTATATCATTTTTCTTGGGTTTGTGTTGGAGTAATCTCTTTAGCCTTGGCATTCTATATCAATATCCCTAAAATTATGAGTGTGTTCTCATATGCGAGTTTTGATTGGAACAATAACATTAATTTTGATTTGTACCTTTGGTTTGATAGAATAATACATATCAACAGTTCATATAACGAAATTTTTAGACCACTTTTTGATATCCAGGTTTTTGATAGCACACTTGCATTGATCTTGCTTTTTTCAAGTACAGTTTGGCTATTGGGTTATCAAGTTGGACTCTTTCTTAATCTCAAGTATACCAGAATTGGACGCTCAAAGCGAATATCTTTACATATTCAGACTTTTCTACTAGCCCCATTTTTGGGATTAATGGAATCGTTTCCTGCGTTCTATTCAATTATCGAATTTTATTTCTTTAAGTTAATAAGGCATAATAAGCTAAAATCATATGATTTTTACGTTGTAAAAAAGTAACATTCTATTTATCGAGGCTACAGGTCACCAAGAATTGCGATCTTTAGTTATCGTATTTTTTTGGATTTTTATAAAACAGAGCAAATCTTGAAATGCGATGGAGGAGGTGGGATTCGAACCCACGAACCCCTAAAGGACGGGATTTCTTAATTTAATCTTGAGTCCTGCGCGTTTGACCAGGCTACGCGACTCCTCCTTTGTAAAACTAATGAATAAAACTCTGTATATAATCTTTTGACCTTGGAATAGTGTCAAAACCCAACAAGCAGCCAAGAAAGTTGATAATTGGAATGATAAAATTTTATATTAATTAGAACTAAACATAATGAAAAGATGACAATGAAGATAAATGAACTAACGAATGATATGAGACATGTTACAATTGAAGGTAAGATAGAAAAAATAAGTGAACCTAGGACAGTGAATTTACGCGCAGGAGGCTCGGCGCTTGTAGCTGATGCTATGATATCCGATGATACAGGTAGCATTAAGCTATCGCTATGGGATGATCAAATTAAGATGGTTAAAGAAGGTGACAAGATATCGATTGAGAATGGCTATACCCAAGCTTTTAGAGGGGAGAATAGTCTAAACATTGGACGATACGGAAAAATTGCAGTTTTGGATGAATAGATAAATTTTTGTAACCTAAATTTATATATATTTTTATTAGGCCAAACAATAGGACTCACTTTGCACTGCTTTACTCATGTTCCTTTCAATCATGATAATTGTCAATTAGATCCGACGGTTTGGAACTTTTTGGATTCCTATAATTTATTCAAACAAAACGCCAAAGTCACTGCAGAAACTCAACATAATCCAGATTATACAAAAAAATTTTCTAAAACTTTAGAAAAAAGGATATTATGATCTCCGAATCCTGCTCATGGTTTTCCTACCGTGAATCAGCATATAATCCCTAGAGAAGATTACCATACGAGAACAAAATAGTCTTTTTTAGTAGTAATAATCAATTAGTTAGTCTTGCTTATTAAAGTCGTTTGCATTAACTACCAATGCAAATAGAAATTTGGGGCATATAATAGGTTGAGACTTCAATTCTCCACTAATCAAAATCAACTGATAAACCTTCCTAAAAATTCCAGAGATTTACATCCAGGTGTGTTTGTACGCTTGGATTATTAATCCTAGTCCTCCTTTGGTGGCTTGGGTTCAAAAATTAACCGTTCCTCATTTCTGAAGTTATAACTATCATATTTTTCTTACGTGACTTTAGAATGAAAATTTGATTGTTCTTAAAAAAATCTTAATCTGATTTGCTATCTGCTATTACGGTTAGTATTCTTCTTTTACTGCTACATGATCACACTATAATTTTATTTTATATCATAATGAAATCATTTTGTTATGCAATTATTATAAACCCCTATATTTTATAGATTGTTTTTCATAATAATGCATTATCATAAATGTTGTACCATTCTTTTTCTAATTATTCCTACTCTTTTCTTGGCAAGTTCTTATAGTTTAGTTTCTTTTGGGGCAACTGATAAAGCCCACGTTATAACCCCTTCAAAAATCATTTGTTGCAAGGATTATACTAGTGCCGGTTCAGATTCTCCTTCCACTTCTCTTGCAAGCCCATTAAAGAAAGTAAATGCACACCTACCCAATCAGACGAGGCAGTTGAAACAGAGAAAACTGATTCTACTTCCACCTCTCTTGCAAGCCCATTAAAGAAAGTAAACACAGATGAGAAAAAAATCATAACCCCTTCAAAAATCATTTGTTGCAAGGATGATACTAGTGCCGGTTCAGATTCTACTTCCACCTCTCTTGCAAGCCCATTAAAAGAAAGTAAGCACACACCTACCCAATCAGACGAGGCAGTTGAAACAGAGAAAACTGATTCTACTTCCACCTCTCTTGCAAGCCCATTAAAGAAAGTAAATACACACCTACCCAATCAGATGAGGCAGTTGAAACAGAAAACTGATTCTAACAAGCCCATTAAAAGTAAACACAGATGAGAAAAAATCATAACCCCTTCAAAAATCATTTGTTGCAAGGATGATACTAGTGCCGGTTCAGATTCTACTTCCACCTCTCTTGCAAGCCCATTAAAGAAAGTTACACCTACCCAATCAGACGAGGCAGTTGAAACAGAAAAACTGATTCTACTTCCACCTCTCTTGCAAGCCCATTAAAGAAAGTAAATGCACACCTACCCAATCAGATGAGGCAGTTGAAGCGGAACAGTTGAATCATGAATCTTCCAAGAAGATAATGATAGAGAAACCTTTCTGACCTAATTCAAACCAACCTAGGCAAATGTAAATCCAAATGAGATTGAAGATGCTAAAAGACAACAACAATGATGATAACTCTAATGATAACAACATAGCTTCAAAAGACAACAACAATGATGATAACTCTAATGATAACAACATAGCTCAAAAGACAACAACAATGATGATAACTCTAATGATAACAACATAGCTTCAAAAGACAACAACAATGATGATAACTCTAATGATAGATTAGATGAACTTAGAACTATTATAAGCTCAGTTTTCTCTTAATTCATAATTAATTTAGTTATTTTGAATTAATCAGACATTCTAGAATCTGGAACATGTTTTTTACTTCTTTTGAAGGCCCTTTGATGTCTAGTTTAATCCCACCATTGATAGATATCTTTGCCAAATTTAATAATCACCTTTTCCTTCCAATTCTAAACCTTGCAATCTCTCAATTTTTTCGCAAATAACATCCTCTGATTTGTTTATAAATCCGCTTTCTCTGTAAAGTAAAATCCTCTTATTTGTAATGAACAAGTCATATTTTTTTGTTGGCGTATCTAATGTCCCTTCGGCAAACAAATTTCACTTTTTCTTCAGGTAAGAAATCTTTAAGAGGCATTTTAGAATAATTTCTAATTAGCTATATATTGAATGTAGTCTATGGATTTAATCTGTTTAGTAATTATATTTTAGCTTCTTTTAGACAAGAACTTGCTTGGTTGATATTGCAAACCATTCCGATCTTGATTTAACATAATAAATCTCCATTCTTTTTCGGTCCCTGTTGAGATGCCAATTCTTGTAGTCTGACCTACTGTGAATTTGTGAAATCGAGAACTACTCACGTTTTCAAAATAAAAATAATTATTTACTGCGTTATCGGTTATATCAAGATTGTCATGTTTGATGGTAATCTTAAAGGCCTGGGTTAACCTTCCTGGTCCCGTAGTCAAATTAGATATATTCTCAGATTTCCTTAACAACTTCATAAGGCTTATTCCTTCAATAGGCTCTATTGACCGAATTAATACTGCTCCCGCCGTTTGATTGAGATTCCTTGCTACGATATTGAGACAATAATGATTTCCATATATAAAGTAGATATAGAGTCTTCCTACCTCTCCAAACATTGATGCATTTCTAGGAGTCAATTTTCTATATGCATGGCTTGCAGGGTCATCTGTATATCCATAAGCTTCTGTTTCTGTAATTATTCCACTAGTCTTGATGTAATTGCCCATAAAATTTGTATACTTGACTAACATCTTTCCAATAAGAGAATAAGCCACCTTGGATGTATCATTCTCAAAAAATGATTTTTTGAGCCTCAACTATTGTGTTAAAGTAATATAAGGTTTCTATATTTTTTTACCTATGGAATATAGAATTAAGGATATTTCCCTAGCTGATAAAGGTAAAAAAAAAATTGAATGGGCTGAAGCAAATATGCCCGTATTACTATCTTTAAAGAATAAATTCAAAGAAACAAAGCCACTAAAGGATCTTGTAGTTGGTGGCTGTTTGCACGTAACAAAGGAAACAGCAGTTTTAACCAAAACACTTGCCGCTGCAGGAGCCACAATAGCATGGTCAGGGTGTAATCCACTAAGCACTAGTGATGATATTGCTGCCTCACTAGTAAAGGATGAAGAATTGTCAGTATTCGCTAGTAGAGGAGTATCAACTAGCGAATATTATGACGATATATACTCAGTTCTTAAGTTTAATCCTGACATTACAATTGATGACGGGGCAGACCTTACAATCGAATTTCATAAATCATTTGATAAATATGGAAAGAATATCATTGGTGGGACCGAAGAAACAACCACAGGAGTCTTAAGATTGAAGGCACTTGAAAAAACATCAAAACTTAGCTATCCTATCGTAGCCGTTAATGATGCTGAAACTAAGCATGACTTTGATAATGTTTATGGTACTGGTCAATCTGCTTTAGATGGTATTATTCGGGCAACTAATGTATTGCTTGCCGGTAAATCTGTAGTCGTTGCAGGATACGGACATGTGGGCAAGGGTATAGCTAGCAGGGCCAGGGGATTAGGAGCAGCAGTAATAGTAACTGAGATTGATCCCATAAATGCCCTAAAAGCAAGAATGGATGGCTTCATAGTTGCTCCGATGGATGAAGCGGCCTTGGTTGGCGATTTATTTATTACATCAACGGGTTGCAAGGATGTTATTGTTGGTTCTCACATAGAAAAAATGAAGAATGGTGTGATCCTTGCTAATGCAGGACACTTCAATGTAGAGATTTCTATTGAAGAAATCAATGGTATGGCGAAAAGTTCAAAACATATTAATGAAAATGTAGAACAATTTGTTTTAGAAAATGATGCAAAAGTAAATGTAATTGGGGAGGGAAGACTAGTAAACCTAGTAGCTGCAGAGGGTCACCCATCAGAAGTTATGGATATGAGTTTTGCTAATCAGTTTTTATCAGTACTTAACCTTGTTAATAATAAAGGTAAATTTGAAAACAAAATTTACGAGATTGACAGAGACCAAGATCTATTGCAGGTCTAAAGTTAGAGGCAAAGTGGTAAAGATTGATAAATTATCTGAGATACAAATAAAATATCTTAGCGAATACGGTGAAGGCATTTAAAACATCCAATACAACCCTTCACCACTTTAATTTAGCGAAGGCTTGCAGCCAAAAGTTAATTAATCTTTATATTTTATCTCTAGAAGAGCATTCAGTGCTGGATGGTGGTCTAGTCTGTTAGGATACCTGTTTTCACACACAGGTGGTCGAGTTCAAATTCCTCCTCATCCACCGATTCATACCTAGTTCAATATCATAAAGAGTAACATTAATATATAAAATCAAAAGTAATCATGAGAAAATCTTAGTTATTAGAAATGATTTCTCTTAATGCGTTTGAATAATCGTCAAACTGGTCGTTTTTATAACAACTATAACCTGACTTCTATTTTGAAAACATCAAATGTGGAAATGTCAAGAGAATTCTTTGTTTTTTTTAGCCAAGGATCTGAATACATTCAACATTTTAGACTTGAGTCACATCACCTAATGTATAGTAACCTTGATATTTCCTTCTTTCCTGAAGTGGGAATAAAAATCCAGGCTTACATACTTCAATAATCTTCAAATTTTCTGCTTCAAGGATTCTACAATTTTTTCTAAATCCATTTTTCATGTTAGGAATCGATCCAACAGAGTGAATAATCTATTCATTGATTGAGATAATCAATAATCCAAATTGACCGCGTCCGAGGTCAAGTTATACTTCAATAGATCCCTTTGGTCTGTTCCTTCTATTTGATAGCTGTTCTTGCATATCCTATTTTAAAGGGAAATTGTTCAGACTTCTCAGCTTAATCTGCATTCCTGCCACTTTATCAATACTTCGATATTCTCCTGCTCGATTTTATCAACAAGAGAATTATGAGCACCGGATAATCAATATTTGCTCAAGACCAATCTGTTTCTGCATAAATCTCAAGTTCTGCTTTAATCAGGAGGTATGTCCTCCATGCTCGAGGTGGAGATTTTGGAAAACATGATTATTACATTTTTCCTAGTGCAAATCCACTGCAATTACAATCCATTACATTTCAAGTCAGCAATTGGAGCATTTGTCACCTGCCTTGTATGGCCGTTGGTTCAATGACAATAGGTATTTGTCAACCTTCTTTTAGAGGGTAGTCTAAAGAATGGATTGAGACGCTGTAAATAAGGACCATATAATTTGAATAAAATTTAAAAATATCGTGTTAAATGTCACCACCTATTGGATTAAACGGGTTCGGATGAGTCTGCAGTACAATTGAAATTTCCCCTTGATTCTTTTTGTCTTAATTTTACAATTAGGGTATTAACCATTTTAGGACTGCTTTAGCTTCGCAATCTTTCCATTTCATCGGATTTGTTCTCAGTCCATGCAATAAGAAAAGCTTGTAATATCTAAAGGCACTAGTAAAATTGGGTCTACTAATTCGTCTATTAATATCGTCCACAATTAATTAAATAAAGAGGATCACTGACCTGAAACAAACCGTGAAGTTGTGTAAAATATATGGGTTAAAGTAAAAAAGGAAAATAAAATGAAAAAATGATCAGTGGTTGAATGAATGAAATCGGAATAGATCTTTTAACGATGCTCCAAATACAGATACGAAAATACCTATTCTTAGACTCCATGGCCATAAACATTCCTTGCAAAACGAAATTAATGTTTGGTGTATTGGTGTTAATAATAAATTCTGAAATATATCCACCGATTACAGTTAGAGTCCAAAGTAGATTTGCAAAATGCAAGCTTACGTGTAAGACTTTGGAGAATCTATTTAGAGGCGTATCACGCAAAGAAAGGTAGTCAAAAACAAGTGTCACTGAAAAAACGGATGCAATAATTGGTGGCTTTATTAAGAAATCAGCAATGGAGTGCGGAGTTATACGAAATTAATTAGCGCTATATTTGTAATTAAACTTAAGATTGCTATTAGAAAAGAAAATTTGCTTGAAGATGGGTTTATATTTGTAAAAAGCCATCTTTTATGAAGGCTGGAAACACTATCGGACTCAAAATTACTCATTAATAGTCAAAAAATTAGACTGAATCAAAATTTTATTGCTATTGAAATGGCAATTAAAGCACTGCTATTCACTTAATATGATTTCTGGTTTACTTTTAATACCTTTTAGTTTCATCTTCGAAAAAACTTAAAAGCCCAGCACTTGATGAGGTAAAGGTGCATTCTTCTTCGCCTTCTTACTCATATTTAAAAATTTGCATAATGGAAATAAAAGCATTTCTGTATTAAAAAAGAAAACATCTAATCGGATCTAAATTATTTAAGTGGCATATCTTTTACATTAACTAGATTGAAACGAGTGCAAATCGGTGTTATAGGGTACAACAGCGGCTCTCTTCCGATCAAATCAAAAACACTTGATTTGGCATATGAGGTGGGGAGTTTTATAGCGAGAAAAAATGCTATCTTGGTTTGCGGGGGCTTGGGAGGAGTGATGGAATACTCGTGTAAAGGGGCTAAGGATAATAATGGTTTTACAATTGGAATAGTTCCACAAGAAGACTATTCCAGTGCCAACGACTACTGTGATGCGGTAATATGTACAGGCATTGGATTGTCCCGAGATTTTATCGTGGCGTATTCTTCGGATGGTCTTATCTCGGTAGGAGGCGGTGTGGGGACCTTAATTGAGCTGTGCGTGGGATATATTGCAAAAAAACCAATGATCTCAATCTCTGATAGTGGTGGGATTTCTGATATCTATGGCGGGAAATATCTAGATGAACGCCATAGAATGATGATCGAGAAAACAGAGTCTCCGATGGAGGCAGTGGAATACATATTAAAAAGGAATGAACTACGTTAAACGCAGGATTTATTGCATCTGATTAGAGTAAGAGTAAATATTGCCTTAAAAATATCTTTAATGGATCAAAATTACTCTATTTTATGGAGTAGAGATATTGATTAGGGTGATAAAAGGACCCATATTTTGATTCTAACTCTATTAATTTACCTATGACGTGACTGGGCCCAATCTTTTTGAATATATCAAATATATCCATTTTTAGACCCATGCCCAACCTCAATGCAACGTTCAGATCTTCAATACTACAAACCTGGTTTTCAATTAACCATGAGGCATTATTAGCTGCGACTCCTAAAATCGAATAAGGATCGTATTCAGATGCCTTTTCTAGGGTAAGATCTATTCTTTCATAATTATCGCCCTTGTATTCATAAAAGCCACTACCGGATTTTTGACCCAACTTTTGACTATCATACATCTCTTTTATTTTTGGATGAGGTAAAAGGACTGTTTTGTCCCTTAGATTCATTTCATAAGAGGCCTTATGGATAACGTCAAGGCCTGTAAAATCAGCAAGTTCAAAAATTCCCATTGGAAATTCCAATTTGAATTTAACTGCGGAATCAATTACCTCCTTAGAGACATCGTCTCTCTCCATTGAGAATAGTGCTTCATGTACCAAAGGTATAAAAACCCTGTTGACGATAAAGCCAGATACATCCTTATTACAAACTACTGGACG
>JARFXS010000070.1 GCA_029194465.1 Candidatus Nitrosocosmicus sp.
CATTATTTCTAATTGAAATGTTCCAAACTAAAATCTTTTCATAAAGTATTATTAGTCAAAAATGTATTTACACAGATTATGATCAATAACCATTTATTATCAGGCGTGCGAAGAGGATCCTAATGTATTTTTTGAATTATTCAACAGTTTACAAATTGTAATTAGTTTCTAAAATGAATTTCCACTTTGGAGAAATGCTAAAGAGGAATTTACAACTTTATTTCGATCAATCAAATTCCGTATCTTGAAATTTCGAAATTAGTTTATCAAAATTCAATTTATATAACAATAGCTTTAATATATTTTGAAAAAGAATTCAATGTATGGGTGATGCTTTTTCAGATTATCTAATCGATACCATAAATAAAAGGATCTTTAGCCTTGATGCTGTCTATTGGGCACAGAACAAGACTTTTTGATATGCTGTCTACAATGCCTCCATCAACATTAGAAGAAATCTCCAAGAAAGCCAACAATCAAAGATATGTAAAAGAATGGCTTGGGGTATGGTAACCGGTAAAATAATAGATTATAATTCATCTAATAGCAAATTTAATCTTCCGAAAGAAAAGGCACAATTTTTGGACCCGAGAGGATAACTTGTATAACTTTTTCTGCATCAATGCAGTGGATACCAGTATTAAGCACAAGTAGAAGACAAGATCGTTGATTGTTTCCATAATGGTGGAAAGTGCGTATTCTTCATATAATAGATTTCACAAGTCATGGCAGAAGAAAGTTTTCAAACAGTGGTTACCGGTTTAGTGGATCATATATTGCCACTGGTGCCTGGGTTAATTGACCGATTAAAGATGGGATCAATGTTCTTGACATTGGATGTGGGAGAGGCAAAGCCGTAAATATACTCATAAAAAATATCCCAATAGTATGTTTGTTGGATAAGCGTGGCTGAGGAAGAGATTAAAGGAGCCACTGTTGATTCAAAAACTTTGAATAATTTCAATACCTTGTTTGAGGTCAAAATCTCTTAACTGTCGAACCAACGAAGAAATTTGATTTTATCACAGCATTTGATGTAATACATGATCAAATAGACCCTCAAAGGACACTGAAGTTTATCTTCAGGATTCCCTAAACAGCAGTGGAGTGTTCTTAATACCAAGATATCTTGTCCTCAACAGATCTTGCCAAAAATATCGAGAATCATTGGGTCCCTTTTTGTACTATATCTTGTATGCATTGTATGTCAGTTTCCCTTTCTGATGAATGGTGCTGGCTTGGGAATAAGGGGGAAAGGAGAAAGCCATGGAGATGTTAAGAGATGCAGGTTTTGTGGGAGTTGAAGTAAATACACTTTCACATAGTTTTCAGAACTATTATTATAGGGCTACTTCTAGCCATCAAAAACACTTCCCAGACTAAAATCTAACAACTAGTCTCACGACTACAATCTTTTGTTTTGCTAGAAATAAGAGAATCAGACTCTTTAATTGTCCGCACTAAACCTCAATGAATTTATGTCTTAACTGATTAAATCTCCAAATAATTCAATATTGTGTCGATGTATCCTTCCTTTAGGTAAAACCATATCGTGTAGTAATCGTAAATGGATGGTGGGATTTGAACTCACATTTTCCACGTTTCTGCTAGTTGCATGCAAGGCAGGTATTCTACCAGACTGACTTTAGCCCATTTAGCCTGTTTTACTCAAACATATTTTCTCGCATCATTTTATTGTTTTTAATACCGTCTTAACCTTCTTTTGGAAGACAAATGTGTTTATTATAGTTAATCTTCTTAATTTATTCATGACCAAAAATATGCCAATCAGATGTCCTTTGCGAGACCGACTGGATTAATAATCTCACAAATGACAAGATCAAAATCTTAGAAGTGGATTACGACGTTGAAAATGCCTACAAGAAGGCCATTTATTAAATTCCTCACATATGGTGGAAAAGGGATATTAATGATTCATCAACTCGAGATATTATTAATAAACACCAATTCGAGGATTTAATGTCTCGTTTGGGGGTAAAACGGATGATGAGTTGATCCCTATACGGAGATTTCAAACTGGTTTGCTGCATTTGCATTTTGGGTCTTCAAGTATTTTGGTCACAAAAAAAATTAGGGATAATGGATGGTGGAAGAAAAAAATGGAAAATGAAAATCGACCTATACAAAAGGATACCACTCCAAATCCTTCCAACTATGTGGCTGCTCCTGATGAAGGAGTATTGGCTTATCTAGACGATGTCAAGCGTTCTTTTAGAAAACACAAGGTTGGATTAGTTGACGTTGGGTCTGTCAAAGAGTTCAATGGGAGATAACCGCACCCCAGAATATCCAATGAAACATGTCAGAGGGGCCATATCCCAGGCGCCAAAAATATTCCGTATTCAGGCAATTAATGATGATGGACCTTCAAGTCGTAGAAGAGTTGGAGACTTTGTATGGAAAACAAGGCATTACACCAGATAAACACATAATTTGTTACTGCAGGATTGGTGAACGTTCCTCGCATACCTGTTTGTGCTGAAATATCTGTTAGGGTTTCCTTCAGTCAGAAACTATGACGGGTCATGGACGGAATGGGGGAATATGATCGGAAATCCAATTGAAAAGTGAGTAAGGAGTTAAATATCTGATGTCTGGGGAAACTACTATTTCAAAACCTGAACCCAAATTTGTCAAGAAAGGGAAATTCTATTTCATATTTGAAGATTCTCAATTTCTAATATTGGTGGACAAGACCAAAAGGGGTTTAGAAGTTAAAGACACAATAAATGATGAAGAGTAGTAAAGTGATCTCTGAAAGAGGTATGATTTATGATTTGGAAGGTACTGGCCACAAGGTTGTAAAGCGCTGGTTTTATCCTAAATCCCAGTATAATCTAGAGTACATTACTGTCATTGCTGAAAGAATGGAAAAAAAATATAACGAAATAAGAGAGATGACCTGTCCGGACGAACTATAGATTAATTTATTTAAGTATACATAAGTTTTAATAACCTTAATCAAAAGTATTTATATTCAATGTCCCTCTTGCTATCAGATAAAGTTTGGGTAATGCTTTCTGAAGTTGCAAAACGAGGTATCTATCCAACTCATAGTGCTAAATTAGGAATATATAGGTTACCTGTAGACATCGTTGGACAGTCGGAGGTCAACGGGATTATGAGTGAACTCAAAACTCAAGGATATGCTCTTGATACTTATGCTGACAGAATTTTTGTCACTTTTAAGTGGGTTGAAAAAGGTTTTGATATTTACACAAATGCAGAACAATCTGCAGAACTAAACGTGACAGTTGAAATTGTCATAGGGGAGGTGTTGGATATAATTTATCAGATAAAGCCGTTAGAGGCATTTGGTGACTTTTATTGGATAAGAAATTATAGGCAAAAGGCTGATCATAATGCTAAAATAATTATAGATAATATAATTCGAAATACCAAGATAGGACAAAAGTTACTTACCTATTACCAGAAAATTCAGAAATTGAGCCAGGCAGATTCAATAAAAAAATTAGAATCAATCACTCCTTTAGCAAATGCTCAAAAGAATCTTAAGGAAGAGAAGAAATCATTGGTGAACCCATCCATATCGACTGCAGCAGGAAAACCCTCAAGTGAGAATCTAAGTGAGAAACAAGCAGTTGTTGTACCATCACCTATACCAGCATCTAATGCAGCAAAACTTTCTGAGAATACAACAATTCAACTTACAGGCACTGGAACTGACTACCAGACAGCAGAAGGTCCAATTGATACTGGCTTTAAGTCAAAGAGACAATCTGCAGGGAAGTTCCAAGGGATCCAAGTATGGGGTCATATGATGCACCCGGACAGGGGATCTGATGTGCATTGATGTATGCGTTGATTTTGACATTTGTATTTCAGATGGTGCCTGTATTGATGCATGCCCTGTTAATGTTTATGAATGGCTCGATACACCAGGACATCCCGCCTCAGAGAGGAAACCATTTATGATTAGAGAAAAGGATTGTATTTTCTGCTTGGCATGCGAAAATGTCTGTCCTCCTCAAGCGATTAAAATATTTGTGAAGTAAATCGAGATTTGAGATATTTATGTCTATAAAACTGGGTTTGTTATTTTATTAGGTCAGTTAATTGACATTCATTAAAGATAAGTTTTCAATTAGTAAACCGGTTAGACTGGGTATAGTTGGTGGGGGACAACTTGGAAAGATGATGGCTATTGAGGCAAAGCGGATGTTTATGAAGGTCATAATACTTGATCCGAGCAAGCGATTGTCCTGCTGCAAGTTTAGCAGATAAGCTAATCATTGGTGATTTTTCTGACGAACAAAAAATATATGATTTATCAAAGGAGGTTGATATCATTACTTATGAAATAGAATTAGCAAATGCCACTGCCCTCAGTAATCTGGAAGAATCTGGATTCCAAGTACATCCATCTCCAAAAAAACACTCTTTATCATTCAAAACAAATACCGTCAAAAAAAATTTTTGAGAGAAAACATGATTGCGGTCCCCGATTTTGAACTAGTTTCTAGAAGAACAATTGAGTACTTTTATTGTTCTACCTCGGGATTTCATGCACTATTAAAGGCCTGTGAAGATTCATACGACGGTCGCGGAAATTATTTGATTAGATCAGAAAATGAAATAAGTAAAGCCATAACACACTTTTCAGACCGTCAATGCATGGTAGAAAAGTTTGTGGATTTTAAAAAAGAAATTTCAATCATGGTCGCCAGAAATTCTTCCGGCAATATTTCGTACTTTCCCGTGGCAGAGAATATTCATGAGGATCATATATTGAAAACCTCCATTATCCCTGCCAGAATCAGTAAAGAAACTGAAACAAAAGCAATAGATTTGGCGACAATGACTATGAAATCTCTAAAGGGGTCTGGTATTTTTGGGATAGAAATGTTCGTCGATGAGGATGATAATGTGTTGATAAATGAAATTGCCCCAAGACCTCATAATTCTGGCCATTACTCCATTGAAGCTTGCTCAATTTCTCAATTTGAGCAACATATTAGAGCCGTACTTGATTATCCACTTGTTCAACCAATACTATTATCAAATGCTGTAATGATTAATATTCTTGGGCCTTACAATTATACTGGTCCATACGAAATTAGTGGGATTGATGAATTGTTTGCTATTCCGGGAGTTAAAATTCATATATATGGTAAACTAGAAACGAAGCCAAATAGAAAGCTCGGTCATGTGACGATCGTATCAAATAACATGGACCCTCTCTTAATTAAGCGCAACGTTGAAGAACTTCTCAAAGTCCAACAACCATCATGTTAGATCTAAAAATTCAAATTCTACTACCTCAAAGACTATGTATATTATTTGTCGAAATCTAATCCAATTAATAATAACAACAAGAATAAATCTAAAGGCCAACAGGAGCTTGGTGAGCTTGGGAGTTTGAAAAAAACTGTATCACCTGTAGTTGGAATAATTATGGGTAGTGATTCAGATTTGCCGATAATGAAAGAGGCTGCTAGAGTACTGAATGAGTTTGAAATCTCATATGAAGTAAAGATAGTCTCTGCCCATAGAACCCCAATCGAATTGGTTGAATATTCTCAAACCGCTCAATCACGTGGTATCAAGGTTATAATCAGTGGTGCAGGAGGATCTGCACACCTACCAGGTATGGTCGCCTCGATGACATCCATACCCGTGATCGGCGTGCCTATCAATACTTCTACAAATCCTCTTAATGGAATCGACTCGCTTTATTCTATAATCCAAATGCCCCCAGGTGTACCTGTTGCCACAGTAGCAATTAATGGAGCAAAGAATGCTGGTTTATTAGCATGTTCTATCCTCTCCATTTCTCGACCCTATTTACTAAAAAAGTTGAATCAGTTCAAGGAGAAAATGAGAGAAGAAGTCAAACTAAAGAATTCGAAATTGGACCAAGTCGGTTTAGAAAAATATCTAAAGGGACTTCAAAAGGCCCAAACCAGAAGATAAATGATTATAAATGATTTTTTTTTATCATAAATGAAAGTTGGATGTAAAAGTTGCCATAATAGGTTGTGGAGCAATCGGACGTGAAATAGCGCTTTGTATTGACGCTAAGAAAATACCAAACTGTGAGTTATCTATCTTATTTGATACAGATTCTACAAAACTAAGATCGTTGCATAGGGATCTAACCACAAAACCATCCAGTATATTCGATGACTTTGATAAACTTGTCGCATCAGACGATTATCACAATGTTAGTCTGGTCATAGAGGCCGCGTCTGTTAAAGCAGCTCATGCATATGGACCCACTATCTTGAAACAAGGGAAAAACATTATGATAATGAGTATTGGAGCCTTCTCCAACCCTGCATTTTATGAAACCATTATCCAGTTATTGACAGATAGTGATAACAATGTCTTTCTCCCATCAGGGGCGATTGGCGGGGCTGATATTATTCGTAGTGTGAAAAACTACATCGATGATGTTACTATCGTAACCACAAAAAGCAACAAATCACTAAAAGGTGCACCGTACTTTTACAATAAAGATATTGACATCGACAAAATCAAAGAAAAAAAGGTTATTTTTGATGGGAATGCCGTTGATGCAATCAAGGAATTTCCTTCAAATGTTAACATCTCAGCTTTAGTAAGTCTGGCAGGAATCGGGTTTGAAAAAACTAGAGTTAAGATAGTCGTAGATCCGAATATATTAATCAATAAGCACGAGATTCAGGTCAATTGGAAATTTGGCAGTTTCCAAATCAAGGTCGAAAACATGCCCAGACAATCCTAAAACTAGTTGTTGGCTATCTTGTCGGCAATCGAGTGCTAAGGGGTATTTGTTCAAAGAATTTAAATATAGGTTCTTAGTTTACCAATTTTTGTTATCTCGTTATTAATAGTGTAGGGTAACACGACTTTCTTTAACAACCTCATTATCTAGTTCCTCAACTTTGATGGTTATTG
Organism: Candidatus Nitrosocosmicus sp.; assembly: GCA_029194465.1. Taxonomy (GTDB): domain Archaea; phylum Thermoproteota; class Nitrososphaeria; order Nitrososphaerales; family Nitrososphaeraceae; genus Nitrosocosmicus. The sequence continues at coordinate 6,922 of JARFXS010000070.1, forward strand.
GAGAACAGTCTTCATGCATCGAATTGATTTGAGGGTTATTATAAATTAATCAAGCAGATCGATGGGTCAAAACTGGTCTTGCTGTATTTTTACATCTATTTTTTTGTTACTAGATGATATTAAGAAAACATTGTCCTTGTCATAGTTACATATTCTAACCTGTCTTTGTTGGCGCGAAAAGACCTGTTAAGTTTTATGGACTTTTTCTCATGAATTATGTATCTTTTTTGATTGCTACTAGATACATTTATCTGAAATGGATATCCTGCTGTAGTTTCAGCCATCTTATTGATCCCGTCATTCATAATAATGTCCAATCTTTCTTATGGTCTTTCAACCCAAATATCCAATCATTGTTTTTCTTACGATATCATCGATCTCCTTATTTCTTGATCCTGTTCATCTTTTGGAAGCTGATATCTTTCTACCTAATCCAGATAGTCTTTACTTAAATCTTGTATGAACTCAGTGCATGTGTTCTGGTAATCTTCTATACTAGTGGCTCGTTTCAGAATCTCTGTCGGACGCAAACATTCTGGGTATAGTTTAGTCAATTAACTTATTTATTAAACTTTAATTTCAACATACTTGTGGATGAATTTACTAGTCTTTTTACTTGAATTAAAGAATAATATCGATGCAAACATGGGTTTTTTTCAGAAAACAGTTGTTCAAAACCCTACCCTTGCATGTTCTCAGCTAAATGAAGCTGTCCAAATTCGTCGGCTTGAGGCATGGTCTAGTCATGGAAATTCATTTTCCAGATCGTAAAAAAATTAGTGATATTAAGCAGTATGGGACTGAAAACATGAGTTTCATATTTGATAAATTTAAGAAAAACATTTCCCATTGAGCGCGATCAAATAAAACTACAGGCAATCAACGGATTAACTGGCAATGTCCAAATCATTGATGCCTATATGTATGAGAAAAAGAAGGCTTGAAAATAAATTTTAGAGATTCAGAATCAAATAATTCCCGAATGAATCTATTGCCGGGCTCTTTTCATCTCTGGACCAAAATAAATGATGAAATTCAAAGCTTTTGGCAATTGGTTATTAGCTAATGTTTACTATGAGCGGGTAAAAAACAAAGGAGCCAATTCTCTTCGTAGAAAATTTGGCTATTGGACACAGCATAAATGTAGCAGATTCTACAAACATGCCCAGATCCTCCTGATGCGATTCTAAGGTGATCTGGAAATATTTCTCTCCTGGAGTGTCAAATTTATACGTAAATTGACCGGTTCCATCATTTGCTCTTTGATTCTTGAATTCGTCAATGACAGTTTTATTCCCGTCCATTACCGTGTATCCGTATGTTACTCTCTCTCAACAATATTGCTCCTGTCGTCGGTAAATATGACTCCCAATCAGTGTTTTGCCTGCTTTAATTTCCACTGGTTCCATAGTAGCTGAACATTATAGCAGTTCCTCTGGGTGTCTGAAGATTTAATGGGGAGACCGGGGTTTCAACTTGGCTTTCTGGGACTGGTGGCTGACCTGTCCCGGTTGCTTTCAGTTCATAGGCATACTGGACTGGGGCAGCACCAGTTGTAACATCTGCGAACGTTTCTGCTTTTTATCTGGAAAGGCATGTCTTGCCATGGATAAATATGGTTATCAGTTGCTCTTTTTTATATGATATATCAGTAGTATCAAATGACCCTGCTGGTGTAGTTACTTTAGCACCACCTGATGGCTTTATTTCTGGACCGCCAATTAGGCTATTTTCCCCAAGATTGGAGAACTTAATGATTGTCAGGTTTTGGCACAAACGAAAACATTAGCCAAGTCAATGAAGTGGCATAAGAACTTCTATGGGATCATCTCTGGAGGAATAGGTGAAGATCCTAAGGCTGTCATATCGAGATCACTGAAATGTGAGTGTACGTTGATTACTTTACCTGATCAACTACAAACGTTGAGCTACCCAATATTTTCCCGTTTCATTATATTCTTTAAAGTAAATGACAGTTTTATTCCCGTCCATTACTGTGTATCCGTATGTTACTCTTTGGACGATGTTGCTCTTATCGTCGGTAAATACTACACCAAAATCAGTGTTATTGCCTGCTTTTATTTCAACTGGTTGCCATAACAGCTGAACATTATAGGTTCCTCTGGGTGTCTGAAGATTTAATGGGGGTACTGGAATTTCGATTTGGCTTTCTGGGACTGGTGGCTGACCTGATCCAGTTGCTTTCAATTCATAGGCATATTGGATTGGTGGTTTCCCAAATGTAACATCTGCGAACGTTTCTGCTTTTATCGGGTAAGGCATGTCTTTGTTTGGATAAATATGGTTATCAACACTCTTGTGGTATGATATATCAGTAGTATCAAATGACCCTGCTGGAGTTGTGACTTTAGCACCACCTGATGGCTTTATCTCCGATCCACCTATTGCAGCTATTTTCCCCCAAGTTGGAGAACTTAATGACTGTCCAGGTTTTGGCACAAACGCTGAAAGCCATGTCAATGTTGTAGCATACGCACTACGATATGGGATCATCTCAGAAGGAATAGGTGAAGATCCTAGGGCAGTAAGATCCAAATCACTGAGATACAGTGTACCATTGATTACTTTACCCTGATCAACTACAAACGTTGGAGCTACCCAATATTTTCCCGTTTCATTATATTCTTTGAAGTAAATAGTTATCGTAAAAGGCTGTCCTTGATTGGTATCTGAATTTTTGATTTCATAAGTATAATAAGTATCTGGCTTTACCTTTGCCTACATACAGTTATCTGATTGAGCAAAAGCCGCCGCCAATTAATTGATTAACCTGTGCGGCTGATGCCCCTAGCATTCCTATTAGAAAAAATACTGTTATTTTAGTTACCGTTTTTCTATTCATTTGTATCAATTAGGGTTATTTACTCTTTAAATGTTTACTACAACCTCGGGTTCTTATGGATTGAAGTAAGAAGAGATAAATTAGCAAATCGAATGTATACTCTCATAAGATGTGTAATTGCGCAAAAATTCACTTTTATGATGTGGATTTTAAATTATACGGTATGAAGGTAGTCCCTTCTTGCAAAAATTGCGGCGACCCTCTAAGTGAGGACCAAGCCTCAAAGTTTACAAAAGACTTGATAAAATATTGGGGATTTGAGGAGGAGAAATGAAGATGAATCGTTCTGCTGATTGAATTCCATTACGTCATCTTTATTAATATCCTAAATAAAAAAAAAGCAGTGGTATAATGTGACCAAGATGTTTAATGTGAACATAGAAGCAGAGGGATTTGATACAAACGAAGCACAAGAATGGGTTAATGAAATGGGGAATGTTTATGCAGATATGGAGGTTTCAGATGTAAACGTTTCAGGAAATAAAATCAGTTTTAAAGCAGGGTTTTCTGGCATGGATGACACGACAGAGGATGATATAAGGATGAAATTAGATGAATACATGACTATGCATGAACTATTCCAACCAAAGAATGTATCCGTGACAAGTTAGACTACATCAACTCCATTTTTTATTTAGTTATAAATATCTATTGAAGCTTATATAAGTTTATAAGTGAGATCGCCGACATTGATATGGTTTTCAAGTATGACTTGTAAAGGTATTTGTATCAGACATAAAGCTCAAAAGCCGGTGGGATCGGGCCGTTACGCAAGCGGTCAAAAGCGATGTCAAATTTGTGAAATTTTCATAAAATGGGATGGTTTATGGTGTCCATGCTGTGGATATAGGCTAAGAACTAAACCAAGAAACTTAAAATATAAAGCAAAATTGAGGGCAAGAAACAAAACAGTTGAACCACTAGAACAAGCAATAGTGATTCAATAATTACTTTAGATTAGGTTTTTATTAATTTCTAATAGTAAGTTTACTTCCTTTAACATCGTTATTTTTTCTTTAGTTTGAATATCAGTTACGAGGTTCAATAATTTATTGTATTTTTTAATGAATTGATTATTTTCAAATGTTCTGTCTAGAATAAAATTACTGATTAGTAAAACGCCATCCACATACATTGATTTTTTCTTAAAAAAATCTAGCTTATCTAACAGAATACTATTCTTTGACATGACTTCACCTCTAATTAGAAACCTCAATGATTTTTCGCTCCTAGCTAATGTAGAAATATTTGCCCTATCAGTTCCAATATATTCTAAAAGAAGATCGATATGTTCCCTAGTTTTCAAATTCTCATTTTGCTTAACAAGGTTTATCTGAAATTTAAGATGAGACGGTCTATCTTCTGAATTAAGGTAATACTGAACAATTATCTTTAAAGTTTTAAGCGAAATCATTTTTAACTGGAATGCGATAAATTTTTGATCTACAATTTCACTTGAAAGTAAACTGTGCAAATTTGTGATTTCGCAAATATTTCTAATAATATTCGTTTTCAAGCTGAAGTTGAATGATTTGTGATATCTATTACATTTGTCAATAAAATAGTTAACAATGTTGGATTTCAGAACCTGACTTGGAAATTGAATAAATTTGGTATAATTAATATTTGAATTTTCGATAAACTCTTGTACAGATAATATCAAGATCTCATAACTATTGTCATTGTTACGTACCAGATTAATTCCTTTTTTGGGTGTCAGATCTCGAATAAATGGCATGTTATTATCATGTAAAGTTATAATATCATACTCGCAACATTCATGAGGAACTATTCCATTATCGGCATGACATCCTATTAAGATGGAATCCAATCCGGGAAATTTTGATCCCAATAAATAAGAAATATGTTCTTTGTCCATAAATACTCACATTAAATTAATTGGTCGGATATTAAAATCAATTTACGCCAAGTAGATAATAAATTACGAACAAATTTATCAATTTTCCTCTTTGATTATTGGGTATACTAATATTTCTTGGGGATTAGAGTAATACTGCAAATTAGTAAATGTATATAGGATTAGAGTAATACTGCAAATTAGTAAATGTATATAGTAAAAACCAAAATCTTGATTTCTAGTGGACTAAATCGGGTTTTTGTGCACGTAAATTCATATTTTGGTTTGATTTTGAGATTGATTCATTCTAGACTAATTTTCACTTTTCTAAATTTGCGACTCGAAAGGGGAACGTTCCCGGGTTCAAATTGTATTTGCTTTCCCAAGAATTAGAACGAAAGACCGCAATGCAACATTATGGATATGCTACTCAGTATAATTATATATTAACTAACGGTAATCTATCAGAGCTATTTACTTATCCCGATAGTAAACGAAAACATATTATGAAAGCTTTAGCCGCCTATTCAAAATATACTGGGGAATATGAAAAGTGGCAGCAAATGAGAAGGAATTTTCAGCTTAAATGGTCTTCTGGCGCCGATTCACTGACCGGGTTTCACAACATCTTAAAGGAAAACGATGATTTTGATAAGATGATTGAATGGGTCTATATTAAAAGGAAAGAATATCCTCGCTTTGCTAATATTCTAATGTTTAAGGTTCTAACCGGACTAAGACCAACGGAAGCAATTGAATCCTTTAATTTATTGCTCTCTATCAAGAAACAAGAATATTTATCAGAGGATAATATATTACTCCAACATTATAAATTCCCTGAGATATTCTTAAGAAGAACTAAAAAGACCTTTATTTCCATAGCAAATTGTTTTCTAGTTCTATTTGGATGAGTTGTAATGGAATATGAAAGATATAAGGCGAAAAGGAATTACAAAATTCCATCTAGAAATAAGGAAGGTCAAAAAAGATGCAGTACATATGAGATATTAGATTTATACAAAATATTGTTTGGTGCACATCATGGGACTTTTATGATAAAACTGATTAATAAGACCTGATTCTTAATAAACTGGCAAAATTTACATGTATCTAGCATTTTTAGCGTATTTCTAATTACTAATACAAGTCGATGACAAATAACCAAGTAGTATTATATGCGTTCTGAACTTAAATTGGCAATTTCGGGATTTATCATCATTGCAGTCATAGTTTCTTCCAATTCTGATCTCAATATACCTTTATTGTCAGGGAACGATGGAAGAACGGATGAATTTGGAATTGAGAATACAAATACTAAATCTGATTCCTTAAGAATTGCATATTTTCCAAATCTAAATCATGCACCAGCGATTATTCAGCAAGGGAATGGTGACTTTAGTGCGAACTTAGATAAATACAATTTGAGTAACATTACCATTTCTAGTACTTCTTATGCTTCCAAGAATTCTATCATCGAAGCACTTTATGGCGATAAGATTGATGTAGCTTACGTTAATCCAAGTACTATAATAG
>JARFXS010000262.1 GCA_029194465.1 Candidatus Nitrosocosmicus sp.
TAAAGAAAAATAAAGTAACAATTATGTTACTATTACTTTTCCTGTCATTGCAGGATGTAATTGGCAGTGGTAATCAATTTCTCCGGCAGTGTCGAATGTATGCTCAAAGGTTTTTCCTTTACTAGTAAGAGCAGTTGGACCTGTTAAGCCAGAATCGAACAGTTTCCCAGCATCTGCTGCACCAATTTTCCCGGATGTCACGGTATGGAATGCGGAATCATCATTTGTCCATACTACAGTTTGGCCCACTTTCGCTTGAATTGGATTAGGACTTACAGCCGTATCGGTCAGTGTAGTTGCTCCAGGGACTATGGATGCTTGTACTTTATCTCCCTGTGCAAATACTGTGTTCAAATTTCCTACACCTATAACCATTAATCCAACAAATGCAATCAATGTTGTCGCTAAGTAAATGGATTTATTTGTCATTATCTTTGGTGTTCAAAATACTATATAAGGGTAATATGATAGATATGGGAGTAAATCTAAAGAATTAATGCGATCGTGTAACTATTACAATTTATAATATGAAACCTAATATTCTAGTCTCATTATTAAAGACTATTGTATATTTAATTCCTCACTGATAGAGAGTAATCGAGTTGGGAATAAACTGCAGACAACTAAATAATATTGGTCCCTATATGTATAGATTACAAAGTAACAAAGATTGTGTCTCAAAATATTAACTAATTAACTAATATCTCATCATCAAGCATCAATCCTTGTTACACAATCTATCTTGCAGCAAGATTGTTACTATACCTGGTTGGTAGTGATATAGTATTATATTTACATAAAACATCGTATTTAATATATAAATTCCTTCATATAGAATAGTGAATGGTAAACTTATGGCATGTATGAACTTAAAATAATAAGTAAACAATTCGCGGTTCAAATCCCACTTCAATTCTTTACTATCAATTGAACCCGCTAGTTAACACAATGGTTAATATTGCGAAACATTCTAATTAGAGGTTAATATGGTTTATTCTAATTCAACTTTATACTCAGTAACTAGTAAACAATATGATCTTTGCAAGGAAGTTCATAAACCAGTATCGCTTGTTGATAATGTTCTAGATCAGATAAACCAATCATCCACAATCCAATTGATTGTTGTTTGCGTCTCTTACGTTTAAAGTAGTTGAAATAGTTGACAGCAGCACATCTTTCATAGAATCCTTGTCAGCATGCTAGGCGTCCTTTTCAATATACTCATCTAAATCCTTTGAATGATTTCGGACAATAAACAATGTGAATTGCTTTTCTAATTCGGAATACGCTTGCGATTCCAAATCTGACTTTTGAATTCCTTTCGATATTTGTTTTTGAATATATGATTTTAAATCAGGAAATGTAGTCAAAATGAAAGTATCAATATTGTCAAACTTCTGTATAACAAATGGTGTTTTCAGAATAATTTCATCATTCATAATTATTCAATAAAGGCCATTTGGATAAATAACTATATTACAAGCGGGTACATATCGAATCTTTTTCAAAGGTTAATTTTATCAATTAATCCTGGTAGGTAGACTTTTCCATGTACAGGAAATGTCCCTCATTGACAAACCATTATGGTCATAAAATTGATCATAGGTCAGTCATGAACTACGCAATGGCGTAAGTTAAATAAAAATAAGAGGGATATTAAGAATCGTTCTCTATCTTAGTCATTCCTCTTTTTCGATATTCTTCCTGTGCTTCTTGGGTATTTGTGCCAGTTTGCCCATCTGATGTAATATTTTGATCACGTGGGTCTCTCTTTACCGCTGTGGGTTCA
>JARFXS010000071.1 GCA_029194465.1 Candidatus Nitrosocosmicus sp.
GATATATGTCACTAATTGTACCCTCTATGAGTTACAATCAAGTTAAAGGTAATATCCACTTGTTCACTTAGCTGTAAATGTCGCATCTGGAGATGTCGAATCATTTCAAGTACCCTGGGACCCTCTGTTTGAGTCCATTGATATCTTGGCATACTTTCTGATGAGTTAGAATTATCACTACTACTGCTACCATCCAGTCGAACTAGTGCACAGCTATCTACTCTCAGATTAGATCCAGCGTTCGCTGCAACTCTGATAATTATTGTAGAACTACTTATCACTAATACATCATCTGATCCCGTATTGGCGACGTAGATGTATTTATTACTGGGATTGTACTCTAAATCACTCGGTATAGCACCAACGGTTAAGGTTTTAACAATTTTATTAGTAGAACTAGATATTACGGACACATCATCTGAATACAAATTTGTCTGATAGATATGCTTGTTACCCGGATTATACCCTAAGTCAAGAGGGTAAGATCCAACCTTTATCGTTTCAATAACTTTAGAACTACCTATCATAGATATATCTCCAGAATTTCGTTCTGCTGCATAGATGTATCCGTTATTGGGATTATATACCAAGCTATGAGGAATATCGTTTAATATAATGATTTTAATTACATTATTGGTATAACCATTTATCACGGAGACTCCTTTAAGTGGTGGATTCGTTACATAGATTGCCTTGTTAGTGGGGTTATAAACTATTTCACCAGAAGAACTCACTAGAAATGGTTTTAACCACTTTATTTGTGACAGTATCTATCACATATATGCAATTTGAAACTTCTTTTATCAACTTGCTAACTATCTTAGATGATTAGAATCCTATAGTTCAGTAGATATTATTATATATTTGCTCTCTTATCTCTAAAATATGTTTATTCATAAAAATGCAAATAATTTAAGAAGAACCGCAAATAAAGAACTACAAAGCAAAACAAATGTAATAACTGTCAAAAATCTTTCAAATGTTATAAATCAACATGAAAGCAAAATATTGCAAAATAAGAATACAGCATTAATTATGTTGTTCTTAGTTATTGGTATAGCATTGGCCCCAATTACTGTGCAACTAACTTTTGCTGCAGCAGACGACACTGGGGATACTGGAAATGAAGAGCCAGAATTCTGTGAACCTGGTCAGGTTGAAGGTCCGTTTGACAATTGTACGGATCCGATATGTGAACCTGGTCAAGTTCTGGGTAATGATCATACTTGTACCAATCCAACTTGTCCGCCTGGTATGGAATATAACGAAGAAATAGGTGAATGCACGAGTGATGATCTTCCAACTGACACTACCTGTCCTGATGGCTCTCAAGGAACTATAAGAAACGGACCTAATGGAATTACGCTCATAGAGTGTCCTCAGCCATATCCTGATTCTAACCCTCCAACTAAGCCTGGAATAGACCGTGGAAACATCGACATCAATGATGGCGTATTAGAGAACCCCAATTCTAACCCTCCAACTAAGCCTGGAATAGACCGTGGAAACATTGGTAATAATCTAGGAGCCTCAAAGCAGTAATTATCTTTATTTTTTTACAAAAGTAAATATAATGAATATAATGACAGTCGTTATTATGTCCATTAATTATAGTTGAGAGAATTATCAAATCCTTAACGATAGTTTTCGCTTCCTTGTAGTTTCTAATTGGCCAAGTTCTTGTTATTTTTTTTATGACAAATTTTTTATAATTGTTTAGGAACAATAAATAATGTAATAATAAAAGGTGTCATATATATAGAGTTCAGGTCTAAATTATGAAAACAAAATTTTCTCAATATATGTTGTTTTACCTAGATGTCTCAGATGTCCATTACAAATATACAAAATCTTAATTAATTTATTTGATCTTGTGAAAGAGATTCTAAATAATCAACTACGGTTGTAAAATAAAACTTAATTAGATGCAGTATTCACAATGGTTTATCATTATGAGGAATCTGATAACAATAATTTTCTACGCATCTTCAGTTATTACTACTTTTGCTTCTTTAGGATTAAATTCAAATTTTACAAGGGCGATTCCAGGCGAACTTATTGATGACCGATTTGTTTTTGGACCAATTGCTGGGCTTTCAGAAAATGAAAGTGGAGCTGTTGATTGAATTATGGTAGGAAATTGGAGATCAAACATGGTAAATGATACAGATGTTCAGAACAATCAATCCTCAAATGTATTCAATGCTGGTATTGATATAATAAAATCTGATGGAACCGCAAGACATACTCACCTTAACAGATTTCGTTGTGCTTCAATGTAACATCCGGACAACAACTCTACAATCTATAATGGGACTTCAACCGTAAGTCTACAAAACAATCTCAGCGATACCTACCTCTATACAAAAATCAAATGACAACGTCATGACCATAAATATCGATCCCGAAAGTGTGGATAATCATTTTGACAATTTACCTATTTACAGCATAAAGTATTAATCCAGATTTAATCAAACCGTTTCCAAGTGATAAAAAATGAAACTAGAATGTCTCTTATAATCGCACTACATGTGTTTTATTTACAGCAATTTTCACGAGTAAATCCATGCTTATATCATTTTTAATAGAGGTATTTGTCTTTTGACAAAACAGAAACAGGTGCTTGATTAACTCTATCATTATAGAACACCTATGTGTTTTCTGTCCATTCTGTAAATCATATTGAGTGTTTATAACTTAAGTATTGTCAGATTTTTAACATTCTTAGTTTATATCTATTTAGGTTTTAAATCTCTTTAGCTAATAAGTACAAAACGAGTGAATCGCTAACTACCCATCTAAAGCTGCCGACAGGTGTGGTATTAAATTAGTAATGCCAAAGAATAAACCAGCGGCAATGCGAATGGTGTAAATTTATAAATAAATGATATGGTGAGATTTTACTGGCAGATTTTTTGAAAGCGTAATGCGAAAGTTTTAAAGTGAATATTATATCATATAAATTATTCTTTATTAAAATTATGTGCCAACTTCTTTAGCAACATCGGCTCCCTGATCAATCGCTATTCCCACATCGGCAGGTTAAAGCCGGCGCGTCATTTATTCCATCTCCAACCATTGCCACAACATGATTTTCTTCTTGTAGATTTTATTTTATCAATTTTGGTGTGGTAACATTTCTGAAAAAATATTTGTGATACCTCTTTTATTGGCTATAGCTTGAGTAGTTCTTTGATTATCCCCACTTAGAAGAATTACTTCCTTTCCCATTGATCCTATTTTCTTGACTATAGATATGGCATCTTCTCTTATTGTATCGGCTACCGCCACAAGACCGATTAATTTCTCTTCTACAAAAACTGTTACTACCGTTTTACCTTCTGTCTCTAGTTCTGCTATTTTTGATTCCATTTCTGTAGGAATTTCAGATTGAAAACGAGATAAGGAATTTTCATGGATTTTGAGAACATTTTCCTTACTTGAGCGTGGACTCGTCACCAATATCTGCTTTTGGCCATACTTAGCCATAATTCCATGACCAACCATTGTATTGAATTCACTAACCTCCAGCAGGGTTATCTTTTTCTCGTGAGCCTCTTTTACTATTGCTTGTGCTATTGGATGCTCAGATTTAATTTCTGAAGACGCAGCCATTTGTAATAGATAATGTTCATCATATCCGTTGTTTGGAATTAGGTCGGTAACTTCAGGCTTGCCTTTAGTCAACGTGCCTGTCTTGTCAAACACTACTGTATCAACAGAAGCTAATCTCTCAAGGTATATTCCCCCTTTAACTATGATACCTTGTTTAGCAGCTTTGCCAATTGCCAACGATACAACCATAGGAGTTGCAATACCTAAAGCGCATGGACATGACACAACCAAGATGGTAGCAAACATTGTTATGGCAAATTGAATTGGAGCTTGTACTATCATTAGCCAATAAAGAGACGATACTATGGCAATTGAGAATACAACAGGAATAAAATATTTGGCGCATTTATCTGCAATCTTTTGAATTGATGGTTTATTGATTCGGCTTGAAGACTAGTTCAATGATGTTTGCTAATACTGTTTGACTTCCTATACTCGTTGCTTTAACATGGATATATCCATTCTTGTTTATGGTACTCCCAATGACCTTGTCATTTATTTTTGTCAACTGGAATTGATTCGCCTGTAATCATGGATTCATCTATGGATGTCTCTCCATAGGTAACAATACCGTCTGTTGCAATGTTTTTACCAGGTTTTACCATGAAAATATCATCGATCTTTAAGTCATCAATATCAATTTCCTCTTGTTTACCATTTCCTCTAATTACAAGAGTCCTTTGAGGTTTTAGAGCCATCAGACTCTTGATAGATTCAGATGTAGTCCTTAATACTCTGCTTTCAACATATTCTCCAATTGTAAATATTGTTAATACAGACGCAGAAGCTTCAAAAAATCACATCTTGATTGGTAATAAGAGCGATTACACTATATACATATGCTACAGAAGTGCTCAAAACCACGAGCGTATCAACAGTAAAACTTTTTCTTTTTTTAATAGAATTATAAAAGCGCTTGTAAAATGGTCTACCTAATAGTATTTGAATAGGAGTGGCCAAAAATAACAACAAATAACCAAAAATAAAACTCTCCTCAATAATGTCGTAAAATTCCAGTAATTCTAAGGTAACTAAAGGAATGGTTAATGTTAATCCAATTAGGATGAGTATTTTTGATTGTTTGTCTTCTTTTTTTTCTAACCTCTCTTTAATCTCTAATTTCTCTAGATTCGATTTTTCCATCATTGATCCTATAGATTGTGATACTTGAGAAAATTCGGAATCTGCAGAACAACAACTACAGCTATCCTCTTCTGCTTCTTTTACTATTTTGACATTGCATTCATTCTCACCTACAATTTTGTCTCCTAGACCTTTTACGGGTTTATTAACTGACAGATTAAATTTCTTTATCATTTCTTTCTTGTTTTCCTATCTTTACTGTAGAAGTAGAATTTTCATTGTAATTCACACATCGATACAATCCACTAATTATTTCTGAAAGAACAGTATCGCTTTCTGCTAACAGCCGTGCCACTCTTTCGTTATTTAAGTTATAATATACATTTTTTCCTTCTCGTCTATTCTTAACAAGTCCACAATCTAATAAACAAGCTAAATGGTTCGAAATATTTGATTGATTTTGGTTGGTCTCCTTCACTATAGCTGAAGTACTTTTTTCTCCGTTTCTTAGGCATTCTAAAATAGAAAGTCTCGTAGTATCTGCTAATCCTCTAAAAAGTTTAGCTTTTAAGGATAACTTTTGAATATTTATTGATATATTATTATTCACTGATATATTAATATATTATTATGATAATATAAAAACTTATGACTTATGCTTGTCTTCGATTTGAAAATTAAGTTATTTATTGCTTTTTCGTATAGATATTATGGATATGTATCTATTACATTTTTATTCATAGGAGTATTAGGTATAATTCTAATATTTCCATCTATATCTGAGGCTAAGACTGCAACAATGCTAGCTCGGATGATAAATCTAATAAAATCTTAAAAGTTTATTCTTCCATATCTCCGATTTATGATTTTGTCAAGAAGAATTGATGAAAACAAGAGGTCCTATTAATACCACCAAATATAGAGACCTCATGAATTTGAGCCCCTTGTAAACAAGGTATGAACATTCAAAATTCGGATGCCGCTTTATTAATGGAGCGGGTTTTGAATCATGGATAAGTAGAATAAGCTATGCCGATGATATAGACTTAAGGACACTTACCGGTCATAAAGACGGTCAAAATTCCATTCCCATACCTGGCTCGATCTACTTTGATTCAAATTCAAGCAAGAGCTGTGTCGATTCATTAAGTCAATCGATCTACAAACCTGCTATTGTTATAATCGCCATTACTGCATCAATTTATTCAAAATCTCGACAAATTAAATGCAGATATTCAACTAATCTTATTTAGCAAAATTTATTTATTACTAAAGATATCAATTCAATATAATCCNAGAAGTAACTTCAAATAATATTTTTGTAGTTTCGTCAATAACGGGCACCTTGGGCAATAGCTTTATGGTCACATTCAAATCATCTCGTTCGCTTATCCAACTATCGTTTTTAACGACGGACAGCGTAGTTTCATTTACTGAACAAGCTTTAGAAGGACATTCAGAAAATGCAAATAAGATGGAAAATAAGGAAAAAACAATTATTATTAATTTCATGCGCGCGAGCAGATGTTAAGTGATAATTTAGATTATATAGATATGTGTTTGAATCAATCAATTGTTAATTTATAAAATCTTCTTTTGGTAATATCTTTGAACATTAATTATGAAGATCCATTTCGTTCTATATCCTGATCTTTGTTATTCCTCATTGACTGGAATTGTCCATTTGATCTTGGTATTGTAAGTCTTAATTTGGTTAGTCAAAGACTAGACTACCACCTATTTGGAAAAGTATACTTTATCGGTGCCAATTGTAACTTCCACTACTGGTAAATGAGTCATTGATTGAACAATCTCCTCTGCAAAGTCCTCGAATTAGAAATCAAGTGATACAGCAGGTATATAAGATATTCAATAGAAAGTGTACCGTTAATTAATTCCAACTACAACATCTACATAGCTAAAATTCTTTTGAAAGATGAAATATCTCAGATAACTTGAATCTAATCTAATCTACTCAGGATTATAAAATCAAATTGGATATTCAACTAATTCTAGTCAACTGATTTTATTTTTGAGATAACCAGAAGATTCTTGTTCCTGGAAATTCGTTATTGCTAGGGAGATCAAGTCCATTGTAATCACCTTCTTACGATCTTGTTATCCAGAACATTATTATTTATTTATCAATATCTGTTGGATGAAATTTTTCGATTTGGATAGTAGAGTGGGTTATGTTGAATCTTTTCTCAAGTAAGGAATTGATATCATGAAGAACCTGAAAAGAATTGCTAGTATCCATTACAACTATGTGAGCAGATAAAGCATGATATCCAGAAGTTATGGTCCAAATATGTAAATCGAATACGCCTGTAACCCCTTTAGTTTGGAGTAATGCTTGTTGAATTACTTCGTACGAAATGTTTGACGGTACTCCTTCCATTAATATGTGTACAGATTTCTTAAGTAAACCCCATACCCTAGGTAAAATGAATATTGCTAGTCCGATACTTAAAATAGGATCTATTATTGTAATATTGGTTATTGCAATCGCTATTCCTCCACCTATCACACCNAGAGTTACTATATTGTAATACTGAAGATATTAATAAAAATGCAAAAAATGCTAAAACGCATTGTTTTGCACTCAATGAGTGATGTGTCATATCAATACACTATTTAGTCTTAAATATCCTATTTGTAGGGTAAATTAGATCCAATGTCTTTTAGCGCCGATATAATCATGTCTGTAGTCATGGTTGGGCCTGCAGTCCATACTATCAAGGTTTGCTCCGAACCTGTATCCCTAGCTAAACCTCTAACATCCTTAAATGAGTAAGTACTGTTTATGGAGAATCCCTTATCAGTAAAATCTTGATTATTCCTGTTGTATTATTACAAAAGAATTTACTGTTTATAATATCATCTTATATATTTATTCTAAAATATAAGAGTGGGCAATTATTGTTAAACACCCAATCATTCTTGCGTATGCAACACTGAACAGACAGAATGTAATGGTAAGTCTGATGAATATTTCTGTTATCATTTTTCTTTAACCTCAAAAAATCCCATCCAACTCAAATCTGAAAATCTTCATTAATATGTGAATGGAATGTATTTTCCAGGGTAAGGATAATTAAATTTCTACAATCCCCCTATCCCCTTGTCCTAATGTGACTATATCATTAGTATATGGAGCAGATTCAGATGTGCCACTAGGATATAATTTGGCATGTTTCCATGCAAATGAAATGAATTCTACCTGGTCAAACCTAGCATATTGATAAGGTATATCTCAGAAGGTATTCTGGTAGATGGGAATTGGATTATCCACAATCAAAGGCCTTTCCGTTTACCGTGTAGACTTCATTTACGTGTTCAAAGGCCTGAGGCATATAATCTTCCTCAGAATGTTCTTTGGGAGTTGGAATACGATTGGGTCCAACTCCTTCTTTCTCATAGTCTAGATCATAACCATTCATCATCATTACCATTTCAGGACATATTTTGTCTTGGAGTTTTAGGATTCATGACACAAGTGCCATACAGGCCTTTGTTTATGTGCTGATCAATGGGCGTTGAATGACAGTGATATGGATATACCCTATATGACCAGCTTTGAAAACATACGTAAAGTTTTGTCCAGGTTTTATAAACCGCCAGGTCCAGCAACCCATCCATATCTCCAGGATGTATGGAGTGCATATGTAATGAATGAGTTCTATTATTTTGCGAGGGGTTAATTACATTAATTTTGACCATATCTCCTTCAGTTACTCTCATCGTAGGACCAGGTATTGTACCGTTAAAAGTCCATGCGGGACTAAATACCAATCCATTACTTGCAATTGGTATAGAGCTATTTTCGTCTATAAAGAGTGTAAATTCTCTAGTTGTAATAGTTTCATTGGGTTTACTGTTGCTGTTATTACTGTACGAATTTACGTGACCACAATTAAAAAACGTTAGATATTCGATGGATGTTGGTCTTTTATCGGTATCTGAGGTACAGTTTTTGATTTTGTCGTATTCTGATGCGCTGAGAGTTTTGTTATCAGCAGCGGCTTTGAAGGGATAATCTGAATTATTCTGCCCTATTGATTTTGTTGTCTTTATTGTATCTGTACTCGTCATATTGTAATTTCCCAATTTACTAGTGTTAGTTAATGATGCATGAACCGAGTTACTATTTTGTAATGCTGAAAATATTAATAAAAATGCAAATAATGCTAAAACACATTGTGTTGCACAGAATGAGTGATGTGTCATATCAATAACACTATTTAGCCTTGGATATCCTATTTGTAGGGTAAATTAGATCCAATGTCTTTAAGTGCCGATATAATCATGTCTGTAGTCATGGTTGGACCTGCAGTCCATACTATCAAGGTTTGTTCTGAACCGGTATCTCTAGCTAAACCTCTGACATCCTTAAATGAGTAAGTACTGTCTATGGAGAATCCCTTATCAGTAAAATCTTTGGTATATTCATCAACATCTTTTGTTGGTACCATGAACACACCTACACTTTCTGTACTATCACTTGAGTTTGTGTTTAGATTGTTTGATTGATCAATTACTTTCACATCTCCTTTCATTACAAATCCCTTCTGTTTTGCTTCTTGACTTACGTCTGGACTATAATAACTATAATTTCCGACGGTGTTGAAAACCATTGGATTTGATGCCGAGTATTCAGGAGGTTTCCGCTATCAAACAAATTCTGGTCGTTGTTTATTATTATCTTATGTTCATGACTAACATCACCACTAAACCAGATGACATTGGTAACTTTGTTTACTACCACATTTTGTGGCAGAAATGATTGCTCAATAAACCTGGCCTCTTTTGCTTCCCCGTTACCATGGTGTGCTTCGTCAGGAATAAGTATGAATAATTGCTTGACATCATTACCCAGAACATACCTGTATCATAAATTGATTTAGCGTCAATATTGGGCTTGTCCACAGTTGTGCCAGCGTTTTCGCTCTTGGGCATGAGCAGATGTAGCTTGATTTGAAATTACCAGGATAATTGTTAATACAAATATTGGTAAAAACATTCTCAAAATTGTGGATACACGACTAGAACATTTCTCTAATGTCAAAAGTTTTTGAAATAAGCAAGGTAAGTTAGATTTGTTTCTAATATTCCACATACTATCTACTAGGATATGTAAATAGATAAACAGTGCGGTTCTATGATCAAATAAACGTCACGGTATCTTTATCTTTTGCAAACTATCAATTGAAAATCAATCTGATATGTAGAAAATTCCTTAATTATTTGAAAAAAAAGTAAAAACAAGTTCGATTAAGAATATTACTTAAAATAATGATTCGAACTGGTCTTCCATAATTTGAATCGCCCAATTGGACAATTAAAATCACGAAAAATACCAATCCGCCAAAACTCAGTATGGATAGAAATATTTCAAGAACTTCCGGTTGAACAAGTTCGAAGAATGAGAGTATTGATCTAGTAAAAAAATAAAATGAACGCTGCAGAAATAAGAAGTATTTTTTTGATCTCAGGTTTCTGTAAGCAACAATAGTTATTACAATAATGAAAGCGGAAAAAACTGCGCTCCCTAAATCAAACACTGAGGTAATATGTTCTTGAAAATCGTTGAAATCGTTTTCATGCGTATCTTTCGTCAAAACTGCAAAAGATGGAGAAATAGTGGTTGACAAGACGATTATCAGAATTAGACCGCTCAGAAATAGACGCATAAAGGAATTCAAATCTTTTCATCCTTATCCTTTTTTTATATGTCTTGAAGTCAAACGCTTTTGATTCCTCTGCTAACAAAGAATTATCAGGATCATTATTATCATGCGAATCTAAATTGGTAACTGATGATAATTCTATAAAAACATCCATCAATGTGTTGGATAACCTAGATAATAATGATGGATGGTATGATTGTATCATTTTTATGAAATCCATGCTATCTCCATTCACATAACATTTTATCGTTCTACCTACTTTATGGAAACGGATTAATTCCATTTCAAATAGTTTTGAAATGTGCCATTTAATAGTGGGTATGGATAGTCCCAAATTCTGAGATATTTCTTTCTGTGACAATCCAGGAAATTCGAGAAGACACATAATAATTGCTCTAGGAGTTTCCTGCTGCAAAATAGCTAAAAATAACTCATTTCTGTTTCCAAAAATAGATTTTACATAATAGTGTTTGTAAATGTTTATTCTTCTGTATTTAATGAGTTCGAGCTTCTCAAGGATACTCAAATTATATTGGATGTCCCCCATGGCTAGACCTAACTCTTTCTTAATTTTTCTCAAATGTGCTCCAGGATTATTTTTGATATATTGATAGATTCGGTCTTTATTACTTATTATTTGAGTATTTACATTATTTTTATCCTTATTCTCAAAACTAGAAGCATCGAAATTCAAAGTCTCAATCCCTTCGCTGTTGAGTGTTAAAAAGGTGAATCTCGATCAATATGGACATAATAAAGATTTTCGTCCTTTTTATGGTTGTGGTACAATTCTATATTCACCAAATAGAGCAATAGCATTAAAATATTTTATGATGCAATGATTTGTCAACCAATTGCAGTTTAGTCAGAATATTATTGTTGATCACTGGCATGAGACTAAGAATACTTTAATTGATCGATTAATAATCTTTCAAATATAATATTATATATGATATAACGAACCAGGATAGATAAAGAAGGTTCTGTTCGATTGAGGAATATAAAGTACAAAGTACAAAGATTAGTTTGTCAATAATTAGTACATACTAAATATTTTACAATACAGCACATGTAGAAAGAAAATATCTATTAAAAATAGAACATCTGACTACAGTAATAACAATAAACTATTATGAAGACATAGTGATTGTTAGTGAAACTAAGACAGATAGAAAGATATAAAATNAGAGTTGAATCATACAGATGGAGGAAACTACCTTCAGGTAAGCTTTGACCCTCCAACAATATAGTTTGTGAATCTCTAACAATGGTACTTACATTGGTAGCATTTTCGGTATGATCACCAGATGTCTCTTCTGCATGATCTTCCCCTGAGACAGCACCTGTAGCATTTTCAGTTATTACTCCATCAGATGTAGTTGATGATAATTCCAGCTCTGGAGGAATTGTTTCAGTTACATTTGTTGAATTCTCAAGCGATATATCAGTTGTAAGTTGTGCATATACACTAACATTACCATTAACAGAAACAATTGCTAATGTAAGTACGAAAACTAGAAAAAGGGATATTTTTGTACTAGTAGATTTTTTCGTCATTATTTAATATAAAGATCCTTTGTATATATTTAGTTTTTAGTACAATCATCGAATAAAAGATACTTTTGTGAAAATCCTGCAATCAGCAAATCATATATTCTATCCATAAAAAGTGGCAATCAAATTAAAAGGGTTTCTGAGATTTACTTTATCTTT
This sequence comes from Candidatus Nitrosocosmicus sp., assembly GCA_029194465.1. GTDB lineage: Archaea > Thermoproteota > Nitrososphaeria > Nitrososphaerales > Nitrososphaeraceae > Nitrosocosmicus. The sequence continues at coordinate 12,102 of JARFXS010000071.1, forward strand.
ACCGTTCCGGTCGTAACAGCATGAAGAGTATAGGAATAGGGTGAATCCCCTTGCAGTTTCAAAAGTATGTTCAAAATTTTACCATTGCTAATAAGAACAGTCGAACTGGTGAGACCCGGATCAAATTCTTTTCCCGCCTCAGCTGCACCCACCGCTCCTGAGGTTACAGTGTGAATTAAGAATTATTATCCTTCCATACTACTGATTGACCAACAGTTACACGAATTGGATTGAGACTATATGCATCATTTGAAAGTGTGGGGGTGCAAGGAACTAGGGGGACTTTTACCTTATCATATTGGACGAAAACAATATTCTCGCGTTCTTATAGATATTAACTAAGATTTGCAAATGATTCCATTACAAGACTGATTGATTCGTTAATCAAGTTTATCAAAGCTAAACTTCATTTATTGCAACAAATATCAAGAGATTGTGAATGTTGAATAGATAGACAGGATTTAACATCCTAGTCAAAATGTCCTTTATTACCTATTCAAAATTCCTATTGTTAGAATCAGCGGAATTTCGGGAGCTACAGACGATGTCAAACAAACTGTTTTCTATAACATAATAAATAAAAAGATAAAAAAAGCATCACAGTTTAATATGTATAAATGAGACCTAAAAAGAGACAAATAAGTATTATCTATCTAAACTCAGCTATTTGGTAATTAATGCCGCATTCATATTCCTTTTAAAGAGTAATTTCAACCATCACTAAAAAGTTGAGTTAATGACTCCATTAACATGAAAACAACAAGTAAATCCGTAATAATAAAAAGTACAGCTAGGCATTTGGGGCGAAAATTCAAAATTCACATATATTTGATTTAGAACATGGGCATTAAAAGTATAACATGAGCGTATTCGATAGTTAAATACTTCAGAGATTTGGCCAAACAGTTTCCTATTATTGTCGATTCTGCAAAATAATAGATACTAAAAACAAGACTTATTTGATAAAATTGAAATGATTTCTATTGGCATAGGAAACGTGCATAAAGAATTAAGAAAGATTTGATCATTTGACTTTTACATCAAATTGTTGATTGATATCATAATCACCTATTCTTTGAACAGTTACCTTGATTTCCCAAGTTCCATTTTGACTCAGATAGTTCCCTATTGAAGAATATTTTCCAGAGTTTATTTTATCCATTGTATCAACAATAGGACCCAGGTTTTTTGTAGGATTGTTAAACTCTAAAAATACATTTTTGATATTTTCAACTGCTGTTCCATTTGTATGTGTTGCGGATAGATTAAATGTATTCTGCCCTGCCTTATTAGGACTTATTTCAAAAGTAAGAATTACATTATCTGTTGTAGTAACATTCTTTGAGTATCCTGAAGAAATTTCTGTGGAATTTTGTTGATTTTGTTGATTTTGAATACTACCATCTGCAACCGAAAAAACATACGAGCCTTTTGTAATATGACCATCTGCTTTTGATAAGACGATCCAATTTATTGTGTAAGTTCCAGGCACAACTTTAGATTTATCCAATGAAATAGAAAGTGATTTTTGAGCATCCAATACTTGTAAATCATTCTTATCTATTCTTTCATTATTTGAATTGAGGACCTTAATGCTACTTGCTCTTGGCTCAGGACTTTCTGTAAACGAAATGGTTACTTTATCAGGTACAGATTGTATAGCATCAATTGTTTCATTAGGACTAGGATCATAGGTAATAGGACTTGCATGACCATATACTTGCAACAATGACAAACTATTTCCCATTATAAATAAAACAGCAAAAACGGTAATGACTATACTTATCATAATATAACATGGACGTAAAAGTATAATACTATTATAGTACAACTATCGAAGTTACGGTACGGATAAGCATC
>JARFXS010000004.1 GCA_029194465.1 Candidatus Nitrosocosmicus sp.
TTCTCCCCCAGGACTAGCGTTATTTGTTAGTTTGACAGTATTTTCTATTTTGTCTTCTTTCTTTCTGATAAATAATGTCAAAAATATCAATAGTTTAACTGTTGGAAAATACGCTCATTTCAAACTCATCTATTACCTTGTATTTACAGGACAATGTCTGATTTCATTGATGCTTATTTTTGCTGTTCTTCAAATACTGATATTTCACGAATATGATACTATTTCATTATTAGTAATACACGTAATTAGTTATGGTATTTGGATCGGTATTTTAGGATTATTAGCAAGGGCATTTATTTTGTGGTACCGGAATTTTAACCAAAATGTAATGATAATGATATTTGCCATGGCTATGATAGCATATGTTGTCAACGGAGTATTCGGTTTAGTTAATCAAATTGATATACTTACTCAACAGGATCCGATTATATCTTCAGATTATGTTGCTTATTTTCCTGAATTTAGTAATTTATCCGTTAGTGATCAAATTAATGTAGTTTATCAAATGTCTAGTATATCTGCCTATCTTAACATGGATAGGTAGCGTAAAACTACTCTATCAGAATTTGCGAAGAATTGGAAGGCTAAAGTTTTGGTGTATGATGATAATGTCTCTAGTTTATTATAATATATCCTTTCCTCTTTTTGTATTGGGATATTTTGATCCAGTCAATGATGACAATGCGTTACTAAACATACTCCTATTTTCTTTAGGCGGACTTATATCCGGTATTATATTTGGTATTTCTTTCTTGTATGTAGCTAGGTCTTTAAAGGCAAATTCTGTTATTAGAACTCAGTTAATCTTGACGGCGTATGGTTTTCTTCTTTTCTATATAACAGGATCAGCCACCGCTGCACAGGCCGCATACCCTCCATTTGGCTTAATTTCAGTTTCGCTTATCGGCTTATCGTGCTATCTTATTTATTCAGGACTATGTTCGGCAGCTCAAATTGTTTCTCAAGATCTTGTACTTCTTAGGTCTATCAAGAATTCTGTAACTGAACAAGCCAATTTCCTTGGTAGTATTGGCACCGCTCATAGAAACAAGGAATTAGAATCTCGAGTATTGACTGTTGCTAAGAATCTTGAAAATGAAATGGAAGAAGCATCTGAAGTTGAACCCTCAATGACTGAAACTGAAATAGTCGATTATATACAGTACGTTATGAATGAAATTCATAAGAAATAACAATTTGACGGATTCAAATCCCGCATTTCCTTTTCCTTTAGGAATTTAAACAATATCTGTTTGCCTACTATTAAATTAGAATCGAGTAATTGTCATTATTTTTCTGGAGAAGAGTGATATTTAAAACAGATTAAAAAATACTAGACATCATGTTAAATTGAAAAGATGGTTAAAAGAACTATTCTGGTTGATCCCAAACAGAAATCGATTTATTCAAAGTTATGAATTTTAAAGATGTATGTATCTTAGCACTAATTATTAACCACTTGCTATATTTCTAAATTCACCACTGATAAATCCAGTACCAGGAGTTAGCAACTTTATAAACTCTTCATAAATATCTTGGCATTCTTTATCTTTTGAAATTTTTTCTACAACTAGAGTGCGGTGCTCCCGATCTTTGTATGTTACCTTATTTATCCATATCTCTTCTTCTTCGGGATTAATGGTGATGACTTTGGTAATGTTAACGAAGCCCGGTATATTTTTAGCACCTATTAGACTAAAACAGTCGTAGGTTACTTCCTCTTTTTTAATAAACTCGATCAATCGATTTGTAACTTGTAACAAAGATTCATGATTTTTCTTGGGGACACGATAAAAGACAAATTCCACATAATTTTTACCATTTTTATTGTTTTCTGATGATTCCATGATATCTTCTTATGTTCAAACTTAAAATAAAAAGAATTGTTTACAGATGGGAATTCCATTTCTATTTCGTGTGGCTTGATAAGAGGTCAGGCAAATTATACTTGGAGGACGGATTCAAATCCCACTCTTTGTATTATTTAAGAGGTTTTTGACATAGCCGCTATCTTTATTGAGTTAAGGAACTAACATCTCCATCTACTGTGTAGGTTACAATAAAGGGGTTTCCTTTTAAATTGTGAAATGCTAAAGCGTTACCAGCAAATACAAATGATCCTGCATTGAATTGGGATTCTGTAAATTGTTTCATTACTGATGCCGCAAATTTGCTATCATTAACTGACGTATTGAATGGTTCTGCAATTGCGGATGAATTTGATACCAAATTGTATTTATGTAAAATTACCGCCTCAACGGGTTGGCTTGCGGTAAATGAAACTATACCTGAATAAATCTTTCCGTCATCTCTTAGTGGAGCTGCAATCACAACTTGATGGGTTTCATGCCCTGGCAGAGGATCTTGTACAGACTGCTTTGTATCTTGTACTACAAAAGGAGTTGGTTGTTCCTGTTGTTGTGCCAATACTATTTCCGATAGTTGAATAACCAAAGCAATTGCACCAAGTAGTGCAACTACAGTTAATACTATACTTACTTTATTCACTACTTTGAGAATAAAAGACAATATATATAAACACTTAGCAATAACGTGTTGTAATTAGTTAGCAATTTCAACATGATTAAATTCACAGGAATTGTATGATAAAGAGAACTTTCAAAAGTATGAAAAAACAAAGAATCTCGATACCTACTTGAATTTCAATGACGATTTCATTTGCCTATGAGATGAGTCTTGTAAATGTCAGTGATGCCAAAGCAATGGGAATCATAACCTTGTCAGGCAATTGGGTGTTTCTACTTTGGTCACTTAAATCCTGATTACTTTTATTGTAGAAATGATGATGGAAATTTAAACACTGTTATGGTTGATCCTATGTCTCTGTTTCAAAATGTTCGGTCAAAATATAAACTACAATAAATCATTCCTTTTAACTTTGTATCTGGTTCAAATCCCTCACTTTGCACCATTTGTTTTTAGAATGATTGCATTGTGTTTCTTACTAATTTTCTACTGTTTTATTAAAGGAGAAATTTATGATTTTGTTTATATACTCCTAAAGTTTTGTCCATTTTGTGGAGCGGACAAAGAAGAATGACTAGAGAGTTTTGTTGTGAGAAATTCAAAGAAGAATATGAAAGTGAATGCATTAGACATGACACAGAGATTTTTAAGTATTCGGGAGATCATAAAGGAGTTTACTATCTTATGTTTGAAGGCAACATTGCCAGCGCCCCTTTAGTTTTTTGTCCCTATTGCGGTAAGCGATTGGTTGGATCCTAGCATGTATAGGTCATGGATCATTAAAACGACAGCTCTATAGAATCAGGATATACTAAATGAGCGTATGGAATAAACCAGAAAACCAAGATAATCACTTCGTTCACTTGTAATGCGATAGTAAAGTGATTCTACAACTTAGATAATTATAGATTTGTAAGAAAGTGTAATAGTGTAAGTCTTGTCATTTTCATCATTTGAGACTCGATGGTTTCTCAAACTTTTTATTGATTTAAAATCTAAATCTGGAACGTTCACTGCAAAAGGTTCTTTCTGATAGCAAATCATTAAATATATAAAAAGATTCATCATTGATTGCTCTCACAGACAAAATCATTTTTCCAGGCTCATCTTCCGATCGTATTTAGTAATGTCATCACTTTTTAGTTTACTATCATATCATTCCTGCCGTATTGAAATAGATAGGTGTGTTATGGTCGTGCCTCTAAGACCAAGTTGAATGGTGTTTGAGTAGCACAACGGATCTTTGAGAATCCTGCCGATTTCATTATCTCTATTGTTTTCTGTTCACCAGCCCCTGTGCTCCCAGAGCCGGTCCATTTTCATTTAAAGACGCCGGAACGCAAATCAGAGAGGATGCCGAATAAAACACTCTTCCAAGAGGATTTAGATTATCTTCCAATTGATTATTGGCAAATGGTTCTACTAGCATCCATGTCCCTGCCTTTTTCTTTAAGGTTTCACGTACATGTTTGGCTGCACCTATTGGATCACCCATATCATGGAAACAGTCAAAGAAGGTTACCAAATCATAATCATCTCCTGGATAATCTGATGATTTTGCCACTTTAAATGTAATATTCATTACACCCTCTTCTACTGCCCGCTTTCTGGCCCATTCAATAGATGGTTTGTGTGAATCAAATCCTATCACATTTGAATTTGGATATGCTTTTGCCATCATGATTGTCGATGCTCCATGACCGCATCCTACATCTGCTATCTTACATTTTTTATTTTTTAGCTTGATTTCGACATCATCAAGTGCTGGAATCCAGCTTTGTGTTAGATTCGCTACATAATTAGGTTTGAAGAATCTTTCTGTTCCTTCAAACAAGTAATGATGATGATCACCCCAACCTAGCCCTTTTCCAGTCTTGAATGCCTCAATAATCTTTTCCTCGTCTTTGAAAAGACTTACTATTGATTGGTAAAATCCACATACATATGCAGGGCTCTTTTCATCTGTCAGTGCCAATGCATGTTCTTCGGGCAATGCAAATTTTTTGGTATTACTATCGTAAATGACATAACCTCCAGCAGCTTGACTGGCTAGCCATTCTTTTATCATTCGTGGATGGGTATTTGTCTTCTTTGCTAGTTCTTCAGGTGTCATTTCGCCTTCTCCAATCATCGCTTTAAATAATCCGAGCCTGTCGCCAACAAAAGTGATCAATGCACCTTCTGCAGCTCCCCAGTCATTTATGATTCTTCCAATGAATTCCTGCAACTTTACTTCATCTACTACCATTTGCTTCCACTCCTCCTACAGAATTAACAGTACATTTTGAAGTTACGTGTTTTTTTAAAAGATTGGCCATCTCCAATTGAAATGGCACTAATGATATTGTTTCTTGTATCATGTTATATAGATACAAAGTACATGATTGATAAATAAATGCCGGGAGCTCGATACCCGTATTTTACATATTAAATGATGAGACATTGCTTTTATCTCTATAGCATCAATCGTGAATAACAATCTTGATCTAAATTTTTTAACCAGGTCGTTCGGGAAAAATTGATGGATGCCAAAGACGTATGGATCTTTTGCGAAATAGCATTCAAAGGAATTGATTATGACTCGTTTACTGACAGGAGAGTTAGTCCTTCAGTGATTGGAAAAAAGCTTGGATTAGATGAAAAGACAGTTCGATCAAGAGTAAAGAAAATGGAAAATGACGGGTTCATAAAGTACTATCAAGCTATGCCCCAGCTGGGCTTTTTTGCATTTAAGAATATTAATACATATCGATTCGAAGCGTTAAATATTTCCACCAAACACGGGGTTATAAAATATGCCCGTGGACTCCCATTTGTTGTTGATATAGTTGACTACTTAGGGAATATAGTGTCTATTAGTATTGCAGGCGGTTCTTCTGAGGAGATAGATCAAGTAGCTACTGAAATAGCCAATAGATTTGAATTATTAAAGTGGAGACTTGGAAATTGTGGAGTAAAAAACCCCCTAATCATTCCGGACAAGTTAGATTGGAAGCTTATTCAAAAACTTCGATACAATGCACTATCCGGAATCAACGAGATCTCTGATTCATTATCAATTACTTCTAGGATGGTTCGATATAGGATTACAAAACTCTTGGGTTCGGATATGTTGAGAGTACGAGCAATAATAAATAGCCAGAAACAACAAGGTCTAATATTTTATGAACTGGAGTTGTCAGTCGATGCATCAAGCCGATATAAGATTATTAATCATTTAAGAGAGATATATGTAGAACATCTTTGGTCAGTACGAACTATTGCAGAGAAGATCTTGCTTGCTAATCTTTTTGCTTTTACTCTTGCAGAGCCTGAAGAAGCATATGTAGATGTATTAAAACTAGAAGGTGTTAGATCTTGCTCCCTTTTTATATTCAAAGAAATTGTCGAACCAAAACGACAAAATTGGATGGACGATTTGATAGATCAGAAAATCATCATTGAGTCAAAATTTGAATAAAATTTGTAACCTGTTATGGCACTGTCTTAAATAATCTTCATAGCCCCATAATTGTCTAAACATCAAACCGTTTTAATCATCTTTTCGACTTCATCCTCTGTCTCGGTTAAGCCAGGATGATGATCCTTAGCATGTATTTGTATGTGCTTTTTTATATCGTCATTTCCTTGGGGAGATATAAGTGTCCAACCACATGGGCAACTAATCATTTTTGCCATGCATAGCATTAAAGAATAAGTTTCGTATATACTTTTTATTTTAGTTTGGTCATTTATCTCTATTTTACTAGGGTATAGGTTATGATTATTAAATGTCTAGTACATGAAGATCCTTACCATGGTAACTTATCCTTTATGACATACCAATTTTTAACACTTATAATATAAGAGATAAGATGCGAGGCGATTGCCATGGCATTCATTTTCATGACTTTGCTACTTGGATAGTGTTAAAACGATTATCAAGAATAGTTCGTATTTCCAGAAAGCCAGATCAGATAGTAACCAATGCATATTGTAGGTAGAGTAAAAGATTTTTACAGTGTAACATGGATTAGGGTATAAACTAGCTGAGTTTGATATTCTTCTAGTAGAACTTGGATAGAGTTATTTATACCATATTCAAGTTATCAAAAATATTTTAAATGCCTAAATTAAGATGCTTTATGAATGGCATAGTTGATTCTTTGATTTGGGGTTTTATTGCAAGTAGTCCTTTACTTATTGGTTGCGTTATTGCATTGTATGTCAATTTGTCCCGCCGAGTCATTACAACAATAATGGCTTTTGGAAGCGGAGTACTAATTGCAACATTGACTTTTTCAATTTTAGTAGAGGCTTTTCAGGTAACCCACACTCTCCCCGCTACTGTAACTGGTTTCATTCTCGGAGGAGTATCTTTTAGTATTGCAAATTATTTCCTCAAGAAAAAATCGACTGCCAAAGCTAGTAATAATAACCTTAAGAAGGGATCAAATTATCAAGAAAAAGGGAATACTACATCATCAGACTCTGGTCGGTCCTTATTCATAGGTGCTCTAATGGATGGTATACCAGAAAACGCTGCACTTGGGCTGACACTAGCAACTGGAGGCGTTTTAAATATTGCTTTTCTTGTTGCAATTTTTGTTTCAAACCTTCCTGAAGGATTGGCTTCAACTTATGGAATGAAATCTAGTGGCATAGGTAAAAAACGAATACTAGTTACTTGGTCCATAGCATTAGTACTATGTACACTATCAACAACTCTGGGGTATGCTGTTTTATCATATGCTAGCCCACCTATTATCTCAATATCAATCGCTTTCGCAGCGGGAGCGGTACTTGTTATGCTAGCAGATTCTATGATTCCAGTGGCATTTAAGGAAGGTGGAATTATTAAAGGAATTGCCTTATTGGCAGGTTTTCAAGTCGCGGCTATTTTGACAAAACTACAGGGTTGATGAAATCATTAGAATCTAAACCAAGTAAGGTATCTCGATGTCTCACTTCTGCAACCATAAAGTTTATGACGATTTTATTAATCAAGAGATTTTGGTGTTGACATCTTACTTTATTATTAGGTTCAAATAGTTGCAGTCGAATCCAAATAAGAACCATATTAGTAATGCATTTTTGATCACACTGTTATTTTTATAATTATTTATATGAAATGACCAAATAATACTTATTTTAGTCGCTATTAATTAAAAATATATGTTGTTTAGAGAATGTTTATAAAAAAGTATGATACAAACTTGTAATATTGGAATACAATGAACTAGGAAAAACAATACTGGGCCTGGATTCTGCAATAAGGTTTGTAACAATATTTGATACAAAAGATGAAAAGATTCTGTACTCGGAGCATAATCCTGGAACTACAAATTTATTATCAAAAGAAGAAAGTCAGGAATCCTTGCAGTTAGCCATCAACGCATGGAAAACTAGAAGTAAGTTGGCTTCAAAGATAGGTAAAGGAAAGTATGTTCTAGCAGAGTACGAAAAGATTAAGCGTATAACCATGCCCTTTGACGAGAGTCACTTGCTTTATATCACAACTGACGTTGGATCTAATTCACTCGATCTAATTGACAAGATAAAGAATTTATGACAACGGGGCTCAAATCCCCCACTTTACATTTTTATACTTAATATAAAAAATATTGTTTGTTCCCAGTGCTAACAGAATTTGTTTTGTTGTTTGTGTTTTAACTCTAGCCAGTTTAGTTGCTTATGAATTGTCAATAATACCCAAAACTGAGTTTTACCGTTCATGAAATGATCAAGGCATTAGTCATTGTTTATGCGATATGGTGAAAAAAACATACCAGGTTCAAATAAAAGAGTCATGCTTGTTGATCTCCAAGATAAAATCAATTTTAGAATTTACTTTGTTTATCGAACCTTTTCTATTCTTACTCCATTTAAGATCCAAACATTAAATGATAATCTAAATAATATTCATAACCTTGAAACTTCCATATCTCTTACCAAATTTACAAAATCTTTGAGAATTGGGTAACATCAGAATAGCATTTCTGATTCTACAGGACTTAATGCTTTTATATGTCCAGATTATATGAACAATTTAATGGATACTAATATAAAGATACTCGCAATAGCACTTGTTGTTATATCGATCGCCGTAGCTCCATCATTGCTCGTCAATAAATCTGTATATGCTGCATATTATTGTGCAGATGAAATGGGAAAGTCAAACGCATGGATCGAAGGATGTAAACAAGGTTGGTATGATCATGACCATTGCAAAAGTTACAACCCAGGGACCGGCGAGGTAGCTAAGGGGTATAAAGTAGGATGGAATAAAGGCGAATGCAAAAGTACACCACATTATTGTACAGAGTACTCTGGAAAATCACAGAGTTGGATACAAGGATGTAAACAAGGTTGGTGGGATCATGACCACTGTTGGGGATATTCTCCGGGATCAGGGGACTATGGTAAAGGATACAGTGTTGGCTGGTCAAAAGGTCACTGTAAGTAAATAATATATTTCTTCTTTTTGTTTTCTTTCTAAAATAAACAATCTGAATGGTTTTAGACCAAATGGGTATATCTATGTGATTGCAGAACATTTTGTTTAATACTTTGGAATCAAACACTACTCTATCAAGAATATATACGCCTTCTTGGGGAAATAACTAATTATACAACAAATACCTTCAGATAGGATCGGGTTCAAATATGACGGTTCGACCTTTTGGATAGAATGGATAGGACATTATAATCGGTAAATTTATTCGTATAGATAAAGGAGATAGAAATCGCCAGGCTGATACAAATAAATGAAGTTTTTTAATCCTTCTATTTCATTGGCAACTTCACCAGAAAACACTACGCCAGATGATAATAAAATCCGGTGGATTATTGAAGTTAATGATCTTTACAAACAACACAAAGGAGAAAATAGATATGAGAATCGGTATTCAATAGTTCATAAAATTTATGAAGGGGAAAACTTCATCGAATCTCATAGTATTACCGTCAATAAAAAAAACCTTTTTCAAATAAAAGATAAAATAGATATGGTTCTAAATGAATGCATGTAGAGAACCAATTCTTTATTATTTCGACAATAGATATCTATCTGTTTGTTGTTTTAGTAAATTCAGTATCACCTAACAAATTCTAGATATTGTAAAAAAAATAACAAAATTGTTTGTCGATTTACAGTTACTGAAAGGCGTAGCGACACATTAATGGGGATTCATGCTAACAATAGAGATGTAAAGTTTGAAGGGACATAATATAACAATTTAATTATGATAATAAAGATGAAATCAGGATGGTCCCATGGTTTGATTTAACAAGAAGGTACAATAAATCTACAGTTTATTGTATTGCTGGAATTAGACAAATTTTAAACCAGGGGCATAAACAATAAATTATTCGAGTTATTCATACTGCTTTTATTTTGATTGTTGGTTGTGCACATGTATAGGATGGGCTTTAATATGTTATTACTAAGATCTTATCCTTAGCGCTTCTCGATTCTTTTTTTAGTAAGGAATTTTTCATTCCGGGTAACTCTGTGTGAGTATTGACCTTTCTATATTTTGTCTATTCCGCCCGTCATATTCCTGGTATTTTGAATGAGAATGTGGCGCCTCTACCATCTTGATTATTTTTACCCCAAATAGTACCATTATGCCTTTGAATGATCTCTTTAGAAATGTATAGTCCTAAACCTATTCCATAGGATGATTTGCAGGCGAACTTGGAAAATAATCTTGAATTTAAGTCGGGATGTATACCTTCCCCGTTATCTTTTATAAGTACAACAACATTATTTTTGCCATCTTCATCTATTTTCTGCTCGACAAATATGGATATCAAACCTTCCTTTATAATAAAATTTATTGCATTGTCTATAATATTATAAACAACTTTTGAAATTAAGTGCCTGTCGGCGTTTACCATTATCTTCCCATCAAAACCATGCAATTGAAAACTTATTTTTTTCTTAAATTGTCTATCGAATTTTGGTAGTTTCTCTAGCTTAATCCTGCAGTCATTGATAATATCCAATATTACAGGATTTAGATCAAATATCACTTTTGAAATATTAAACAAATTCCCCTCCATCATTGTTAGGGCCAAGATGTTTTCACTCAATGATTGTAGCCTTTTACCATTATCTATTACGACGTCAAGTAGTCCTATTTGTTTCTCGTCTTTCAATTTGTCCTTAACAAGTGTTGTCAAGCCAATAATAGGTGTAATTGGAGTCCTAAGGTCATGTGCAACTGCATTAATGAATTCCTTTTGCATCCTATCTTGGACTTTAAGTTGTTCATACAACTCTGTCTGTTTCCAGATCACGTCAAAGATTGCTGAATATGTTAATACTGTGGGGATACTGTTCGAATACGTGGCCAATCCTATCGCTTCTGCTATTGTATGCTTGGCGTCATCCCTCAACTCTGCGACTATTGACCATCTTTTATCAATTACCAAAATTGTTACTTGAGATATTGGATCCATGAATCTAAAATGAAAATTTGGGTTGCGGGCAAGTTCATTACATGTTTCTTCTACTTTCTCATCCTTAGGTGTCAAGACTTTAATTTTTACATCGTGTCTTGTTTCTCCTATTTCTTTTAGAGTCTGTATCGATCCAGTGCGTTCTTGTCTGTGAAAAGCATTGGAAGTAGAAAAAATAACTAAAATCTCTTCTTTGGCAATCCTTAAAAGTTCAACTACCTTAGTTTGCAGCTCCACTGGGTCATTAATCGATTCAATGACTTCGGGAATTATGCTCTCCTCGATTTCCTTAATTTTCCTGAGTGCTGGGATAGCGTTTCTCCAAAACGTGTCAAAGATGTATTGACCTTGTTCAATAACATTAACTGCGTTACTCCAATAAACCTCAGTTAATGGCTGCATACTTTGGATTAGTGTTGCTGCCATATACTCTGTTTCGTTGATTGCTAAGCCCCCTTTAAGACCATCAAGGTGTCGCAGCTCAGTCACCAAACTAATTATTTCTTTGCAGAATGAAATATTTTCAGGTGTAATCTCTGTAATGCATCTAATTTTACAACCTTTCTTTATGATATCATTATAACTATCACGATATGAGGGGGTAGTGGTTAGTATTGATGGACCTTGGTAGTCAAAAGTTATGTCCATTTTTGTTTGGGTACTACGAATAAATGCATTTATTTTTTTCATTATTGGCTCTTGCCCATGTAAAATCTCTGTTTTGCTATTCTTAGCATTACTATGGGTTATTACTAATCGATTATAATATGAACATCTATCTATTTATAGTTATTCTAGATTTTGAATTTTAACTACATTTACGCGATAGTTTTAATATTTCAATTAAACTACTTAATAGTATTTTCAAATTCTTTATCGAGCTTATACCTTCTTGATGATAATGCGAAGTTAATTCCCTGCTAAACAAAACAAGTGTCAATCTTAATATGAGTAAAGAACTGCCTGTCAAGTTACAATAGTATTCATCCATCCGGAATTATGATCTGATATACTGATGCTGATCCGTTTAGTAGGTATATATGCAGTCATTACATAAGTTTTAATAATCATAAACTTGGATTGGTGGTAAAAAAATTAAAGGATGGATTAGAGTTGATTTATTCAGCTAAGACGAATTTGCTATATTTTGAACTTTAAATTCATCATCCAGTTGCATTAGCGATTAATCTGTCTAACTCATTATCAGCATTTTGACAATCATTTAAGGCCTCATCAGTGTTATCATTTTCTATTTGTTGAATACAACTTTCCAAATGAGTGTCTACAGTCTCTAATGATGGTTGTTCATTATCTGTTTGACTTGAACTAGATTGATCATTGTTAGATTGATCATTGTTAGATTGATCATTGTTAGATTGATCATTGTTAGATTGATCATTGTTAGATTGATCATTGTTAGATTGATCATTGTCAGAATCTTCTGTGGTAGCAAATACTGGGCTAATAGAACCTAAGGTGGATACTGCTGATGCACCGATCATCAGTACAGAAAATGCTACAATAAAGATGCTTAAATTTCTAATTTTGTTCATCAAGGATTATCCAAGCCGTGGGTAAATAAGTATTTACATTTATATCCAAATTTAATATTTTTAAATGTTATTTATGTTGGTGACGACATTTTGAAATGATCTTAAATACAAAGAGTGTATTTTGAACCTACGAATGAAATTAGAATATTTTAGATCTAATAATCAATTTCTGTCAAATTGAGGAATATCAAAGTTAAAATATATTAATTTATCACACTTTAGAATTTTTACCTCGGGGATCATTTCTAATTAGATCAATCATAAAAATTTTTTACTGAGACAAGATTATGGAGATGGGTTGTTATAGCACAAAATTTTGGCAGTAACAGTGATCTCTCCGCTATCCTGAGCTTTCCCTTGAACATTCTAGGAAAACCAAGATGTCTTAGAAAATAATTTATAGATTTTAAGGATGATCTATCCGAAAGTTCAAAGTTTGAGGTTCGACTTATCAAAGCATCCCCGGCATCGCATGCTACGGTCGAAAGGGCCGTGCCAGGACCAGTCGCAGTAGCTCGATTTCCATCCCGCACATAGATTTTGTCATTACTGCTGATCCTGGAAATCCTATTCCCGGTGTTCCTTGTTCACTTGTACCTATACTATTTGAACTTCCGTTGTTGCAACTAAAGAAATTACTGTCTCCAGAAACACATTGACTATTTTGATCTATCTCTTGGGAATTATCTTCGCTTTGGGATGCGTCAGTTCCTTCCACGTCTTGTCCAATCATATTGTTATCTTCAATCTGTGCAAAAATCTGTTCAAATGGACTCAACACCATCGAAATCATAAATATGGAGGTGATCAAAATATATAACAAAACAAATCTTTTTTGAATTTTCCCAAGTTTTTTGATATAATTATTTTAATATCGATTTTGAATACAAGATGGTATTGATTGAGACTGATATTTTGTCATTGTAAATATCATAGACAACCAGGTCGCAATTATTATTATGTTGATAAGCTAATTTTGTATCTTGCTTATTCGATAATCTTGATTCAAATCCTTCATGCAATTTTTCACGTTGAAATTTTAATATGATTATCATACACACAAAAAAATAAAAGTGGACTATTCTATTTTTTAAGAGAACATATTATAAGAATGAAAGGGAGCAAGGTGAATGATTCCAAGAAGGAAATATCTTTTTGAATCAATAATCATCCACCTTTCATTTGTTTATATATATAGAGAGACTTACGATTAACCTAATGAGAAGTAATACAAAGAAGAAGAATATTTCTATGCAAATAACAATTATGACCGCTTTAATAGTAATGGGAATAATTTCCTTTGTTGGTCATCAAGGACCACTAGCACTAGGTCAGGAAACTAATGACACAAAAGCAACAAATCAATGGCCTAACATAATGTCTAATGTAAAAACATTTGTAGTTTCAAATGTTTCCTCTCCTAAAATTGCTGATTCAGCTTTTATACATCCTTTTGCTGTAGTCATAGGTGATTGCTTTATAGGGAAAGATGTACTAGTGGCCCCTACAGCCGTTTGCAGAGCAGATGAAGGTGTTCCAATTCATATCGGGGATTATTCTAACATACAAGATGGTGTCATACTGCATGCTATTGATGCGGTTAAAGATGGAACAAATAATGATAACAAAAGATTCTCTCAAAATGGAGAACGACTACTTGGAAATGATACGAGGTTTGATCGGGGATATGCTATTTTCATCAGTGGCAATGTGAGCCTGGCACATGATTCAGTAGTCCACGGACCTGTTTGGATTGGAAATAACACCATAGTAGGAGTAAAAAGTGCAGTACTTGATTCAAAAATAGGTAATAATGTTGTCATAAGGCTTGGTAGCATTGTAGTAGGAGTTGAAATCCCAGATAATACACTCGTTCCTATTGGTAGCATAATAACAAATCAAACACAGGTTGCTGGTCTGCCTTCAGCTATCGGAAATCCAAGTCAACATCTTAATCAAGGGGATCTTTTGAATAGTCAAGCTCTGACGAAGGCGTATAATAACGCAGGTATCGAAAAGTGAACATACTTGAGGATATGCTAGGTCACTTTGCGGTTTTCCTACTCTCTCAAATCCATTTTTTTGATTCTTAATAATGCACTTATACTCCATAATCATAATAGAATAGTGTATAGTCTTGACAATTAATGTATATAAACCCAAAAAGAGTGATGATATCTCACATACGTTTTCCATTTATTCTAATAGTCAAGAGAAATTAGAAGCTGGTCTTCAATTTTTGATTGAGGGTTTGGAAAATGATGAATCCATTTCGTTCGTAACAGATGACCTTTCTAAAGAAGAAATTATAGAAAGACTAAAAAAGATTTGTCAATTTCGATTCAATATCTCTACTCTAGTAAATGATGGGGTAATTACTCTCTTATCGAGTACCCAATGGTATTTTTCTGGTAACATGTTAGAAAAGGGTAAGCTGTCGCCCTCTGGTGGGATACCAATGTGCAAAAGTCTTTCTCCGATCCGTAATGATACTAGTATGAAGAATGAAGATAATATCAAAGGTAGTGATTTTATTTTACCAATGGACAGCAAGAAAAGATTTCGAGCTTTTTACGATATGAAACCGTTTTTTGAAAAGAGATATTACGAGGCGTTGATCAACTATGAATCAACACAAAAAGGTCCTTCCAATCCAGCACATACTTTGTGTGCTTATGAAATAGGTTTGATGCAAGAGATAAGTCCAGAAACCTTTAGAACATTGGTAAAGAATCATACACTAATAAATGAAATGTACTATGATGCATTGATTGATCCTAGCACCAATATGCATGTCATTCTTTTATATGATAAACAAGAGGATTTAGATAAAGCGGTTTCAACATACATTAACGAAGGCCTAAAACGAGGTCAGCTATGTATCCACGCCTCTGTTAGTTTAGCAAATAAAAGTTATTTGGAAAACTTTTCATCGCAGATTACAAATTATCAAGAAAACCTTGAAAAAGGAAATCTTATTGTTATTGACTTGGTACCTTATTATGTTAATGCGATGGAAGGAAATTTAGAATCTTTTAATAAATTGAAAGAAGAAATGATTTTTAATACCAATCAAGACCCAAACAGAAAGGACAAGCACATACGTTTAACCGCAGATTGTGCTACCCTGCTGTTTAAGAACAAGCATTTTGAGGAATGCATCAATCTGGAGAATTGGTGGCACGAAAAACCTTTTGACGGTTCATATGTGTGTCCATATCCAAAGTCATTACTCGAACGATATCCATTTAATGCTTTTCTTTCAAGACTCATTCATAATCATGATGTAATTATAGATAGTAATGGAAAATTGATTCACGAGTATATGTTATAGGCTCTGTTACTATATCTCATCATGAATACAATATTAAAGTTTATCAGGCTAAGCTGAGGTACGATTTTAGGTTGAATAATTCAAACCAGAGCATCAGGAAAAGATGGACCTTAGGTGATTACAGAAGTATCGGCAAAGTTATTTCTCCAGTCTCAGCTAAGCTTGTAAGACTTGTTAATGTCAAACCTGTGGATTCTGTTTTAGATGTGGCGTGTGGATTTGGTAACACTGCAATAACTGCACGCAGAGCCGGTGCAAAGGTGACCGGTATAGACATTACCCCTGAGCTTTTAGCTCAAGCAAAGGAGGAAGAGTCCATTGCAAAAGTCAGTGAGATTGACTGGAGAGAGGGTAACGCTGAAAGCCTTCCATTTGAAGATGAATCATTTGATATTGTATTGTCAACGTTTGGTCACATGTTTGCATTAGACCAAAAGGCAACGGCATGCGAGATGCAACGGGTTCTCAGGAAAGGCGGGCGCATAGGCTTTGCTACTTGGTCTCCTGAGCTTGCATGGGGAAGAATGTATGATACAATCTCAAAGTACATACCCCCTGTTCAAAATAACCAATCAATGACACCTCCTCTTCCGTCCCCTATGCAATGGGGAATCCCGGACAAAATTCAAGAACTATTGTGTGACGTGAAGAATATATTATTTGAAAGGGATACCGTTGAATATGCTATCCTTAGTCCAAATCATTATTGGCAGGAGATGGCAACGAAATCAGGTTCACTGATTCAACTAATTCAGGCACTTGAAGAGGAGGATAAAATGGAAAAAATAGAATTGATTAGACAAGACTATCTTAAAACCTTAGAACCATACATACGTGATAATATAGTGCGATTAGGTTATTTGCTAACAATAGCAACAAAGGTATAATTACAGTACCTTCTCCCTGGGAAAGTTGAAAAGAAAATTCTGGAACCAAAGCATATGGTCTAAACTTAACACGATATCATAACTAATTCTGTTTTAAGGTCGCATCAAAGCGCATTCCGGTTTCAACCTTGATTTTCTTATTTTCACCCAATAATTTGCTCTTCTTCCTCTTTCTATCTAAAACCAGGTAAATATTATACGCAAGAGATGAAAATCCAGCTAATTCTAATAATTCGGATGCAGTGATGGCACTCCTATCCAGAACTATTGCTTTATCATTTACATACACTTTGTTTTCTCTCTCAACTTTCGTTAATTCCATAATATGATGTAGTACTGTGATCATAATTTATAAAACTAGCACAAGAGTGGGTCTCAAATTAGCGATATGAAAACCTTGTTAGGTTCTACGTTTTTAGATCTCTTCGACAAACCAATTTCAGAGGGTGTGACTAGTCATTACATTCATGCTAAATAAATAAACATCTTGAATATTTTCACAAAATCAGTTATCAGACTATGTTACTGGTTAAGTATTTTATAGAAATATGATAGCAATGAGTATCCAAACTATGATATAATAAATTTTATCTACACATTATGATTATAATGAGTAACATAACAAAAACTAGTAAGATTGGAGTATTTGCAATAATGTTTATTGCTGCAGCTCTCGTTGGTTCAGTCGTAGCCTTTGGAGATAACATGGCATTTGCAACAGGAAAACATAACAAAGCAGAGCAGGGAATCGAACAAGGTCAATCAAGCGAACAGAATGCACAATGTGTATCCGGTGAATTTACCTTAGCATCATGTAACAATGTAGGAATACAATTACAAGAACAATTAGGCGACTTGGCACTAGGCCAACAATAAATTTTTTTTGTTTTTACTATACGCTGGTAAACATTGAATTTTGCAATCTTTAGATTTTTAATGATTTGACGGACCGTTAACAATGGTCGATTATTTCCAGAGAAGGGGATCTAAAATGTTTGGATCTAGTTGGATCTAATATGATATTCTTATTATTTCATTTTTAATTTCTGTGCTATCTTCTTATTCAAAGATATAACTAGCTCAAGAAAAGTTTATGCATATTTTCTTTTGTCAAATGCAATTTGTAAATCTGATCATTATTGAGGATAAATACCTGATCATGTAACTCGAACATTTCTATCATTTCTGTTGTAGAAGCTTTAAACATGTTATTCAACTCATATGCACAAAATACTAGCCCCTCTAATCTATTCTTGTCATATTCTTTTTCAAGATAGCAAGCTTCGCTGACCGACGAGTACGCAATATCATTGATGAGGAAATCAAGTAGACATATTTCTTTATTATTCGAATTCTGAGAAATATTTTGTAAAATGTCTTTAAGATATTTCAGAGGATCTTTTTTGAGATGACCTATGTGGTGTAATTGTCCCATCAAACCATTCTAGTTTTTCTAGTACCTCTGTAACTGAAGAATTAGATGACCGGACGAAACATCTAAACCATTCACCTTCCTTGGCCAATTTATCTAATGATTTGATCATTCGAATAACAGATTCCGCGTTATCGTATAGAAGTAAATGATGCCGTTTTGGGATTTCGTCTTGTTTTTTTAGCCACTGATCCACGGCGTCCTTTACAATTGAATTTATGGAAACACCCTTCTTTTTTGATTGATCGCCAAGTTGAGAGTGAATCTCATCGTCGAAACCTCGGATTATCATGTTACGGGCCATATCTTTATGAAATCTTCAGAGCAATATAAGTGATGATATCTAGATATCATCAAAAGAAAACTATTTATATGGTGATATCACGATATCACCATATGAGTCAATTAAATCTATCAAATAAAGAGAATGAATCAAGTGAAAAAGAGAGTTTGAAAAATACAAAAACCGGGAATGTTTGGAAACTAGGGGATTATCGTAGTATCTCTACAATGCTTCCTTCCATATCTTCTCACCTGATGAGATCAATAAATGTTCGATCTGGAGAGGATGTTCTTGACATCGCATGCGGAAATGGTAACACTGCAATTACGGCCAGGAGAATAGGTGCAAATGTAACTGGAATTGATATCACGACGGAACTTTTAGAACTAGCTGCAGAAGAAGCTAAAATTGCCCAGGTCGATGGGATAACATGGAAGGAGGGTGATGCCCAGAGTTTACCCTTTGAGGATGAATCCTTTGATGTTGTTCTTTCAACCTTTGGACACATGTTTGCTCCTCAACCAGACCTCGTTGCCAAAGAAATGATTCGAGTGACAAAGAAAGGTGGTAGGATAGGATTCGCAACTTGGCCGCCCGAGCTTGCCATTGGATCAATATTTAAGGCAAATGGTAAACATTTGCCTAAACCAGTTAATAGTCCTCCCTCTCCAATACTTTGGGGTGTCCCTGAAGTAATAGAAAAAAGATTAAATGAAGTATCAAGAGTGCATTTTGAACGTGGAACAGCATTCTTTCCGATTCTTAGTCCAAATCACTTTTGGGAGTTTATGAGTACAAAGTATGGACCATTGATTAATACTATTCAAATATTAAATAATCGGGGTGATTCTAGTGAAACCGATTCACTTAGAGATGATTTCTTGAAAGCAATAGGTCCTTATGTCTTAGAAAATAGTATTGGATTGGGTTACCTATTGACCATTGCAAAAAGATAGTAGATTCTGTGGCATAGAGCATACATTTTCATAATTTTACAATAGTGATGGACTATGAGGATGTTACATCTTGTCTATCATTATCTTTATTTGTTTCAATCAACGGCGTCTCGGGATCTACGATGTATTTTACCAACTTTTCTTTATCTATTTTAATAGCTAAAGTGCCACTTTTCTTATCATGATCGGAAATGATTATTTTTCTTACTTTCATCCATTCAATGTTTTTTTCAAATGTAAACAATAATTCCTTTCCATGATAACTTGTTTCCTCGGTTGTATCATAGGGTTCGAGCCTCGCATCTATTTTATCATATAACTCCTGTAGGGAATTAAATGTATGATTTTTCTCAGGTTCGTTTCCTAAGATCAGATGTATATGGGTCAGTATACTTTTTGTTATTTCTAAATCCTTATTCACAGGTCTAAATATTATGGTTGTATGCAATAATTATTTATCTTAATTTACGATTATTTCGCTACTTTTCCGACTGGGAAATATCTATCCAGAATGAGAAAAGTATCTTTATGTTGATTCATTTGATATATTTTAATCAAATTAATTTTTCCGTAAGATTTGGCAAGTTAGTTTGTCAGTGTTGTTCATCTAAGACACTAAAATGCTTATTCATTTCTCTATCAATTTTGTGTTGATATCTCTATAAATGGTGTTTGAAAGATCATGATATATTTGCTATTATGTCAAAAATTTGGACATAGATACTAAATTTCACCTTAAAAACGAACCTATCATTTAACAGTAAGTTACCAGAACAAATTAGACTTTAGGATTTAAAACGATGTATTTAACTTTTGTTGATTATATCTTTGTAACCTAAGATGAATGAAATGGTTATGAACTTTGTAGAATGTGAATTCCAACGCGAACAACCATTTGAAGAATCTGGGGAAAAACCATATAAAGAACACACTGAAACTGTTATGTTTAAAGAAAAAATATCTAATTCAACCGCAGATGTTGCAGACACCAACTTATCCGATTATTACAAAAGAAAATCAAACAAATCTGAAGATAGTACACCTACTAATTCCTCCACAAAAGAATTTGAACCATCACACATCTTAATTGCAGAACCGGAACCCGATATTCTAACCTTGTTAAAGACATTTCTAGAAACTCTGGGAGTAACATCGGCTACAGTCGCTGATGGTGAGGTGGCCCTTGAATTTTTTCTTGAGAAGGAAAACAAGGGTAGACCATACGACGTGGTCGTTTTGGATACTCATTTAAAAGGTCTAAATGGTCTTGATCTGGCAAAAATGATACATGATATTAGCCCCACCCAACGAATAATTATGGTTACGACAACTCCAAAGGAATACCTACCAAAGTATGTCTTAAGGTCTGCGATGATAGAGGAGGGGGACATTCTAACCATGCCATTTAGACTATCTGATTTCATTTCCAAATTGAAACAGAAAGAATGAACTCTAGACTTTGCATATTTCTTGTTATATTTGCAATAAATACTGTTTTTGTGAGGGAGCTAAAAGAGAGTCATACTATTGCATATCCTTTATCATATGGAATAATAATTTACATTTTTGTAGCCTCCCCATGTATGTTGGAAACATGTCAACATAGCCAATTTCATAGGTTTAAAAAAACATTGTCTTGATTTGTTTCCATGAACAATTATTTGAAAGGTACATAATAATGACATCAAATAAAATAACAGATTTATTCCGATAGAATTGCCAAAAAAAGCGTCCTTCAACCTGCATACCTACATAAAGTATCAATTTTGAGATATGTTATGCCCTCCTTAGATGAAAAGATCCATTGTTGATTGCCATCAATTTTAAATATTGGTATACGGGTTTATTTGTATAATGAATAGTCCAAAAATCTTGGGGCTTGGCCTCCTGGCAGTCTCGACATTGTTCTTAATTGTTACAGCAACCCCAGGAGCAATCAATGTTTCTTCTACAATTCAGCATGTCAATGCAGCCGAAGGTGGTGATGGCGGTGGTAGTGAGAGAGAATGTTTATCTTCTTCATCGGCTCTCTTTTTTGATAGCCAACCTGCAGTAACTACTGCCTCAGCTTAATTATTAGATCAGAAAAAGCTTTTTAGATCTAATTTCTTTTTTTAGTTTTTTTGTAACCGACAATTCCTTGTTTGTGGATCTCGTTGTGCTTGCGTCTACAACGTGTTTTGTATATTTGAGGGGAGAGATGTCATTCCGACCCGTCCTAGAAATTCTCTAGTTGTAGTATTATGTTTGTCTATCTTGCAAAAAGAAAAGGGGTTTAAAATAATTCTAAATGCATTGATTTTATGGATTATTGGCTAATCGTTGTTGTACCTGAGGTAAAAAATATATTTCTTAACTCATGTTTCCCATTTTTTCAAAAAAGTCCTTAGCAGCGATTTCTAATTCTTTGTTTATCATATCCTTTTTGTGAGTGGCAACTTCCCAAGTATGTCCAAATGGATCTTTGAATTGACCGTATCTATCTCCCCAAAACGCGTCCATTAAAGGCATAATCACAGTTGCTCCCTCCATTATAGCTCTTTCAAATATATCATCAACGTTCTCAAAATACATGTTAAGAAATACTGAAAAAATACATGTTAAAAAATACTGAACTCCGTCCTATCGGACCAGGCGCTCCTATTTTCTCTCCTGACTTGACGTGCTCATTACACATTTCTGGAAATTCATCAGCAGGCATTATTTTAGAGATTCCAGTGGTTATTACCAATTGAACAATCTCCTTTATTTTCCTTATTTTTATTTCCGGGAATCGAGTGGCAGTACTCTTCAACCCCACCAAATACTTTAGCGTAAAATTCGATGACAGCTGCGGAATCATTCTCAAAAATATGCGAAATTATTAAATCGTATCCAGTTGGAATGGGGTTACATTTTCCATAGATACTATATACTTGCCATGTTAAAATTTCATTTATCACATAATTTTCACAATGCATATACAACTCAATAAAATATTACAGAGAAAATTTCTCCTTCATGATCATCGATACTAGATACCAATTATGGGGTTTGAGTAATTCGACGATGGGCTAAAGAAGTCAATTTTCTTGAAAGAAAACAAAATAGTGGAATTTGACTCGATTAAGGTGAGAAGCCAATTTTGGAATCTGACATTTTTGCGATTTATCGAGCAACCATACTTTTTTTGTAATTTTTGTTTGCACCACAGAAATTTACTATTAGTAGAAAATCCTTTCAGAATAGATATCGCCTGAAATGGTTATGCTTTTTATAAAAGAATAACTAATCAATATGTATGAGCATTAGTAAACCTGACGATTTTGTAACGTGCAAAGTATGCAACCATCCGAAATCTGTTCATGTGGCTATGGGTATGGGCAATACTCCTGCTTTTTGCAAAGTTGAGGGGTGTAATTGTCCTAGTTTTACACTATGAGACGATTCAAATCGGTCCAGAATTGCTAATACGGTTTTTAGTATTGATCTTGATAGCAAAAACAATAAAAGTTAATACATATAACGAAAAAAACGTTCATTCGTCGAGCATCAAGTTATCAATCATTTGCTTACATTGGAGATTATTTTTTGCTCTAAATCGTAATAAGGATACCCAGTGCTGCTACCAGACGGGTAAAGTCATGAAAAATGTGTTTCTAAATCAATCTGTATCCACTACAATTATAGGATTTATTTCTAGAATCAAATATCCCGTCCAAAAAACATACCATGCCGTCAAGATCTTTTAACTCCTCATTGCGAGTAAAATATGTTCTTATTACATAGTATTTGCCATTTCTGCTTGTATCTTTTCCAATAAAAGAAATTTCTTGCCCGTTTTCTATAGTCCAAATACCTTGCCAGTTAGAAATCGAGACACCATTTTCAAAAATAACTGAGCGCCCATGACCCTCTACAGAACCGCTTGGAAAAGAATCTATTCCTTTAATCTTTCCCGTCCAACTACTTTCTCTTTCGATGATTGATTTATCTTTATCCTCTGAAATTATTCTGCTATTGGTTGGAAAATCTACTTCCTCAAATATTTTTTTTCCAATATTGATCATTAATCCATATTTTTTTTACACCTTATAAAAGATGTTGTGTAATAATGACTGATATCAGTAATCTCACTAATGTATGTTGGTAAGTTATAACTATCGAAAAATACTTTTTAGAATAGATAGAGTAATTGATACCAAAAAAAAGAGGAAAAAAAGAAAACTAGGAGACTTTATTGAATGAGCTGTCTCTGTCTCATCCTATTTCTCTAATTTCGAGGAATTGTTGAATCGGTGGGTGGTTGTTCAAAAGTTTGTATGCACTCACCATTTTTTTGTGCTTCAACACCAAGGTTATTTCCTGTTAATGCATTAAGTTCTGGCGAAACAGATTGTGCTCCTGTGTCACCTGCCTGTCCTTGTTTCGTTTCCTGTTGCAGCGCTATTCCCAGTACAAATCTCCAATGGTGTGCCTAATGTTGCCAAAGCATTTGGAATATAAACACCCAAAATACCTGTTACTATAAAAACTGAAAGAATTCCAGTAATTAATTTACTCATGTTTTCCTTTGAAAAGATATGATATTTACCGCTTGCCTCAAATAGTTATTTAGCTTTCTTATTGGAAAAAGGTAGACAATATCTATTTTTCTGCGATTATTTTAGTAGCATTTTAGTAGTCATTAATTATTCTGCAAACTTCTCATAATTTTAGTTATGCTACCATTGTCAATTAGGGATCTCTATACTCAATATTATTAATGATAATACTGATCTAATAGATTAAGCGAATACGTCGAATATTAATTTCATTGTCAAAAAAAAGTTATTTTGTTTGATCTGATATGGATGAAGCATTTTGCAATGTTTTTGTCAAGTTTTGCTGCCAGTCTATCATGCTGACCGACTTTGTAACTACTATGTCCTTTCCGTCTACCAGGTGTCCATTTGGCAAAGAGACATTGAAATATCCCATAGAGCCTCGTTCCTCAGGAATTCCATGCATATGAAAGAGAAAATTTCCAGTCCACGGCCATTTCAATTCAAAAACCGCCGCATCGCCTGACGCAGTTGCCCATGTTTGAGTATAAATAGGATCATTCATAAGAATACCGGAAATCCATGTCTTAAATAACGTTCCATGCACATGATATCCATATGCGGGAAGCTGCGCCAAGTTTATTAAATAAACCCTTGCTGTTTCATTTTCATATACTGGAAGCGGATTGTCATAGTGAATGTTTTCATATCCATTAAAAAACATACTTTCTGGATCAGATGTGAGTATATTGGTTGAATCATAGTCTCCAAATACAAGCAAAAATTCTTTTGCTGGAGGTAAAGGGACTTTGGGATCAACGATAAATGCTCCGTACAGTCCCATTCTTACATGTTCAACCACTGGCATGACGTGGCAGTGATACATCAAAGCACCAGCCGGAGTAGCTATGAATTTATAGGTAAATATCTGGTTTGGAGGGACTATTTCAAAAACTCCATCCACAGTTCCATTATGACCACCATGAAAGTGAATAGTATGTGATAACTTTAGTTTATTTATGAAATGTACCACTATTTTATCTCCTTCAGTAACACGAATAGTTGGACCAGGGATGGTACCATTATAAGTCCATGCATTAATTCTTTTACTTGGAGAAATATTTAGTGTTGTTTCTTCTGCTATCAATGTAAATTCTATGGTTTTTTGAGATTGTTGACTCGCTGTGGCTATTCTATTTTCTAAGTTGAAACCCGAGACAATTGCGGATGAAAAAGAGAGTAACATTATCAATGTTAGTGCTTCTAGGGTCTTTTTGCGAGGAATCATTCCTGCTAGGTCTATACTTTTCATACGAACTCTAGAAAAAAGGGATAAATAACCAGGGCGTTTCTCGTGTAATCGGATGCACTATTTTGTGATGTACTTGTACCTTATGTGATTTTGGTCGTGATGAAAAGGACTGCTTTAGATATTTAAATTCAATTGATATCGGGATAGATATAAAATATTCCTGTCACATGTCATCAAAAAATCATATCCTTATTTTTATTACACTGTTACCCGATTTCTCAAATCGATCTCAAGATGACATTACTATAATATAGTAAAAATAATATGAAACAAGATACAATACAAATTGTTGAGAATTTGTTTTTCAAAGGATGACAATGATCCTTTGATCATTCGCAAAATTAAAGGGTTTAAATTATTAAACGAGATCATGGTTTTTGCACTTATAGTTTATGGCATAAATATTTAGATCACCAAAACCCTAATGAGGGTATCTAAATGAAATCAGTCTGTTTTATTAACTAGAAGAAAAAAATTGTATTTGTTGTCGTTAAACCCTATCCCTTCCCTACACTCAATTATCTTGTCAGTAATTCTCTATTTCCATAACCATGTTTTTGTCCAGTCGGTACCGTTAGTATCTTTCCAGTAAAGATAAAGTCCTATCTTTCCGTCAATGCTTTCCATTTTTTTATCATCCGATTGGAAAAACATAGTTCCTTTCAATAGTAAGTTCCCGTCGTTGTCATATTTTCCAGTATCCTCAGCAGTAAACGTTGCTACATTATCATTCTGAACTATCATTCCTTTACCAGTGCTGCTAATTTCAGGTGATGAATAAGTTGATATATATGTACCATACTCAGTAACGTTACCTATTCCTTTCATATTGCCCTGAGCAATATAAGAGTCCTTGGTTTGTTGTGGATCGATATTTAGTACTTCTTTACCGGTATCTTTGGCATCCGTTAGTTCATAAAATGGTAATCCAAATGCCGATATTAGTTTATTAATTTCACCATCAGAATCATGATAGAATGTATTATTCAAAGCAGATGTTGTGGCCACAGCTGTGGTAGGAGTAGAAGAAATAGTGCTGTTTGAGTCATCTTGCATAAAGGATGTAGCACCTGCTTCTATTGTATTTGAATTTTGAAACATAAATACTATCCCTGTTCCCATAATTATTATGGCAACAAGTAGTGGATATCGAACAAAACTGATTTTGAAACTCATTACACATAGCAGAATCAAATCTCTATTTAAGATTTTACCATCTACTGATTCGAGACTCGACTAAACTGAAACTACTGTCTTTTGTGATTCATGTTCGTCTGCTCGTTTCAATCAAAAGGTCATTTATTTATTCTCAAGTTTAATAGACAAACTAAAAGAAATCTAACTTGCAAAAAATTTTACAACATAATGTCTTTTTACAAATCTTGATAGCAAAACAAACCTACATGCGATTGGTATTTCAATCTAACCTGATTAGAAATTTCCAAAATTTCATCCCAATTCTTTTGGTTTAATCTGCATTTTCTTTGTCAAATTATGCGTGTGATAAGCATGGAGATTCTTATCTGTTAATTTGCACATATAGATAAATATCGAGGGCTGATAATTAAAATGAAATCTATTTGGTTGGCTGGAGCTATATTGTTATTTGTGAAAAATGTGGTTATATTTCAACAGAAAAATTACCTGAGGAAAACGCAAAACAGCTTTTGCACGAACATGAAGAAGGTTCAGAAGCCTGTACTACTGGTCATATAAAACTAATGAAAGTTAGAACCTAAATTGCGTTGACTACGCCTGCACTTTTGTAGAGCATCTTAACGCATTCAGAATAAGTTCTATATTTGAATTTGATTTCATTAATCGGGATATCCTCATCAAGCTGTTCTTTGGACGTATCAATTTGATACTTTTTAGATATGTCATCTAAAATTGTGTTTATTGTCGAGTTGGTGTAGGATTCGACTATCAGGCGATTCATACTAAACTATAAATTTCCTAGTATTTATTCTTCTATATTACTTTCATACCTGTCCGGATATGATACCGTATTTTCCTTCTGTCATTGACTTTGATTCTACTTTTGTTGATATTTGATTATAGTCCAAGCTTGATTTTCATCGAACCGTATTTTTGATCCTTCTATAATACCCCATAATTACAAATTGTTTGTGTTTTTGAAAGTCCATAGAAGCATTAGAATTTTGATTCTGATTATTTCTTTTGTAGATATCATGATTACTGGTAATATTTAGAGACTCTATCAAACAAAGGTGTGTGGTTTTATAGTTATGTTTGATTGCAATGGAATTCCAAATATTTCTCCATGATTTATTTTGGTAAGGTGGAGTGAGATGAGGTGAGATGAGACGATGTGGATTGAGATAAACTGTGCTGGAACTTGTTAAGGGCAGGATTCTTTTTGCTGATGCCTATTAAGATAAGACAACATAATATTTTGTTCTGAGGATCGATATATAGTTCAATTCCTGTGTTTTACATTCCTAATATTACAATTATCGGAGTCTACTTATTTACTTGCTTACCTTGTTTCCTCCCTGATGCTAACTAATTTGTAGACCGATAAACATTATATTCTATATAACTTGGCTATAATCGCATGTTTGATTATTTTTCCATGTTTTTGAGTTTATTGACCGGATTATTTTCTACATTGATGATGACTATTTTTGAATTTCCTTTTTGGAGAAAGTGGGGTCTAGAAGGAGTTCTTGAATGGCATGAAAATCAGCTGTTATATAGCAAATTTTTTAGAACTGATAGAACAAAGATCAATTTTCCTGGACTTTTTTTTCTTCATTTTGTAAATGGTGGATTGGGGGGAATTGGTTTTTATTTTTTATTGACTTTGATTCCATCCTTAATCACTATGATGTTTTTCGTAGGCATTTTATATGGTCTAGTTTTATGGGTTCTAACGCTGCTACCAATTCACAAACCCATAACCGGAATTGATCCGCTTAGACATCGATTAGGACTTGGTCCAGTCATTACAAGTTTAACTGGCCATATGCTGTATGGTGTGATTCTGTCTGCTCTCATGATGACAATTATCTAACCTTCTTTTTCATACTTGCTAAACCGCGTATTTCTAATCCTTTTGAATTAATCTCTGCACAAAGATTCCTAGGCAGGAATACACAGATTTAGGACTTTGAAAGCATGTGACCTTCTTTTTCTTTTTATGCATACTTTTTGATATCGATATTATCTGCACCAGGTATTCTAGCAATCTCAAATCTCTCCCTATCTTTAAGAAGAGAAATCGTAGCATCTATTCCTAATTTTGTAGTTAATAAATTGGTTTGGTCACTAGAGGGATCTAAACTTGAACCCTTTGCATTTGTTATTATTAGAAAATCTTTATCAGCTTGGGTTCTAGTAGAAACAGCATAATCTACCTCTACAGGATTCAAGGGATTAATATCCTCATCAACTATGATTGCAGTCTTAAGAGACGGATGTGCTGCAAATGCAGTTAGAATTGCATTTTTTGGTTCACCCTCTAGTCTCTTCTTTATTTGTACTACTGCAGTTAACCAATTACTCCCTCCATCGGATAAGTGTACCATTCTCGTGGAGGGAACAGTATTCTTAACGTAACTAAAAATTTTGGCTTCGATAGGCAATCCCATTAACAATCTGTGTTCCGTGTATCCAGGTAAAATGTCGTAATATATGGGATTATCTCTGTACCAAATTTTATTAATTTCAAAAACTGGTTGTTTTCGTTTAAAGTCATATGTCCTCAGCATCTCGACCATCCATTCTTCAGATACTTCGTCATGAAGTATTTTACCTTCTAACACTATCTCGCTGTGTTTTGGTATCATTAAATCAGAATAATTATTCTTTGCAAGCTTTAGAGTACCATTCAAGAGGTAATTTGCTATTGTAATTTCGTCAATTCCATGTGCTGCTTGATATGCTGCTGCAATATTCAGGGCTGGATGTACCCCAACTACAACATTGATTTTTAAATCTTCTTTATGCTCTTTAGCGTAAACGAAGCATTTATGAAGATGCCTGCCCTCTACCATTCTTATCGCCATTTGGCTATTATTAAGCAGTAACATTCTGTGAACTGAAGAGTTTTGATTTCCATTCTCCTGATCCTTCACATATACTGTAGATGAAGTAATAAATGGGCCTGCATCTTTTTCAAAATGACTTACGATTGGAAGATCATAGAGATTTTTAGTACTGTTACTATAGAATAGTGCATCATTGGAAAATTCTTTTGGGTAATATTCTGGTCCTATGTTTCCTAGGTTAGATAAATTGATTTTACTGATTGGACCTGAAGACTCGATCCCATAAAAAAAGCGCTCCCTGGTTCCCACAATATTTGAAACGACTTTGAATTTCGATTCATCAACGTTGGTAAACATTACAGCCTCTTTCTTATCAAACTTACTTATTATTGCAGCAAGTTCAAACTTCTTTTTTACTTTCTTGTGTATTGTTATTAATTCCCCCATTTCCTCGAGGTATGATAAAAAGCTTCTTAAATCATATTCATGCTTTAATTCTGAGTCTTCTTTTGCGGTGATATTTTCAACTTTCTTTTGGTTGGACTTTGAATTAAGGTTTCTATTATTTTTGTTTCTCAAAATACCTTTGTGATCCTTGCTGTTGTGGTTGTTTTTTTCTTTTTTTGCCATTTATTTCTCCTCTATTGCCGACAGGATCTTTTCATTAATTATTTTCATGTCATCTAAATGTAATTTATTTTTTGTGAACATTGATATGATGCAGATACCATTTTTCATTAGGGAAATCCTGGTAGAAAGAGTGTCAATAAATAATTGATCATTTTTGTCTTGAATCACTCTAGCCGTGTTAGATTTGTTTGTCACAGCTAGAGATACAGAGATAGATCCAAGCTTTGATTCATTCTCTGATATTGAAATAAAATAACCGTTATCAAATCTTAGTATGTTTAAGAGAAATTTTCTACCCAACGTGTTTGAAAAAATCTCAGTAGGATAATTAATCGACATTATTTATGATTTTAAGGTAAATTATATTACTGTTAAATCTTTCTTTGAACATACGTGCAAATCTATATCTATAATTAAATTCTCAAGATAGTCTGAATAGAAATGAGAAATCTGCAAGTAGATGACATTACTTATAAAAGACTTCAATCATTGTTAAGCGAATATATTTCCTCAAAACAACAAGATAAGGATATCAATGATTTGTTAAATGAGTTAATTGATAATTATCAAGAAGTTCAATGGGGTACATTGGGAGGTGGAGCAGGTGGCGGGTAAGTTCGAATGCGGTTTATCAAGAATGATTTCTTGATAAATAAAATATGGCATTGATCTTTTGAACCATAGTTGCTTATATCTCATATTTCAGATATTCATTTGGGCTATGCTCAATTCAATCTCCAAGAGCGAGAAGAAGATCTGTACGAAGTATTTGGAGAGGCTATTGAAAAATCAATCAGTGAGCATGTAAAAGCTATCATTTTGGCCGGTGACATATTTCATAATCCAAAGCCAAATGGTGCGGCCATTATTAGGCTTGCCCGAGAATTAAAAAAACTAAAAGAAAAATCAATATCCGTATTTTTTGTATTAGGTGAGCACGATATAAGTAGGTCCAATGATGTACCTCTGCCATACCTATTTCATAATTTGGGATTAGCAAGAAGACTCCAACCCGATTCACCGGTCCAAATTGACAATCTACTAATCTATGGTTTCAATAAGGAACGTCGTTCAAATATTGATAACGGATTGATCAGGCCATTTAGAAAATTAGAGTCTATCTTGAAAGATGACATCCAAAAACATACAGCTCAAAATCAACAGTTAAAAAAAATACTTGTTCTTCATCAAGGCTTATATGATTTTAACAAATTTGCAGGCGAAATTTTTTCTAGTGATTTACCAATCGGATTTGATTATTATGCTATGGGTCACTATCACGACCACATTGAAAAGAGATTTACTTCTCTAAACGATGGTTTGGTGGCTTATCCTGGTTCGATTGATCTAGGACATAACGAGGCCATCTCAGATGTGGAGAAGGGATTTTTACTAGTAGACCTTTCAGAAGCCTCTACAAACATCGATACTCATTGGATAAAGCTAGAAAAGAGACGACATCAGTTTGAATACCAAATTGAATATCCCGAATTAGATGTTAAGCTGCGTAATATCGTCCAAGAATCTACTCGATATTCAAAAAAACCTGTTATAGATCTAAAAATAGGTGGAGCAGCTATAGATCCCAAAATATTATCTAGACAATTATTGCTATTAGAGGCTCCGTTTTTATATTATAATTGGAGCATTTTAGACAAAGGTGCCGATACTGGATTTTCTTATGATAATACAGGAGATTTTGACATGGATAAAGAAATGTCTTCACTAATTCTTAATTCTCTCCATTCTGAACCTCTGACTCATCTATCATTGGATCTAATCAGTATGTTTAATAATCAAGATGACACCCACGACAACAAGAATGTTGATAAAGATAAGAACAATCAAGTTGCCAATTACGTTTGGCAGTTTTTTGAAAATAATAAATCGATCTATCAGACTTTGGACGAATCAAAAATAGCTGGGAAAGGCAATTAGAATTGATAAAAAGGATAGTTTTAAATAACTTTTTATCACACACTGATACTTCTCTTGAATTCCATCCTGGAATTACAGTTTTCGTAGGGCACAACGGTTCCGGTAAATCCAGTATTATTGATTCTATAACATTTGCACTATTTGATGAACACACTCGCAAATCTCACAAAAATTTGCTAACAAGAGGAATGGGTGGATATGTTAGTAATGAAACGGGATCGTTTGTAATTTTAGAATTCTCCATTGGTTCCACAAATTATAGGATCAATAGACAAATAGATAGCCAAGGCAGACTGACTTCAGTTAGATTAGAACAGAAGGTTAAAAGTGGCATCAATAATTCGAATATAGATCAAAATGACAAGTCCACTTACAGATCAATCATCTCTGGAGAACGAAAACAACTTGGTGAATCAGTAATCCATGAAACTGAATCTATCATGGGGATTAACTATACTAAATTGCAAATAGCAGGTATTATTCAACAAGGTGAAATTAGTAAGATAATAGATTCACAGCCTAAGGAATTTAAAGAATTACTAAATAACATGATCGGATTAGATAGATTAGATAAGTCATTTAGTAACATGCATAGTGTTATAGAGGATTTTAGAAAAATACTCCGAGAAAAAACCCAAGGTTATGACGATAATCAAATTAACATCCTCATTAAGAAAACTAAAGATAATGAATCAAGATTTTTACAATCAAAACAATCATTAAACACTGTCCTCGTACATTTATTACAAAAAACAGAAACATTGAATGAATTGGAAAAACAAATCGAAATTCTTGAGCCAAAAATAGCTAAACTTTCTGAGATCAAATCCCTAGAAAATACTTTACTAGGATATTTTAGAGAACGATCGAATACTTTGAAAACAGAAATTGATAAATCACAAAGAATGATTGTGGATATAAAAAATGCCGTCGGTTTTTTGACAAATAAGGATGAAGTCTTAATCACTATACAGATGGTTAGTTCCGAATTGGATGAATTGAACAGTAAAGTTATCAAAGTAGAGGGGGAGATAGGAAAATTAGAAGGATTTACCGAATGCGCTCAAAAAATCCAAATTAAAGATGGCAAATGTCCTGTTTGTAACTCTGAAATCATTTCACTTAACCAAATGTTTGATATTTCTCATATCAATTTTGAACTCAACGAAAAGATCAAAGAGAAGCACCTTCTACTCTCTGAAATTTCCAAACTAAACAAAGAGGAAATGGAACTCAAAAAAAAGGAGAAAAATATAATATCTGCAGAGCGTACTCTATTAAATTATGATTTTGATATTAATGGTAGAATCGATACCTTAGAGTATAAACTAGAGAGTCTAAAGAAAGATCACCAGAGCCTATCCAAACTACAATTGGATACATTAAAAGATATCGATCTATCTACTTACAAATTAGATGAATATTCTGCAAACCTGATCGATATTATTCAAAACATGAGAAAAGATGTAATAGAGGTTGATTTAAATTCTTATCAACAAAAAAAGATAACCAAAAACAAGCTCTCAGCAGAAATGGTTAATATACATAATCAAAAAGCGATATTGGAAAAAACAATTGTAGACGTTCAGAGAGAAAACTCGGAATTTCAAACATTGATAACAGAGTTATCATCAGCTGCAAAATTTATTTCTGATCTTGAAAATATTCGCTCCATAGTCTTTAACAGAGATGGTATCGTGAGTTCAAGTTTAAGGACACGGGCACTAAACTTGATCTCTACCAAAGCCTCTGAATACATTAACATTTTCAACGTTGGACTGTCAAAAATAACACTGATTGAAAAACCACGAGAAATAAAGGTACTTTGTTATGGTAAGCGCGGAGAAATTGATACTGTATCATTGAGTGGAGGCGAAAAAGTCGCTGTATCATTGGCTATTAGGATGGGGATTGCATTCTTGATGGGATCATCAAAAATTGATTTCATAGTTTTAGATGAACCTACAACAAATTTGGATGAGGAGAGACGTCGATCATTTGTAAAAATTATTTCAGATGTCTTCAGTAAAGGAATGAGTCCGTTATCCCAAATGATAATTATTACTCATGATGAAGAAATATTTGAAAATTCTGAGGTTGAACAAGTATATAAATTCAAGATGACTGAGAAGGGTTCCAGTGTAAGTGTTGTCTAAAAAATTAGGTAGCATGTATGCATATACCTCATTAGCATTCGCATTCGTAATATCAAAACAGTAAGATTACATGCATAGAAAAGATTAATAGATCATGAGCAAATATGGTAGTTGTCGTAAACACCATGAAATTATCTCGTTTACCAAGAGAGGCACGAAGAACTCGTAAACAACTCGTAAACCATTGCAAGAAAACTGGTTGAAGGGTCCAAAAAAAACATTTTGGATTCAATGTATGTATCAAAAATGTAATTATTATTGGAGATACTCAGGGGGAAAAAACTGGGCTGAATGTCCAATATGTCACTCTATAAGCAAGGTTTCAATAGCTAGAAAATGTTTTAAGTATAATAATCCTGAAACATAGAAAATAAATGACTTTAGCATTTTTTCATTCTTTACTATCCTTTGTAGAGTAAAAAGGTTATCTATTCTTGTATGAAATAAGAATTTTCATCCTTGGCCAGTAAAAGTTTTACATTGTGGTCATAACCTTCTAGATTTGCATCATTATCAGGCAGGTCCAAGATGTTATTTGTTATTTCCAAATCGTTAAAAATCAAGAGAGTCTTGTCTGGGCCAAAAGTTTTTGGGATTGTTTGTAAGAAGAAATTCAATGTATATAAATCCTCAAAAATCTCGTTAGTCAAATTTTTTAGATCTTCATCATACAGTTTTAGATCTATCCTTTCCCTAGTTTTGGTAATCATGGCGATGTTCATTATTATAGATAGGGGATAGAATCTGACAAATTTATATATTTAACTCTTTATAATCTTATTCTATGTACTCCTCTTCTATGTAATCCTCTCTGATATACATCCGACTATCCTCTACTGACATCTCTTTTTTCTCTTTGATGTTTTTCCACTCGTTTACTGGCTCTGGATCCTTTCCCATTGTTCTCTCTACTATTTCATCAATTCTTACAAACGAAGGTAAATTAACCCACTGACCTACTAGCAACGCTTCTCCGGGATTAAGAGATGGTAATTGTTCAATAATCTTACCGTTTATTGATTCACTAGATGATTCAATTTGTGATTGGTCTTCTTGTTGAACCAACTTCATTATTGCTAAGGAGCCCATTTGACTTAATACATTTGGATCCAAAGTACGTGGTCGTTGAGACACTATTATCAGTCCTACCCCAAATTTTCTTCCTTCTCTCGCAACCTTTGAAGCAATATACTTTGTATCAGTATTCTCATTTTTTGGCATGAATACATGGGCTTCTTCAATTACCACAATAACTGGACTATGAAATAATATTTGATCCGTGCTTTCATAATTTGATTTAAAGCTCTGGCTCTTTGAGAGCTTTCTTTGATACAATATTGATTCGAGGTAAAATGCTATCGCTACATTAGCTTGTTTCTCAGTAAATTCTATCAGATTTATTATATTTATACAACCTTCTCTTATTTGAGAAACAGGATCTGATGCATTTGGAATCAAAATGCTACCAAATCTTCTCCTAGCTTCCTTGATCTTGTCTAATACTCTGTCTGCAGAACTTGCAAATCTCTTCTCCCTAAGACCTATGTCCCTTACATTTTTCTCTAATTCCTCCCAAAAGTCATCCCCTATTTTCTTTTTCAGGTCATCGTTATCATATGCCTTTAGTAATATTGTGTTTTGAATGTCTGCGTTTTCTCTTATTTCTATGACTTCTCCAAACTTATCGGATGTTAATAATCTTGGGTTTATCTGAGCTTGGACAAAATTTATGTTCTCTCCCTGTAGAAAACGATATTCGTCATGATAGTCAAAGATCACCATAGTGCCCGGAATTTTTGCTATCGATTTTGCAATTACACTGACTAAATTACTTTTTCCCATACCTGTCATTGCCAAAATCCCTAGGTGTCTAGTTGTAAGTCTATTGGTGTTGACTCTAACATTCACATTTGCATTTCTCAAGAGAGTACCTATCTTTAGCCACGATTCTTCTTCAGAATCAAAAATGTCTTTTAGATCATCTTTTTTTGCTCTATATATCTCGGTTCCTGGTAGTGGGGGTATTTCAGGTAAGATGGCTTTTGATTTTTTCAACATGTCAAGCATACCGAGAATTTTTACATTAACCTTAAAGCTCTTGTCTCTTTTGTTTATTTCAGCTACTACCTTACTCTCTAGAGCTTCTTCAAAATTGGAAATCTCATCTAGTGCATCACTCTTAATAGAACATGATTCCACTACACCCAGAATCCTTTTTTGAAAACCGTCAGTTATTGTGATGTATTCTCCTAAGCCCACAGGCTCTTTACCTTCAAAAGTAATGTATCCTGGTTTAGTTACGCCTATGACCACACCTAGAAGCTCCTCATTAGTCGTCGTCGTCAAATCATTCTGTAATTTATTCAGCTCCCTGCGCATTTATGCAGTAGTTAGGAGATTGGAGTTTTTATTATTTGTCATTAGGTTCTAATTGAGACAATTTTCAGACAAAACTAATGACCTATGTAGCCTACTCGTTCATAGTTTTATCATTTGATAGAGTTTGGACTCCTAGATAGTTTCGGGAAAATGAAATTTGCAATATATTGTCATTTGATATATATATTACATTATGGTTATCGATGTTAAGAATATTTCATAATCTTGTGATTAAATAATATGTAATTGCAAGTCTTGATCAAGGTTAGTATTTTTGTGTATAATCTTCTAGATTTATTGTTTACACCCTGAATCTTGATTTCATAGTTTTTATTTGCTTGTTAAAATAAGATCATTGTGATTCATTGTGCCGATCCTAGATATATTAAAAGAATGTGCTATTAATGTTTATAAGAATACCCATGATTTGATTGGAACCATTGAGGGACAAGAAAAGTTTGGAATCGGTGCCGGCGGTGATGTATCCACAAAAATTGATTTACTTGCCGAGAAATCTGTTTTTGAGATTCTAAAGAAGAATTCCTTTAATCCTAACATTGTAGGAGAGGAATGCGGTTTCATAGAAGGCAAAGATAATGGATTAGTTGTTATGGATGGAGTTGACGGTACAACCAACGCTAACTGTGGATTGCCATTTTACTGCTGTTCCCTTGCTTATTCTTCAGATACTAATTTAAAATCTGTTACTGATGCTGTGGTATTTAATCTAGTATCTGGGGATTTATACCATGCTTCCCTATCCACAGGCTCATTCATGAATGAAAAGAAAATCCAAACTGCGAAGGAGCCTTCACTTTCAATAAAAGAAATGGTAATAGGATTAAATATTTCTGGACTTTCGGAAGATCATTTTTTATCAATTTCAAAATTGGTATCGTCAATTAGTCACGTTAGACACCTAGGCGCAAATGCATTAGAATTGTGCTATTTTGCACGTGGTTCTATAGATGCATACATTGATATCCGAGACAAGATAAGGGCAATAGATATGGCCGCATGTTATCTCATAGCTAGGGAAGCAGGGGGCTTAATTTTCGATACTTCTGGAAAGGAATTAAATACTAATCTTTCTGTGAACTCTAGGATGTCATTTATAGCTGTTGCCAATATCCCTATGTATGAATGGATAACTAACCTGATAAACTGATCCTTTATCAATTCATGTAATATTCTAGAATATTATGGATTCTTAGCCTGGTAGGTACTTGGCTTCATATACAAATGCTTTTTATCTTCTTTCCTTGGGTTTGACTAATCCATTATTGTAAAAGAGATTAAATCTCATAATTTGAAATATCATTGATGATGATTTTTTGTTATTGTCGCTATGCTCTTACAAATACATAACAAAAGAACTTAATAATATCTTATGACTAGAAGATGTGTGGATTTCTTTCATAAAAAATATTCTTGCGAAGTTGATGGAGAAAAGTTTAGTTCTGAGGAAGATTTGATGAATCATTATAAAACAGTTCATCATAAGTTAATCTTAAAATGCCACAATTGTGGAAAAGAATTCATTCACGAAAAAGATAGATTACATCATGTACGGGAAGAACATGAAAAAGCGATGGATGCCAGGGTTCATAAAAGTGAACATAAGCAGAAAGGGACTGGAAATCCTCAAGACCAGGTAGATTCCAATATGAAAAATTTTGGTGACAATTTCTAGTATTTTCTTTGTTTTTGTTTGTAAATTGTTATTTACGAGCAATAAGAAAAATACGTTGAAATGCCGATACCTGCAGTACTAATCCGCGTATTTACTTAGAGACGTTTTTTATAATTTATGTAGGTGATTAGTGTATAACCAGCCTCTATACATAAGAAATGGTTAAAAGTAAATCTTTCGTCCATTTGACCTGCGTTTCATTTTATTATCCCATTAGTGCCTTACTGGAGGAAGGACCTCTTAATTAAACTACCAACTCCGGTTCAAGATTCTTGAAATTTCCTGTGTTGTTACCCTTGACTATACCCTTAACAGTTTTCACTATTGCACTTAATGGAGAGTTTACAATTACTCTAACGCTGGGACTAATCGCTTCTATGTTTTTTCTTTCAATATCACTACTATGATTTACGGCTAATCCTCCCACCAAAATTGGAATACTAAATATTGTGCTGATCTTTTTTATGAGCCTTACTGTCGAACCTATGTTATCTTTTAGAGTTACTGAAATGAGTATCATAACTGGTTTAGTTTCATCGATATAGTTAATCATTGAATCAGTGGGAATTGAAGGTGATACATTAATGACCCGAAACCCTTTTTCAAATAGTAATGATTCTATGATATTACAGGCTATATTGTGGAGTTCTCCATCAGGAGTACATATGATGATGTTCTCCATTCTTTCGTTAGGTTTGATTGAATCAGTGATCTTGTGTATTGTTTTGTTTGCCGTGTTGCTGCAGACGTGCTCCATTCCAATATCTAATTTATTTTCTTGCCAGAGATATCCCACATCATATAGAACTGGTCTCAGAATATCATCATAAAATTCAGCCAAGCTTGCCTGTTCTTTGTATGCTGCTGTTACGACCACTTTGTTTTCATGTTCTTGAGAAACAGATGCTAACAAGGATAAGATTTTGGGATTATTCCTATATTCTGGAGGAATACTGTCAATTGTTACATCAGCGGCCTTTCCCAAATATTTTATTGTGTGTTGCATAGATATTTTTCTTTTCGAATCCCATTGGCTCTTTACCAGGTAATAATAATCAAAACCCTTTACTTTTTTTACTCGTATGAAAACCATATTCTTAAATGTTGTTCCAAAGATATTAACATAGTGCTAAATAGTGTAACTAGTGCTAACTCATATCCTCAAGAATGAATATTATTGAGATGACGATTCATAATAAACGATGATACATATTATGCTTGTCTCAGTTTGGATCTAGCGTTTGAGGATAAGGAATTAGCTATGTAGTCTAATCTTGTGAAAGATGTTGTGTGCTGATAAAATAGTAAAAGTTGTAATTATTATGCCAATCATGTCTCTCCATGTTTCATCTACTCCTGGTTTTTGTGCTATTATTGGATGTCCAAATACAATATACGCGTTATCCAAGATCCAGACGAATAGTGTTCCTCAGGGAAGTATTCCAGCAATCAAGGATCAAAGCCTGGCTCCAAAGCGTACAAAGTAAATGGCTGTTAAAATTAATATATACCAAACAATTGCTATAGATAACCAAAATGGTTCCAAGAAGGTCTTTCTATCATCCAGAAAATAGTAGGTAGTTCCTATAACTAGTAGTAACAATAAAGAAATTAGCAGAATCTTGAAATTTATTGACAGAGATGTTCTTTCTTTCTTTAAATTTCTTGTATTTTTTCTCTTCCTTCATACAGAATTCTAATGATTCTTTAAACGATTTCAATTCAGTGGGAATAATTTTGAGAATTGAATCGTCTCTTACTGTTGATTCGTGCTTTAGACTGTCAATTAAAGGTCTAGCTAATGATGCTTTTATAGGTGTTACTAAATCTACCCAGTATGAAGACAATCTTGGTGTCAAAAAAGGGGATTATTAGTATCTTGATAGATTTGTTAAGAATTTTGGAGTAGATCTTCATCATGTCTAAATAGGAAAGTGTGTCCGGACCTCCTATGTCGAAGGTTCTTCCCTCTGTTTCTTTTATCTCTGTAGATTTAGAAAGATACGTTATTACATCGCCTACGGATATTGGTTGACACTTTGTCAATACCCATTTTGGACATACCATTAATGGCAATCTTTCCACCAAATATCTTGACTTTTCAAATGATCCTCCACCACTGCCTAAAATTACTGCTGCACGGAAAATCGTTACTTGGGATTTTGATCTTTCTAATATGTCTCCTACTTGTTTTCTACTTTTCATATGTTGAGATAATTAATCGTCTTTGCCGTAGATTAATCCGCCTAGACTACGAATTCCCTAATTTTTCATTGTCACTTTGAATTTTATGTCTAGATAAACCTCGTGTATAATAATTAACATTCTTCTGTTCTTTATTTTCAATCAATTCGTTCAACAGTCTGCTTCCTATGAACCCGCTTGCACCGGTGATTAGGATAACTAATTTATCTTTATAGAAATCCAAACCGTTGGGATTATTATTTTTTTTTATCTATGATTTCGTATTGAGAGTTGTCAATATCGTCCCTATTCATAACCCCTGTTCCCTCCTATGATTAGTTATGATATGCTTAACTCTTAATAAGATTATCAGATTTTTATTTTTGTTACCACTAGGTTCTATTTTTTGATACAATAGAAATAGTACTTATTCATCTTTTTCTATATTATTGATATATTTCATTTCTTCTTTTTTCTTATCATATGCTCATCAAATGTTCAACTGCATTCTCATAGAGCTTAAAATCATGATTCTTGGATGTTTCCCTATTTAATGAACCTTGATAATTATATTTGATATTTTCCTTTAGGCAGGTAAAATACCTGTTTGATAAATTTGATCTTATTTGATGGTTCAAAGTATGCCGTTGCCTGATACATCATGATCTTATTTTTGGATTGTATTCAGATCAACTTGGATTTTGATTGGTGATATATTCCTTTAGGGAATTAGTAACTACCGGTAGTATCCTCGGATCGTTTATTTTAGGTATGATGAATTCTTCGTTCAAATGCTTAATGTCAACTAGGTCTGCTATAGACTTGGATATAGAAATTAGTATGTCTTCATCTAAATTTTTTACCCTTAAATCTAATAGTGCTCTAAATATTGAGGGGAAAACTACCGCGTTATTAATTTGATTGGGAAAATCCGATCTACCTGTGGCAATAATTCTAGCACCTGCATTCTTTGCTTCATCGGGTAAAATTTCTGGTGTAGGATTGCTCAATGCAAAAATAATTGGATCTCTTGTCATCGATGCTACCATTTGTGAATTCATGAGATTTCCTATACCTGATGTTCCAATAAAGATATCCGAATCTTTGATTACTGTTTCTAGATTACCTGTTATTTTGTTTGGATTGGAGTTTAAAGCTATCTCTCTCTTAAATGTATTCAAGATAACACTACTGTCGTGCTTTGAATCGCCTTGTTTGTTTAATTCAGGATTGCTTGATTTCTCATTATTATCTTTATTATCTCTTCCGTCGTAAATGGCTCCCTCCTTATCTATTACTATTATCTCTTCAAAGCCTGCCCTAGACAAAATCTTAAAGATGCCATACCCTGCAGACCCTGCACCAGCAATCACCACTTTAACATTCTTTGAGTTCTTTCGTACTATTCGTAATGCATTTATTAAAGCTGCAAACGTGATGACTGCTGTACCATGCCTATCATCATGAAAAATTGGAATTGACATTTCCTTTTGAAGTCTTTCTACTATTTCTAAAACCTTGGGAGATTCGATATCCTCTATATTTATGGCACCAAATGAAGGTTCAATAGCTTTGACAAATTTGATAATTTCTTCCTTATCTTTCATAGATATGCAAAGTGGAAATGCATTTACATTACCAAGGGTTTTAAATAAGACTGCTTTCCCTTCCATTACGGGTAATGCTCCTTCTGGACCAATATCCCCTAGTCCTAGGACTCTTGTCCCATCACACACTATTGCTATATTATTCCATTTTGAGGTGTATTCATATGCTAATTCTTTATTCTTTTGGATTTCAATTGAAACATAGGCGACTCCCGGAGTATAGATCGAACTTAACGTTCCTCTGCCTTCTTCTTTTGAATTTTCAAAAATATTATCTGAAGAGATCCTGCTTGAGATCTCTATTTTCCCTCTAAGTAATCGATGTAAATTTATTGCGTCTTCCTTTAAAGTCAATTATTGTTATGGATATCATGAAAATTATTTAAACGAATCATTCTTTTTATTATTTGTATTA
Organism: Candidatus Nitrosocosmicus sp.; assembly: GCA_029194465.1. GTDB lineage: Archaea > Thermoproteota > Nitrososphaeria > Nitrososphaerales > Nitrososphaeraceae > Nitrosocosmicus. The sequence continues at coordinate 42,228 of JARFXS010000004.1, forward strand.
AAGTAGTCCAGAAACGATATCAATGGTTAGGATGTTTAAATAAAATTTATCAGTCGACAAGACAAAAGAAATTACTATCAAATAATCAGATTCTAATAAAATATTATTTGTTGTAGTTTTAAATAAAGTTACAAGTTATGAAAAAAGCATTAATTAAGAAATGATGCATTCACTACTACATTTTTGACTTCTGAAAGTCTTTTTCTTAGAGTCATTATGTTAATATTAGCTGCTGAAGCGATTTTTGCCTGTGATATTTTTTGTTTGTGTTTTCTACATGTTATGTAAAGGATGGCTGCTGCGATAGAGAGCGAGTTCTTACCCGCGAAAACATTCTCATTTTGTATGGCCAAAAGCAAATCTATAGACTCTCTTGCTGTCTTCTCGCTAATTTCTGCCTCGTCTGCTATCTTTCTTATAAAAATAGTTGGTTTGAATTGTACATGGGTAATTTTCAACTCTCTCATTAACAGACGATAGCACCTGGCGGCAAAGATTTCATCAGCTTGCACTATTTGGGAGATTTCAGGCAATGTTCTTGGAATGTTGGTTTTCTTGCAAACCAGATATACACATGAAACGATCATTTCCTTTATTGATCTTCCTTTAATTAATCCCCTTTCTAATGCCTTCTTGTAATAGGATAGTGCTTCTTCTATACAGAACGATGTTAAGGATAATTTATCTTTAATACGATTCAAAAGATCTATGACTATTTTCAAATTTCTCTTCTTGTTTGAGCAACTAACTATTTTGTTTAGAAACTCTATCTTATTATGTTCTTTCCTATTTGAAAACCTTTTAGATGTACTTGTATCATAATCTGCAATCGCTGTTGACATTCCTTTATCATTAAGAATAACGGAATGAGGCAATACAGTGTTAGTATCGCTTTTATATTTATGAAAATCAGTATCCAACTCGGCATCATATATCTTATCTTGTACAATGACACCACATGACTTGCAAAGCTTTTCACCTTTTTCATAGTCATAAATAACGACATGTTGGTGTACTGGTGAATATTTTTCTATATTTTTAACTAATAAATTATTATACATTGAAGGAATTTGTGTTGCAGGATATAAGGCAACTACGTATACTATATTGCATTTATCGTTATTCGATTACAAATGGTTACAAACAGTTACAGTTTTAAGATATGAATACTAAGTAATGCCATGGGTGGCCAATCGTCTACTGTCAGATCCTTTCGTATTGATAAATCCCTTTCTGAAATTCTAAATTCAGAGGCAGAGCGAATGGGTATTTCTGTAAATGCTATGATAAACTCGGTGCTTAAACAGTATGCTGAATTTACGAGATTTCAATCAAAATTAGACATGCTTATTGTAAATCGTGAAGTATTCAAATCTTTGCTGTGCCGATTAAATGACGACGATGTATATAACTTTGGCCTTGAAATGGGCAAAGACATTCCAAATGATACTATTCTATTCTGGAAAAAAGATATCACGTTTGATGGTGTTTTGGAGTATATTGAAAAAATAGTATGTACCTATGGATATATTGGAACGTATGATGAATTGAATACCAGTGAGTACAAAGTAATTGTAATTAGACATAGATTGGAAGGAAAGGGTTCAAAGTTTCTATCAGGATTTTTTAAATCATTACTCAACCAAACTTTGGGTATAGATGCCGAAATTGATATTACCGATTATTCTGTAAAAATAAAGATTAGTTTATCGGAATAAATGGTCTGTTATTTCATAAAAGCAAAAACAAATCTTGCCAGTCTTTTTTTTATTGATAAATAAAAACTTTGTTATATAGGATGATATAATGTCAGAAGAACCTATTAACAGAAAGGATGACGTTGAACAAGATATAAGGGATACAGCGGATCATGTAGAAGAAGGCCTAGACGAAACAGGAGACAAAATAAAAGCTGGTGCTAAAGCAATGGGAAACAAAATAAAAGATCCAAATGTTGACCTTGATACCAAATACAAAGAAGAAAAGCTAAAGGAAGAAGTAAAAGATATTTAAATATCTTATACTACAAGTTTAATCATTTTTTCTGTCTTAATTGTTTATATTTTATATGATAACCTCGATTAAGCGTCAGAACTGTTACTTCATATAGGAATTCTTTCTTAGATTCTAGATCAATATATCTGAGTCCTTCCTTCATGTGGCCTATTTATAGTTTGAACAATTGATCTTTTCAATATCTAAAATAAGTCTGTCGTTATTTGGAATTGTAATTACAACTATATTTTCAATGATTCTTGGTTTATACAATCGGCCGTTGCCGAACCCATGACTATGGATATCAGCAAAGCTTTATCCTGGTCCTAAATTTAATACTAATAAATTAGGTATCTTTACCATTAATTCAAATAATAACACATTGGATGTTTCTGCAAATCTCACTGTAACTCCAAGACAAGGTAAGGCATTTGAAAGTTAGTTGATGCCGATGGTTTAAACTATAAACTGAGTTAGAATGCAATAGAAAGAAACAATTCAAAGTTTTCTGTGATTATGGTTAATCCATATACATATACACAATTTATTATAACTGAAGAACCAATCGATTATGCCGATCCAAATGCAATAGGAACGTATTGTGGATCTGAATTACAGCCTCCTTTCGGGCAATAATGACCTTTTTTGGGATGTTGTAATTTTAAAAAATCCTATTTTTTGGTCTTTGATCTAAATATTTTTTACATAGAATGACTTTGGGCGCAATCTTAAATACATATTATTCTTGTTAATTTATTTTTTACTTTAAAGTCTCAAAATGGACCCGCATTGGAAAGTTGACGGATTCATGAAAGTGAAGTTTCTTGAAACCTCTTTCATTTGATAGGAAATCTTCGATCTTGCCGGAATACTTTATTATGTTTCCGGCTGATTCTGCTTTTATTATCTCTGTGACATTTAATGCAATCCCGTTTTCATAGTCCACTTCCCATAATTCGTTTATAAACCCATCTAAAAGAACATATTCCACAGATTTCGAGGCAGCAGGCGTAGGAACATTACTTTCTTTTTCTGTGTTCAACCAATCTATTATTGTATCTGAAGTTATTATATTTATTGTTGAATATCCGAGTCTAGTCTAGCTGAGTCGAGAATGTCTCACAAATAATAAGTTATCCTTCATTTTTGGTCTTGCCAACTCTAATAATTAAGTTAGGACACCTCAAGAATCATGTCATGGAATATTGTTTGGATTATTGTGGGACTATGCTGTTATTATTGCAGAAATTCCACTTAATTACTTTATGATCTGTAATAAAACTTGACGATTACCAATATTGGAATAATAACATTTTTTATTCCAATGTAGTTATCTTTTAATCTCTGGATTTACAATTTCTATAGTTAGTTAGATCTGGAAGAACATGTAAAGCGTCTAGCAGCAATCTGGCTATAGATTACCTCCATTCAAAATAAATAAGAAAATTTTTATCCTATTTTGTGATCTATTTAAAACTTGTTTTATAAGACATTGTATGTCAGGTAATCTGAATATAAACTGGTCAGATGTAATCAAAAAAGAAGCAAGAGGAGTTAATGACTATGATTTAGGAGAAGTCCAAGAAATTAGTGAGGATTATGTTATTGCAGAAAAAGGAGTAGTTGACAAAACTAGATTCATGATACCTAAAATTTTAGTTTCTAATTTCGATGGACATAATTTGCATTTTAACGTCACTGAGCAAGATGCCTCTAAATACAAACAATAGGTAGAAATTGTAAGAAATTACCAAACTCTACGAGTTTTATACCAAATCTGCGTTTTGGCAAGAATCCCTCGTTTTTGTAGGGAACACAAGATGTACGTTTAAATTCCTGAAATGTGATTTCCTGCTGAGTTGTTAGTAACAAATGGAAAGCAAACAAGTAGTGCTATTGATTGCTGACAAAATGATGGAATTATTTAATATGTGAGCTGATGGATAAATATTTTTAATCATAACTAGGTATACATAATCTGCACTTTGCAAAATATATGGATTAGAATTTATTAATGTATGTTGTACTTGATATCTTACTGAAGTGATAAAGATAATGATCATTGAGGATGAGCAGGATTTGTTAAATCTATATAAAGATTTTCTGATAAACAAGGGATATCACATTTCTGTTACAAACACCACCGCTTCAAATGTTCTGAGTGACTATGAAGAATTCAAACCCGAATTTTGGATTACAAACTACCAGATGGTAAAAACGGGCTTGAAGCGGCAAATGAGATTTTTGAAAAGTATCCATTTGCATCCATACTAATCATTTCTGCATATGATTCAGTAAAACAATCTTTTAATAGCGAGAAAAATTCGTCTCTAAAAACATTAAATTGCTGATTAAACCATTTAAGCTATCTAAGCTGAATGAATTAGCAATTGATTTAGTTAACAAACAATCAAATAAACAAATCGAAATTAATATTATTGTTACCATTGATTAGAGCGTTCTTAAGATGGGGTTTAAATTATGTCAAAAATTCTCACTAGTTTAATAAATCCGTGGTAATTTCATTATGTATCGCTAGATCAGGGCTGCAATCTGCGAGACTGGCCTGAGAAGAAAAAGCAAGATTAGTTACTGACGAGATAAACCATGCTAACATAAAAGACATTTTGATAACTGCTATTGAGGAGATCAAAAAAGGGAAATGAACTCCATGATAAGTAAAAGTGGAAAAGAAAAAGTGGTAATTATTCCAAAATCTTATGATGAAGATAAAGCCAAAAGCACTAAACCAAGTCAGGTTTTGGTGAGGTTCAATGATTATGGCGTTTCATGAAATAGAAATACATGGTGCCTGAGAATAGATGGCAATATGTTACGTATAGGAAACGAGTTATTGAAAAAGTGAATGTTTTTGATCATAAATGAATATGTAGTTAAAAAACATATCAGAGTTTGAAAATATGGAAATTACAGAAATATCACATACCATATCTTCTTATTTCATTTGTAAAATTAATTTTCTTACCCTCCTCCACCGTCTTTTCCACCACCCGAACTTTCTACTTCTAACTCCTTTAATTCTTCGTCTACTTCGGTTTTTGCTTTGGTTATAGGTTTAAGCATTTCTTTTTTTAATTTGTCGCTATTCAAAGTTTCTCCATTTTTTTCATCATCATTATTATCCATAGGCACCATAGTACAAGAACAATAAATAAACTTTGAAATTCTTGATCAATATGTTTCCTGGAAAAAACAAAACCAAAAGAGTGTTGGAGAAGATATTTGGTGTTTACAAATAAGTTAAAAACTTACCTAATTACCATAATTTTGATAGTGAAAAACATATTAACAATAAAAATCTTGATACATGATGTTACTTGGATAATTATCAATATTTTGTACAGTATTGTTTGACCATTTTGATGTTTTTATCAATGTGACACGATTAACCTTGTGACGAAAAATAGGAAAATTGCATAGGAAAGTAACTTTGTAGGTTGTGATATTTGATTCAATTCAAAGAAATATTTCCTGTTTTGGAAATCAAATGGATCACTATAATATTATCGGTAATCATTTGGAAAAAGTAACTTAATTAATAGTGACGTTTACTGTATTTAGTTTTTTAGGAATCTTAGTATGATATAGTGCAACTACTTTGTCGTTTTTGATTTTTTTGTCAGCTGTACAAACATATGCTATTGGGTAGATTTAAGAATATTCATGATTCAATTTGTGGAGATTCAATTTGGGTGGAATCTTTTGAAAACTTTACCGGTTAGGTATGAAATAATCAACCCACTTCTCTGACATTATCAAGAATATCTTTTATTAATTTTGCCAGATGATAAAGAGCAATTATCTATCATTTATTGCTGCTCCTAACTTTTATCGTTGATTGATCATCTGATAGTTAGACATAAAGTGGTTAACATCTATGGATGTAAGCTGTTTTAACTTTATTTAAATAGAGTTATATTTATAAGGGAAAAAATGTAGTTCTTTGCATGGTCAAGGTCAGTTATAAACCAATACTAGTAGCTGGTTTAATCATGGTAGTTGTTGGGGTAATAGGGGTATCTATTACAGCACCTGTTGTAATTCAAGATTCCATTCCTGATACAGAATATAATATACAATCTCCTCCAAATGAAGTAGAATTCCGAAATCCGATGGTAGACGCTGAAGTGGTATCTATTATGTTAATTATTGTTGGATGGGCTGTATCGCTCTTTGGGTGGTATACCAAGACAGACAAAAAGAATCCAGCCATTCCATCCTAAAACCATATTTCCATTACTACTGTCTGTCTTCATTATTCTCTAAACCTAAATTTCCACAGAATGACATGTTTCGTGAACCCCAGAAAAACATTTGATGTCTCCAACAAAGTTCCTCTAGTTTAGTCATTGATACTATCGTTAAATAATATTTGACGATTGATGGCACTTGAATTCGACAACCTCTATTTGCGGTGCTACCAAAATTATTAATTTGATATAGACATTGAAACCGTCCCATTATCAAGAACCTTACTATCAATAATGAGAGTTATCCCAAGCCAAAACCTAGAATCTATAAAGCGCCCGGGCCGGGATTCGAACCCGGGTCAAGGGAGTGACAGTCCCCCATACTGGACCGGACTTTACAATGCAATTAATGCATTTCTATACTACCCGGGCACTTCAAATTTTATCATTACCAAAACCAATTAAAACGTTTTGTTTTATACTCTATGTAGGTTCACTTCATTTAAATTATCAAGTTTAAATTCCAGTTCTCTCAATTTAACGTATGCTCAGCCAGGCCGACGATGACTTTCAATCAGTTTTCTTTGAACTTGCAGGAGACCTGCGAATATACATGCTCATGAAATTATCAATAAAGCCTTATCGCTTATCTCAGCTGGCAACTGACCTAAATGCCACCATGCAGGAGTCACATCGTAATATAAACCGCCTAATTGATTCAAAACTTGTGAAAAAAACAGGAGAAGGTGAATTGTTATTAACTCCGTACGGCGAGATTATTGTTTCTCTTATTCCAAACTTTAATTTCCCATTTAAACACAAAGACTATTTTCAAGAACATACACTTAGTAACCTACCATTAAAATTCATTCAGAGAATTGGTTCCTTGAACAATTGTGAAGTGGTTGTGGGTGTAATGGCTGTTCTTCAACGTTGGAAGGCTGTTTATCACAATTCTCAAGACTATATCAAGGAAGTAATCTCCCAAGTTCCAATCGATTTAATTGAAACCATTGCTGAAAGAGTGAATAATAATGTCAAATTCTGTTACATCTTCCCTGCTGATGTTGTGATCCCCAAAGGAAGAAATGAACTATTAAAAAAACTTGGATGGAAAAATCTTGTATCTAAAGGAATAGTGGAACGACGGATGATGGATAAAACAAACATAGTGACAATATTTAACGAAAAAGAATCCTGCATATCGTTTCCGACGTTAAAGGGGGAACCTGATCTTAATATCATGTTTTATAGCAAAGACACCGCATTCCATGAATGGTGTGAAGACTTTTTCGATTACGAATGGGCCAGGGCTAAATTATTTGATGAATCAAAATTAAGTCCAGAAATCTAATATTCTCAAATGCCATTGAACGAATAAATTTGATTCTAAATCACGTTTTTATATTTGTTATAGGTAGTAATCTGGTATATGCCAGAAGCTTTTGTGCTTATGAATGCAGAATTGGGTAGTGAGGAATCGATTGTTAATGAATTAAAAAAAATAGATCTAGTAAAACATGTTTATCAGGTTTATGGTGTCTATGATATAGTAGCTTTGGTAGAAGGTGAAAGCATGGATAAAGTAAAAGAAACTATAACATGGAAGCTAAGAAAGCTGAATGGGGTTAAATCCACTTTGACTATGATAGTTATGGAGTAATCAACTTCCATTCATTCCTTTATTCTAGTTTGACAGATTTTTGGTAAAAGATGTTGATAGCAACTTTAATTTATATCCTCATTTTGTAAATAATTGTGAAATTATTTTCTAAAAAAAATACAAAGGATAAAGATAAAAAAAATACAAAGGATAAAGATAAAAAAAATGAAAAAGATGATAATAAAAAGAAATGCAAATATTGTGACATGATCTTCGACGAAGATGATCGGCTACGACGACATGTTAGAAAAGCTCATAGTGAAACAAATAGTGATATGCCTAATTTCAATCCTTTTGGCACATGAAAAACTTCCATATTCTTCTATTTTATGATTGACAACCCGCTTTAATTATGTTCCCGATTCATGATGATACTCCTCGATTACATGGACGACCATATGTAAACTATGGTCTAATTGGTATGAATATTGTCATTTTCATTTATGAAGTTATTGTCACTTCTAACTTTTCAAATAGAACAGCAGTTATTGCATTATTTTACAATTATGGTTCTATTCCAGATTTGATTCTTTCAGGTCAAAACTTGGGCTCAATTTTTAGTTCGATGTTCATGCATGGTGGCATAGCACATCTTTTAGGTAACATGTTTTTTCTTCATGTTTTCGGTGACAATTTAGAGGATCGTTTTGGTCATTTTAGGTATTTGATGCTGTATCTTTTTTGGGGGGTTATGGCTGCTTTTTCACACAGTATTTACGCTGTGGCTACAGGTCAAGGGGATATACCCGCAATTGGTGCCTCCGGAGCAATATCGGGTGTTTTAGGCGCTTACTTAGTTTTCTATCCTCATGCAAAGATTCATACCATCATATTTGCATTTTTCATAACTACCGTCAGAATTCCTGCAATAGCATACATCCCATTTTGGTTCATAATGCAGTTAGTATTTGCATTTATCGGTCAATCAGGCGGAGTTGCATATCTAGCTCACATAGGTGGATTCATTATCGGCTTGGGAACAGCTTTTGGATGGAAGTTCTTTTCGAATATATTTATTAAACAAAAGCAATACCCTTCACAAAACTATCGACGAAGGTCTTTTATATCCTCACCTTCTTTTTCAAATGATTCAAATAGATATGACGACCGTTCAAAATCCACAAATACGGATAAATTGGAAAAATCCTTTACCCCGGAAATCATAATCGGAGACAAATTCATTGACGTAATAGTAGAAGATCGGGATACTTTGAGTGATTCTCAGATTCAAGCAAATTTTGATGAATCCATAAACACCTTATCCGTACTTATTACTGATACTAACAAGAGATATGATATACCAGTTTCACATCCAGCGAATACCATTCTCCGTATCTCAAATGTTTCTGCTAGAAATGGAATTATCCGAATAAGGCTAGATGTAAATTGAAATTAATGTAATTGTAATTGTAATTGTAATTGTGATTGATTGAGAATTGTCCACAAACATTTATCTTTTTTTACAATTGCTGTGATTTATCAATTCCAAATCTTATGCCGGTAAGCAATAGTTTTCTTTTGGAAAATAACAAAATCTCAAAAATTAATTCAAGAATAAATTCATAAAAGCAAGTTATGTGTGTTAAATACATAAAATCTAAATAAAGATTTATAAGATATCTTTCCACATTTTTGAATATAATGTCTCAACGACAACCTCCAAACGTTGACGGAGGCAAGATTTCACGTAGAGATTTTTTAAAATTGCTTGCAGCCGCAGGTACAGTTATGACCTTCACTCCTTTCGTAGATTGGGGAAAATTTTTGCCTAATCCGAAAGAAAGTACGGGAGAGCGTTCAAAGGTGGTTCTGCCTGACGGAAGTCAAGCAAATGTTAATACTTTCAAAATAAATCATGCTGAAGCTGTTGTTTTTCCTTTATCGGAAGACCCTGTATTAAATGAAGAAGCATTCAGGACCTGGCAATTTATTAGACTACCCCCAGAACTAGGAGGCGAAAAAAAGGATGCATCTGCCTTCAGAATGTTTAGTATGGTATGCTTGCATTTATGGTGCTTGTGGAAATATTGGCCTGAAGATGGCAGAAAACGTGGGGAATGTCCATGCCACGGGTCAATGTACGATCCTTTGACTGGGGCTGCTTTTGCAGGGCCTGCCTCACTTCAGGCGCCACCTTCTAATGTCTTACCAATGTTAGATCTTGAGGTTGATGATGAAGGCAATGTTTGGATCAAACCTCCTAATTGGACTCCGTCTGGAAATGGGGTAGTTGGATATGGGCGCTTCCTTACATAATCAAGATAACAGCCTAGTAAGGCTATTCAAGTGGATTTACACCGGTTTCGATAGAACTATATTCATGGGGCTAAAATTTACACTACCCACCAAGTTTGTCAGCCCACTTGGATTCCTTGGTATGTTGACTTTTGTAGTCTTTATCATATTGGGTATCACAGGAGCTTTCTTAATGTTATGGTATGAACCTATACTCGATAGGGCATGGGATAGTGTTAGTAAGATTAACGATACTATACCGTATGGATTCCATATGAGAAATATACATTATCATGCCTCCAATGCCATGGTTATGCTTGCAATTTTGCACATGTACTACCAGTTTTTCAGTGGTAGATATAAAATCCGAAATGAAATGCTGTGGGTAACGGGAATCCTATTAGGCGTATTAACTATTCTTGAGGCTTTTACTGGCTATGATATTATTTTTAGCGAAAGAGCTGAACTAGCTATTTCTATAGCGGCGTCGCTGACAAATTCGATTCCTATTTTGGGGCCCGACATGATGAACGCGTTTTTCGGGTCTGGGTTTCATGACTTTGTACTCAGATTCTATGCTTTCCATGTTTTCTTCTTGCCCATTGTACTGCTGGGATTAATGGTAGTACATTTTCCACGATTTTTGGTGTTTGATGTTCCTATGGTGATGGCCGTTTCGGGAGCGATAATGTTGACCGGGGGTGTATTTCCAATTGATATGGGGCTTAAATTTGATCCAAATGTGCCGCCGGGAATCACTGTTCCAGAATGGTATCTTACAGGACTTTATTCTTTCTTAAGAAGTGCATTCGACAAGTTTACTACAGGTGTACTTTGGCCTGGACTATTCATATTCACGTTGATGATAATTCCATTCATAGATAAATACAAAAAATTCTCTTGGAAGGACAGGCCGATTATAACCGCAATAGGCATAACCAGTATAGCGCAGATTATAATTACTACTTATTGGGGATTTTATATCGATCCAGATAGGACAAAGTCTTTGTTGGAGAGACTGGTCATTGACCCCATTTTCCTATATACTGTAATGGCCTTGCTGGTTCCGTTGTCATTTGGCTTTACGTACTTGATGATCAAGCTGGCTAAAAATGCAGAGGCTAACGCAAAAAAACAAAAACCTGCCGAGAAAAATCCAATTCAGCTTCCAGCTAAATGGTTGTATATTCTCTTTATAGCATTAATAGCATTTCAAGTATACTTGAACATAGCTGCATACTACGCCGTATTAAATGGTATGAAAAACTACTCTCTCTTCTTGATGGGTATATTGATGCTCGTATTTGCGGGAATGTTCCATCTATATAGGTATGGACGTGGACTTACCAAGTCTAATGTGGAAGTTGTAACTACCAATAAGCGCAAATTTGTTTTTCCGTCTATTGGTGCAAGTTCCACAAAGTCATTGCCCTCTAAATCTGCCACGGTTGGTGAACTATCTGATTCGTCGGATCGCATCTTTAATGCTCCATCGGATAAGTCACTAGAAGACAAAAAACCTGTTCCGGTTCCTGAAATATCCTCTTCAAAAGGAAGTTCTATATCATCTCCCTCAAAGAATTCCGCAACAGGTGTTGATGCTAGTACTGGACCTGGCCCAGCTAATGACTATAGTCGGAATTTACAAACAACTGCTGGTTCATTACATTCTATCAAGAATGATCAAAATGATGGAGAAGTACGTCAACAGACTAATTCCACTAAATCAGCCAGTACTACTTCAATTTCGGATATGGATGGATCGAAAACTACAAGTCCTGACAAGAATCTTACCTAATTTTTTTATTCCTGCAATCATATCCCTTTCTTTCTTTTTAGCTGGCAAGTACTTTCTATTTTTAGGGTCTCATAAAAAAAAATATTTATTATTGTATGAAGGAATAAAGTCTAATTGGAAAAAGTAAAAAAACAGTCCCAAATTGGCGGGATTAGTATTATTTCCTTTGTAGTAATAGTCACTATTAGTTTAGCATACTATCAATTTGTTTTTACCCCTGCAATAAATGCAAAACCTGAAGTATCCGAGGAAATCTTGAATCCATCTGGAACTACTGATATCGCAATAGCTGAAGGTTCTTCGCTACCTGCAAATCTAACCTTCTTTGTTCCCAAAGAAATAAGAGCATCATTGGGTGTCTCAAATAAGGTAGTTTGGACAAATGATGATATTACTGCACATTCGGTAACGAGGATACTAACTATGTGAATCCTGTGAATGGACCATTCAATTCCCTAGATTCAATAGGTCTAATTTCTTCCTCAAGGTATATGACTTCACCTTTACCCAACGGGAGTGATTACTTGGTATCATTGTGAACCTCATCCTTGGATGACTGGTCAGGTATCAGTTGAACTCCAGCAGAATTTTATCTCATTTTTTTATTTTGATGAATTTGATATCCGATGTTATTTCTTTATGTTCTTGAATTAGTGTGGCTCTAGAAGTTTTACAACTGATTCAATATTTTTGGGAACATGTTGTGTAGTGCTTTTAATCTTATACTACTAGGATTTTGAAGTTCTTTTCATTATAGAAAGTCTCGCATAGGGGTGATTAATTTTCTTACCGTTAATCTCCGTGTATGTAAACACATCCGACGAATCTTCAATCTGGGAATTAATACTTATGCTGTCAAATCTGCCAGTATAGTTTATTTTATTATACACTCTAACTCTTCTCCAACGTTGATCTCTTTATTCTTGAAATCTAGAAAAATATTCATAGTCTTTTCAACACCACTTGTGTCATCCATTTTCCCATACTCTATCTTCCTAAAGATGGTCTTTTTTTTAATTCTATGGGTTGAGCAACCGCACTTACTATGTTTTCTTTGTTCATATTAAAAAGATCTAAAGATTTTTCCAAACCCTCTTCTTGTCATCAAATAAAAAGATCTGCATTTGGATCTCTTTCTCTATTACCAGTAGGAATGTCGTTGTAATTGCGTATACTGTGATAATATTCCTCGGCTTTGCCGTATTCATGTCTATTCTTTTTATTTTGATCCTCTGAAATTTGAGGATTGGAGATTTTTTTGAATAATTCTGTAAAGTTTTCAATCGCTACCTCGATTCTTTCAAGTCCTTTAATAAATTCGAGTCAATCCTATTTATTAGTAAAAAAATAGTTCTCTAAAAATAATAACTCAACTTCCTTTCGATGTCTGCATCATCACCATTCTTGATGTTGGCATCACTTGTCAGTGGTATCTCGGATTCAAAATAATCTGCTATAGTTATTTTCAATTTCAGTCCTTTTCTTCCCCTTCTTTTCTTGATATTCTTGATGCTCTCCAGATCTGTCCATTTTTCGATTGTTATGCAATCGAAGAAGTCTGTATCTTTGTTTTTAAAAACTCGATTTCTAAAAAATTTGCGTAACCTACATTTTGATTTAGAGGATTTTCTGAAACATAATAGTCTTTAAAAAGACTATTGATGGTCTCAATTTCACCCAAGAGATAATCCCCACTGGCCAACTATAATTTGATACAAGAGAAACCAACAATAATTAAAAATTTATTATATGAATAAAAAGGATTGATCCTTTTTATTTATTACCAGTGGTGTGTCGCGTCAGGTATTAGCCCTATTTGTTCTTTTTCTCAAAGTATTTCTCTAATTCTTGGAGTCCATTTCTCTTTAGCAGATGCACCCCCCAAGGCCCTTCCTTCTCCCAACCAAAATGAAATTACACTCAGCAAGAATACTCCAAATAACATAGTTCCAAAAATGTATATCATTACATCATAGAACAATGGATCATATTGAGGCCCGATTTGTAAGCCAAAGTTTTGGAACATACTACTTGTTTGAGACAGTACGTTTAACAAGCTCATTATAATATGAGCCTGACAACTAAGATATATACATTTTGGTTACTTTATTTTGCAAAACAATATCTCTTTAGCAATTGATATTTCTCCGTTTATATGAAAACCAAACCATTTGGACGTCTTAATAGCAGAAATGAATTTTTATAGAACATGGATATTTTATGTTTTTATTTATTTACCTATTTCATCAATATCGCCCATGTACTTTTTCAAAGCTTCCGGAACTATGATTGTCCCCTCAACGGTCTGATAATTTTCCAGGATAGCTACTAGGGCTCTCTGAATTGCTACAAGAGTACTATTTAGTGTATGAACTAATGATGTTTCATCGTTAGGATTGTTTCTATACCTTATCCTTAGACTTCTTGCTTGATAATCGGTGCAATTTGAACACGAGCATATCTCTCTATAAGAATTTTGAGCGGGAAACCATGCTTCTATGTCGTAAGTCTTTGCAGACACCTTTCCGAGATCTCAGAGCACAAAATTATTGTCCGAAATGGAATCTCTAGCATTTCATAAAATTTTTCAGTAATTTTTAACAGTCTTTCGTGTTCCTTCCAAGATTCTTCTGGTTTGCAAAAGACGAATTGTTCTACCTTTTCAAACTGATGTACCCTAAAAAGTCCTTTCATATCTTTGCCATGTGCACCTGCCTCCTTCCTAAAGCAAGTACTAATCCCACCATATCGGATAGGAAGATTTTTCCCATTCAGTATTTCATTCATGTGCATTGATGCTAGGGGATGTTCTGACGTGCCTATCATATACAAGTCTTCATTTTCTATTTTGTAAATGGTTTCCTCAAAATCGCTCAAGATGACTGCTCCTTCCATTGCGTCTCTTCTGATCATGAAAGGAGGTTGCACTACTGTATATCCCTCTTTAATCAGATAATCTATTGCAAAGTTAGCTAGTGCCATGCTTAGCTTGACCATTTCATTTTTTAAGAAATAAAAACGGGATCCTGAAATTTTTCCTGCCCGTTCTAAATCGACCAGACCCAGTCCATCCGTAAGGTCTATATGATTTTTAATTTGTAAAATCCCTGGAACTTCCTTATTGACTATGATTTCTTTCTCTGATTTTTCATTTCCATCAGTAGGCTTTTTAATTACCTTTAGCTTGCCGTTATACTCTCTTGTTATTTTATTGTCATTTTCATCTTTACCCAATGGCACAGTTTCGTGAAAGAAATTTGGTAAGCTACGAATGTACTTTAAGAATGATTCTTCATTTATTCTACTTTCTTCTTCCAGTCTGCTTATCTCCATACCTATCTCACCCATTTCATGGATTTTCGAAGATACATCCTCTTTTCTCTTCTTCCTTTCTGATATCTCCTTAGACAGTACATTTTTCTGATGTTTTACATGTTGTAATTCAACTATCAAATCCCGTCTTTGTTTGTCTGCATTGAATAGTGCATCCAGGGGAAAATCCATATTTCTATTGACTAGCATTTCCTTTACTAATCCCTGATTTTCTTTTATGATCTTTGGATCAATCAATTTTGGTCACTTCTTTGATAATTGCAATATGCTCCATGATCTCTTCAATTGTGTTTATGAGCGTATTAATATTATTTTTCTTTCCATTATTATCTCTGAATCCTACTTTCAACAAAAACTGTGTTCTGTTCGTCTGGACTTCCATTTCCAGCCCCTCGGGAAATTCTTTGTTATCGGGATTTAGAGTCTTGAAAATGGTTTGTACATCTTTTTCGTCTTTACATTCTATTACTATTTTTGTATCAATACAAATATCAGGATCTTTTTGCATCCAAAACTATTTTTTTAATATTCGATAAAAAGACTTCTAAATTAACTATGGGAACTCTGATCTCTATCTTGTCAGCAATGTCTACTATAACACTAGTTGTTGAACTGGCTCTAATATTATTACTATTCAAACCGCCATCGATTTCGGCAAGATCATAAAACTTTTCCTTTATTTTAACAAAGTTCACCTTTGCTAGCTTGGGTTTTATTAAAGTATATTTGTATTCTTCATCACTCTCCGTTGACAGGATTCTAAGACAAATCAATCTATCTGCAAATGAAACGGATTTTTCGAGGATTGAAGTGAATAGATCAATATTTTTTTCATCCAAAATTCCCTCCGCATTAATGTAAATGGTTTCCTTGTCATCGAAGAATCTCCACTTTTCATCAAATATCTTATTACTTACATTTTTTATGAGATTGTCATGATCTATAGATTGATTCGTTATCTGTTTCATTGCGTCGTCTCTGTCACCGAGGCAAATGGATAATCCAAGTCCAAAAGTATGATTTCTTACACACAAGTCTAGAGCTTTAGAAAATGACCTAATATTTTTTAAGATACTACCTGGTTCTTCGTTTGTCAAGGTGTAGTTATACCCAAACAACAAGTCTCGATTTCTTTTTTTCATCTCTTTGATATTGTCATCGCTTTTGTTTTTGTGATGACCATCTTCTTCTATGTACTTTTCAACGGCATTGAATATTTTGTTGAAGTCTTCATCATCTAGCTCTTTCCATGTTCTAATCCTTTGATTATCCTTAATTTGAATGCCAGCCTTTTCTAATATCTTAATTGAATTTTCCTTATTCCATGTAATCCCTTTGATAAAATGGGCTGTATTATTTCCCATGGCGTCTACAACTGGTGTAGTTTCACCTGCTCCAAAGTTAAGTCCCTTCTTTCTCTCGATTAAGTGGATGTCCAGTGCAGATTGTAAGATTTCTTTGAGTTCAGTCTCATCATTATTGTTAAAATCAATGTTCTTTGAAAATGCAGCTACGATAGGTAAAAAAGAACTATTAATTATCTTTCTATCAAAGTTTTTGGCTATTAGATATGTCAAACTGGACGAAGTATGTTTTGTTTCTTTGTCATTATCTCTCTGCCATACCAACGAATTCACAAAGGTTACAGTTTTATCTTTTTCTATAATTTGATCCAAATTGCATGAATCTGAATTAACAAATAAGTAATAGCTTTCTTGGATGGAGTTGGCTATAAGATCAAAGAGGTTTGAATCAAAATCTACAAAAATATAAAAATCATGTTTCTCATCGACCACCTTCATCAATTCTTTTTTAATTTCTTCAAATTTTGATGAATTAAAACATCTGATTGTCGTATTTCCGTTCGAATTATGAATGGAACTTAGTAAGATGGCACTTCCTACTAGGCCATCTACGGTTGAATTAGAAAGAATAAAAATATCTTTACGGTGTTCTATTTGATTTAATAATTTTTGACTTGCTGTATTTAATATATGATCACGATCAGAATATCGCATTCTCTACTCTAGTTTAGCGATTACTGATGCATATTTCCAAGATTTAGTTACTTTGCCTGTTTTTTTATAATATCTGGATAATCTATGTATTTTAGATTCTATCAACTCCAATGACCTGACATTTCTCTTATCACTATTGTGGACATTCAAGTGTTTTTGTAATCCCAAAGCCTTGCGTACCAGCCTTTCTAGATCTTCAGGCATTGCTCTCTGAATATCATTTTCCTGCATGATTTGAGTAATGGTTTTACCAATAATTGGTTTAACTAATGGGACGGCAAATTCGTCTCTTAACCTTAATCCTATTTCACTCGCGGTCATACCATCCTTTCCAAACTCTACAATTTGTTTAATAATCTCTTGACTATCAATGGTCCAAGAGGGTGCATTTTTAGAAGTTGGTCTAATAGAATGTGATTTTCCATGTGTGTGGGCATGAGTTCGCGCCATTTTTCTCTGTCTTAATATGAAAATTTACATATCTTAAATGTTATCATTATTCTTTAACATAAAAGTTATATAATTCCTATCTGAGTAATTTTTAATATGAACAAGGCATACTCAATGGTAGCGGCTTTTTCATTGGTAATTGGTTCTATACTATTATTACCAGTATTAAATATTGCATATGCTCAATATAGCGGTCAACCCGGTGCTGCAACTTTGGAAGAACAACTTACCTTGGCTAAAGAGAAAATTAGTAATGCTCAACAACAAGGTGCATATGGTTCTGGTACTGCAATGTTTGGAACTAATTTGGATAGTACAGTGTTGATGATAATTGTAATAACTGTAGTTATTGGTGGAGTTGCTGCTGCATTCTTTGCTGCAGGTGGAATGACTAGTAAGAAGAAACATGTGGCTGTTGCAGCTGATGGTACTTCTGTCAGTGGCAAATTCTGCACTCACTGTGGTAACCAAATAGGCGACGGACAAAAGTTCTGTGGAGCTTGCGGAACCAAAGTCTAATTTTTTTTGCTTAGACCATTCAACGGTTTTTATTGGAATTAAATGGGTAATTCTGGTAAAGTTTATAAGTCACCTTTTGTATTTATATCTTATGAGTAAAGAAGTTAATACAACAAATTCAAATATCTCTACCAACGTAGAAAAAAAAGTAAATTCTTATATCAACCTCTCAGAACAATCAGCAGAAAAAACCCTTGATACTTTGCAAAATAACATGATAAAATCATTTGATGAATATGTTAAAATTCAACCACGATTTCTACAGTCTGTTTCTGATTTTCAACTTGAAGTGATTCAATCTTCAAAAGACGCTATTACTAAGACAATTACACATCAAAAAGATTTGATAAGGGAATATGTGAACGTATCTCAATCACAGCCTAATGAAACATATCAACAACTCTTCAATAAAACCAATGAAAATGTGGATAACTTTGTAAAAGCAATCACCGCCAATAATCAATTTAATTTTGATGCAATCGATACTACTCGTGAAAATGTAAAGCTATATAACAAGACATTAGATGCATATACCGAATATATCACAAACGCCTTTAATGCCTGGAATGCTTTTATCAGGTCTTTTTATCAAAATAAATAAACCTTTTTTTTACAACCCACTAGGTCATTTCTTAATTTTTTTTTTTGATGATTTTTGCAATATTAGAAAATTTATTTCGCTTTACAAAGCTTGAAGTAGGATATCATTTAGATATTTTATGTTTTTGATAAATTGAGCCAAAATTATTAGCATTTTTTGTCTGAAGATTATCGAGAATATGAGACGTAATTCTGGTACTTGTCATCCAGGCAGGAATTCGTATTGATATCATAATTTATTAGATCCTAAGGTTTTCTAAAACAAACATACGCGAGTGAAGACAAGTTTTTACAACCTTCGTGGAGACTAATAATCTGCTGATTCAAGATCATGGTAAGGGGCTAAATGATAAAGAAATTGTGACCATTAAACATTTACTTTGAAATATTTCACCGCAAAACTTGATGCTAGATTGACCTTCAATGATTTTCTGAGAATCATAAAAGGATCGTAGACGACTTTTATTACCATGTTAAAGTAAACATAAATAATTAGATTTACAAATTTGAAAACTGATGATTATTGTTTGACTTTAACACTTTTAACTTGTTTGTTAGTATGCTGTACTTAGCGCTTTGGTGCCTACGTGCAATAAATGTAATAGAAGACCAGTTGTGTTTAACCGGATTTACTCTGGGGAAGTTCTTTGTAAATCTTGTTTCATACATTCAATTGAAAAGAAGACTTTGCACACCATTTCAAAATATTCCATGATTCATCATGGTCAACGGGTCGCTGTAGGAGTATCCGGCGGGAAAGATAGTCTAGTTCTTCTTTACATCTTGAAAAAATTTCAAAAAATAACAATAATGATATTATCGCAATCACAATCGATGAAGGAATTGAAGGCTACCGAGATGAATCTCTTACCATAGTTAAGGATTTTTGCAATAAACTACAGGTGCCTTTTAAGATTTTCAGCTATAAGGACCTTTTTGGTTCGAGTATGGATGAAGCAATTGTAAAAAGGCCGTCAAAAAAAGTCAGCTCCTGTTCCATTTGTGGAACATTTAGGAGAAGGGCATTAGATGTTGCAGCTCTTTCAATGCAATCAGACATTCTTGCAACTGCACATAATTTAGATGATCACCTTCAAACATTCATGATAAATTTGTTTTCTGGTGATGTTGGGAGAATTGGTTGGATGTATCCTCAACCCATAACTTATCAAAATGGATTAAAGAAAATTAAGCCACTTGTTGAGTTATATGAGAATGAAATAGTATTTTACGCCTTCCATATGGGCATTGAATTTCAGGCAGATGAATGTCCTTATATGAACGAAAGCATCCGTAGCGACTTTCGAGTGTTTTTCAATGATCTGGAAAAAATCCACCCGGGCATTAAATACAATTGTTTCAATTCCATGAACAAACTATCTAAAATAGTAAAAAATTCTGATAATGATAAGCAGATCAAAAATGCTTGTCTAAATTGTGGTGGAATCTCGACCGACGAAATTTGTTCCGTTTGCAAAACCGTATTAATGTTGGATATGAATAAAAAAAAACTACCGAACTAGTGATCGTTCTTCTTATCTTTTTTAGACGATTGCCACCAATCTAGATAGTCGTCGCTTCTATTCTTCCGATCAACCGTATTTATTTTCTCATGCAATTCTTCGAATTTCTCTCTTGGAGCATAAAGACCACAACCCCTACAAATAAAATTCTTAGTAATTGTATCAAAATTCAAGCTACCTCCACATTCGGGACAAAATTTGACCAATATAATAACTTGTAAAGATTTATACTAAAATGTTTTGGATTAATATTCAATTCACATTATGATGACGTGGATATTCTTCACTGAATAATAATTCAATAAAGGCGGCTCTTTGCAGTTTGAACTACGACCTTAAATCTATCAGATTAAACCAAACCAGTATTTATCATCATAGGTATTCAACCTCAAATTAGTTTCTCACACGAATTGTATTTACCTCTCGTCCCGGCATATGGACTTTTATCTTCATTCCATTCTAAAATGGTCCGTTCGCCCATCGAAAGCCATATGCCGAGACACATTAGTTGAAAAGTATAGATTATATAGATTTTCTCTAATAGATAATAATCTTCCCTTCTTCTGTATCTAAAGTGATTTCCATTTCCTTGTTCGTACCTGACATTTCAATACAATTGACCAAATCATTATACCTTTGGCTGTCGATAAAAGCTAATGGTATATTTGAAATCGCACAACCTGATGCAGTAGTAATATCCACGTTGTTAGTACAAATTATGCCATTAGGCGCTACATTGTTGCTCTTTAGAGAATAAATTGTATATGCTCCTACACTACTACCAATTGAATTAGGAAAAACGAGGATTTTTCCCTTTAAATTTTGTCTTTTAAAACCGTTACTAGTACGTGTTATTTCTCCTGATTGGGTATTAACCATTCCAAGAAAATTTATGGGTTTTCTTGACAACAATAAATTGCCTTTAGCTCTCCCTCCAACTATCTTTTTACATTTTATTTCCAGATCAAATCTCAACTCTATTACAATAAAAGTAATTCCAAGCTACTTTATACCGTATATCCTTTTATTATTGATTTAAGACTCTTTAAGGCTACTGAAACCTTGTTTGATGTTTTCATATAATATGATGCCTTAACGCTGTTAGTAATTATGCTATCGTAATTTTTCTTATTTATAAGCGGTGTTAAGCAGGTACACGCATCAGAAATAAATTCTACTCCTGATTTCTGTAATGAGTCGATGATTCCATATTGTTTAGCCTTGCAAAATACTGATTTTGGACAAAAGATCTTACAAGGTTTGGTGAATTTCTTCCCATCCATCAGTGTTTGAATTTTACTTATCTCTTCAAATCCAAGCTGCGGACTCCCAAATGTGATTAGTTGCCCATCCTCTGAGGTATCCAATTCATCTCTAGTTTCATTCATCTCCCTTTTTCCATAATTTATTTTTTCTAGTGATTTCGATGGTTTTTTGGGTTGAAACATTCCGCAGGAACCCGAAGTTCCTATTCCCGCGGCAAGTGACTTTAGACTCCACATATCAGTATTTTCGGAGATATTACAAATGCCGGTACAACTCTTTTGAATTGTCTTTCCTGTAAAATATCCCAATAGTCCATAATCAAGTTCATTTTCTAAATCCGTCTCGTTAACTATTTCTACCATAGGTGATCTATTTTCATCAATCCTCAAATCAGAATAAGGGGATTTTCCGGTTAGCGCGCTGGCTAGTGCACTCAAAGCGCTTTCTTTATTTGTAATAATGTTAAGGTGAGAATTTGCCAAAACAGCAGCACTGCTTTCAGCAAAACTAACCAACGATGCCCCTCCTGTGGTATAGGTAAAATTTCGTATGGAATACATGAAAAGGTAGGTGTGACTCCTATCTTTTCATATGCACTTGCTATTTCAAACTGTTTTTCAATGAATTCAGGTGATAATTCCGGTAGATTTTCTCTATCAAAAGCCATTGGATTAAGTGAAGTATTTACCATCACTTTCCCATCTTTGCTAATTTCTCTTAGAAATTCTAATCCACTATCTCCTATTGTATTATAGTTAACTCCTGAAACATGTGCCCATTTGATGGTACAGCTTTTCTGCATCTGTTGCTTCTCCTATTGCTACTAATATTCTGTAAGCAGTAGAGGTAGCCTCACCATATTCCCCGGACAATCCTTTTTCCTCATCACGCGTAAGATGCATCCTTGTTTCTTTAATGGCACAATATAATATTATTTTATCCTATTATTTGAAAACCTGTTTTTCGTTTAAACGATTCTATCAATATCTCAATTTACCATATTGATATATAATAACAACAGCATTAGTAGACTTTGTCAAAGGTTTTCCAAGAATGTCGGCATGTAGTTTTGTCCCAAATTACAATGAGGAATCATAGTTAGTTTTATTCAGGCATAATACGTTGGATATGACCACTCAATCTATTTATCTGAAAGTCAAAAAGCAATTGCTGATATACTAAAGGACAACCGGAAATATTCATCTGTTGATTAACAATTGGCCAAAAAAATAATACGATCGATAATTAGTAAGAATAGTCTGTATCCAACTGCAAATTTCTTTATTTTACTTTATTTTACTTTATTTTACTTTACTTTACTTTATTTTACTTTATTTTACTTTACTTTACTTTACTTTATTTTATTTTATTTTATTTTATGCAAACATAGTAACGATACTAGTTTAGCATGACATGCCAAAACATGTTGATTGGGCGAGCAAATGTCAAAAAGATGATATGCGACCTTCAATCTTCAAAGATTTACTTTCTAAGATGTATTGGTGAATCTACGGTTAGAGCGGAGCACTGATGTCAACAGCAAAGCTAATTTTTGGGACAAAAGCTACATAGAAAGATCCTGCTATGTATCATTTGCCCATTTGGAAGGAATGATATCCCATATCTTATTGCTAAGAAAGCTATGATGACTTACCTGATTCCTATGACCTTCAATTGAGAGTGCGGGAAATTCAAGGATGGAGAGAATTGCCGACGTCAAAAAATAGTCTGACTATAAATCATCCCTTTTTTCTCCATCAAGGAGAAAAAAGATAGGATTTATGATCGCAAATTTGTCATTACGGCAAGATCCTTGTCATTGTTCTAGGAAATAATGTTACGTTTTTAATGTCGTCAAAATCTAAAATCCATCTCAGCAGTCTCTCCAAGCCTAGTCCAAATCCTCCATGTGGTACTGACCCATATTTTCTAAGATCCAAATACCACGAATAATCATTTGGATTTAAATCTGTCTCTCTTATCCTTTTGGTTAATTTTTCAAGATTGTCTTCTCTAATGCCACCTCCTGAAATCTCACCATATCCTTGAGGAGCCAAAAGGTCCACCGCTAATCCTGTCTTCTCATTCAGCGGATCTTGTTTAACGTAGAAGGGTTTTATGCTCAAAGGGTAATTTGTTACAAATATTGGATTTGATCTATCCTTTGTTAGTTCTCTTTCTGATTCAAGATTTAGATCGTCTCCCCATTCAATTAGCCTTTCTCTCCCCTCATTATCTCGGATTCTGCATTCGATGGATCTCAAATTGTCTATTGCTTTGTCATAGGTTATTTTTTCAAATGGAGTTGAAATTTCATCTAATTTTTTTGTTGCAGCAGCATTCAAAAATTCTAGTTCCTTCTTATTGTGTTCCTTGATCTGAGTTATAATGCTGAATATTAGTTTCTCTTGAATGGTAATGAGATCAGTCATGTTTATCCATGGTGCCTCTGCTTCTAAATGGGTGAATTCTGCTAGATGTCTTATCGTTCTTGACTTTTCTGCTCTAAAAGAGGGGCTAATGGTCCATACAGGACCTAAGCAGTAAATCATTGACTCAAGGTACAATTGAGAACTTTGGGACAAGTATGCTTTTTCATTAAAATATTTCACCTCAAATAGAGTGGACCCTCCCTCTACCGAGCTCTGAACGAGTATTGGAGGAGATACTTCCATCCAATCGTCTTTAGCAAACCATTCTCTGGAGTATTTTAATAATGAATTTCTTAGTTTTCCAACATTTATCATTTTCCTTGTCCTAAGTGATAGATGCCTAAAATCAAGTAGGATTTCGTCACTCTGGTACTCTCCTATCGGATAGTCCGAATCAGCAATGTTGAAAATCACCATTTTGTCCACTTTTACCTCGTACCCACCTTCAACTGCTCTGGGATCTTTTTCCAATTTTCCTTGTATCTCTATGGAAGATTCGATCATCAAATCCTCACATAATTTAGCAGGACATACACCCTGAATAATGTCTCCTCTATCATCTCTTAAAATTATGAAGGTCTTTTCTTTCTGCTTTCGGAGTCTATGGATCCAGCCTCTTAATAGGATGGTCTTTCCTACATTATCTTCTGTTCTTAAATCTGCGATCCGCTTAAACAATACATGGTTTGTTACTGAAATATTTTATTTATCTTTGCTCTGTGGCATTGAACTAGTAATAGGTTCTTCAATGGAGCAGACACTAGGCCCCTTTGAAATATTGTATTAATCTATATCCGTGCTGCAATTACAAAATTAAAGTGAGTATATCTTTTATGTAGTCTTTATTGACACTATACTTAAAAATCAAAGCATGTTTTCTCTCAGGCCCAATAAATTAGATTCTTCAATATTAAGGTAAAGGAAGAAAGATTTGGTTAAATGTAGGACTTTTTAATTTTTTTCCAGTTGACTTAAATTCATTCTCCTATTTAAATTCCTAATCGTCATCTTTATAATATTAAACTGCTTGTTTGAATGATTAGTATCATCTATATTATATTATCAATACCATTAAAGTTAAAAAATTACTTAAAGATATCTATTGGTCTTAGTATTGCTCCGTTTTTATTTTTTAAATTTCTTAATAATTTAGATAAAATGAAGAATAGAAGCCGCCTAGAAATTATAGCAATGATCCTTGAAACAGTAGGTGATAATGGTGCGATACAGGCTAAAATCATGTACAAGGTATATCTTTCATTTCTCCAAATGAAGGAATACTTGTCTAACCTTATGAAAAACGACTTGATCATTTATGATGATGGGGCTCAAATTTATAAGATGACTGAAAAAGGAAGACGCTTTCTGATACTGTATAAACAAATGACTGAATCAATAACCATGACAAAACCAATCCTCTAATTTTTTTACTTTGTCAATGTACAAAAACTTGATCAATTTATAAAGAGGATTTTTTCAATTGTATTCGTGATTTTTGATACCGGTTTGAAATTAAGCGAATTAAAAGAAAATTCCTTTGAGAAAATCACGATAGAAAGAGAGGAGATTTTAATTGGAAAAAGGAACAATCGAATATATGCTTTTAACAATAGGTGTCCACATAAGGGTGCATCTCTATCCAAGGGAAGCTTTCTTGGAGATAACGTAGTTTGTTATATGCACGGATACGAATACAACATTTTTACAGGAAAACTAGAGAACATGAAATCATGGAAAAAAGATGAAACTTGGATTGAACAAAATGAACAATGGAGATATTCAGACGATCTTAAAATCTACAAGATTCATTTAAATGATGAGAAAATTTTAGTTGAAATATGAAATAAATTAATTTTATAAAAATCGATTCATGAGGCCTAAAATAGACTGATTAGCCTTTCATTCTGGTACCGAATCATTCTGCCGAATCTATTATCAATTTTCCGTTTTCTGTTTTTTACAAATAAGAACCTGTTGTCTTTGAATATTAATGTCAATTCGTTGTCTTTCTTCAACATCTAGGAGTTCTTTGTCCTTTGATACCATCAAATTTAGCCATAATAGATGGCAATTATATGTTATATTTAAATTGAATTATTCTGCTTAGTATGTCTAGTCTTTTTCTATTTGTTGATGTTAGATTCTTTTTTCAAAGTGTTCTTCTCTATGAATTCATGCTTCCCACATGACAATTCCACAAATACGGCGATATTGTTTTTGCCTTTCTTCAGTGCTTCAGGTTTTATTTCTATGTCTTTGTTAAAATCAAACAACAGGTCTCAGCTTCCTCCTCCTCTAATGGATAAAAAGGTGTGTCATCTTTAACTATCATAATCCAAATCCTATGATCAATTTTGGGTTTCTGGTCCAGAAGAAAATGTTTTTCTTACTAATAATTTTATTGAATCAATAATTTTTCCATCATTTTTGATGTCTAGTTTGATAGTAAGTCTCAGTGAATTATCATGTTTATTATACGCTTTCTCCCAATTTTTTTGCGTTAATACTTGTCGAATAAATCCCTCAATGGAAAAACTTAAGGTCAACATATACAATTTCTCATTCATTGACCTTTCTTGTGCTCCTCCTAAAGTTAAAGCACTGATTCGACTTTCATTTTCGTCAATTTAACAGATACTGAGAAGGTATCATTTATATCCTCAATATGTAGTTGTCTTTTATATATGCATGCTGAGGGTACAGCCATGTTAGGACAAAGAATTAGAATTTAAAATACACGACGTAGATATATCTATTCTATATAATTCAACATGAACCACAAAAAGAATGCTGATAATAGATTTGCAGGTGTTGTATTAAAGCATCCTCTTATCAAAAGAATACATGTTAAAGTATACTAACCAATAAGAACGAACCATACAAGGCATAGGTGAATCCGTAGAGTCGAAGCAATAAATTTACAAATGATCTTGCCGGCATGCTTTTCTAGCTCCTAGGGGAAATTGAATGCGGTGATAAATAGTAAATGAAGTTTGTCGAAATGCGACGCACGTTTACGAATAGACAGAGGAAAAAAGTCCTAACATGTCTAAAGTGTGGGCACATAGTGCAGGCGAACAAATGGTATCACTAACACTGCAAGTGTGATCAAACTGTTTCTAAATATGACTATTCTGATGATCAATAAAAATAATGGACTCTGAAAGCCTAATTGAGGACTGCCAACAACAAATATGGAATGTCCAAGTGTCTCAATAATATGGCCTTTGGTGGATGTTACAGTGACAAGATCTGCTGATGAAGCCACCACTCAATTCTATAGGTGTCCAAATGCAGTCATACTTGGAGAAATTATTTCTTAGAACGATTTATATATCCTATGAAATTTATAGATGATTGTTCTTTTAGTTGATTAATTTGATGTTTGAAGCGAAAACAAAGTCTCCAGAAGAATGGAAGGTTGTTAATTCGTTTTCATATCTACTCTAGTAGATGAAGCCACATTTGAAGCCTTCGGAGGAATTTCCTTCAGGGGAATGGACCCATCATCATGTAGCATTAATTGATATTTTTAAACCCAATACGCATTTGAAAGTTATAAATGCGATTCTGAGTTAAAATTTGGTCCGAATTTCTGAATTTTCAAAATTGATAAAGGGAACAGACAAGAAAGATGAATTGGAGGGTATCTATTATTGATGAAGATGTCTTGAGGATAAAAACTATGGGTAGTTACAAAAGAGAATAAAATGCGTCTCATAGAGAGCATAACCGTATCTACAACCGTTACCAAAACTATCATTTAATTCTAAACTCCTGCTTTCTTTATCTTCTTTTGATAAGATCTTATCTGATATAGAGTTGTATCAGAATATGTTAAAATTGAATCCTATCCTGATAGGATCAGATTTATGAGCAAAAGTGATACAGGGAGTTTATTTATTATGATGGAACCAAATAGCGAAGGATTAGAAAGAGATCAACAAAAGAAGAATCAAAGGCAACTTATAGTCTTGATTATCTTTTGAAAATTGTAAATCGGTGAGCACTGTTGGTGTGTCAGCTTCTATGATAGAATATTCTACAAAGATGCCAATACGTCTTGAATTTAGAATCGCCAACATTGGTAGAATCACTTTTATTTAGCACCGCGAGTACAGGATTTAGATTAGATTAGAATTAAGTAGTCTAGAATATAGCCATATTTCAAATGTTCTAATTAACTACTAGTGAAAAATATTATTCAAATGTTGGATTTAGAATACTCTATTAATCCCATTGGTTAATAAACCATGTAATTCGTTGATATGAGAATAATAATGAAGTTCGGAGGGTCTGTATTAGACTCATCGTCAAAAATAAAGACTCTTGTAAATATTATGCATTCTTTTTTAAAAACTTGGAAGGAAAAGATAATGAAATTGTTTGTGTAATCTCTGCTATCTCTGAGTAACAGATAAAATTATCATGCTTTCTGAACTGATAATGCTGAAAAAGGAGTGCGATAAAGCCATTCATAGATGAAATGACCCGTCTTCATCTTGATTTGATTAATAATACTATAGCCGATCAGAAATTGCAAGCAGAGGCCAATAAAGTAATCTTGGATATTTTAAAAGAATTCCAAGCCATTTTTGGAAAGGACTAGTCTTAATTTCTGAAATTACTCAAGGTCATTGGATCATATGTTATCGTTTTGGAGAACGATTAGCGTTTCAATAGTGATTATGCGTTATGAAAATAACAACTGGATTCTAATTTTCTTACTGGAAAAGAGATTGGTATCGTCACTGATTCTAATTTTGTGAAGCAAGACCTTTGATGAATACCACAAAGTTCAGAGTAAATGCTAAACTTATTCCTTTAATTCTGGAAGGAAAAATTCCCGTAATAACTGGTTACATAGCAGCAGACCAGCATGGATATATTATTAAACTTTCTGGATTGAGGTGGTTCTGATTACACCGATAATATCTTCCTGTATTAATGCGGACGAGGTATGCCACCTGTGAGTGATGTGGATGGCTTACTAACCGCTTCGGCCCTTGATTGCATGCAAAAAGACGCATTAATTATTTGTGAAATATCTTATAGTGAAGTTAGCTGAGATGGTCCTGTTCAGGCAAAATATATTCATCCATTTGCTGGAGCCAGTAATGGATTTAAATATCCCACTCAGATTAAGGAATACATTTAACTTATCTCACCCGGAACTACAATAACCCAAAATTTGAGAACATCTCACAATATCATTAAATCCATAATCGCAATAAGAAATACTGCATTAATAGACGTTAGTGGTGGTGGAATGGTGGGATCACCTGGAACAGCCGTAAACATTTTTGATACTCAGCAAAGAATAAAGTAAACATAATGATGATATCTCAAGGTCCACTCTGAATCTTCAAGTATTTCCTATTGTATTGAGAAAAGATGATTTGGGCAATACCAACTTCTCTGGAGTTGAAATTGTTGGAAAAGGATAAAACATCTAAACGTATTAGAGATGTTTCATTAATAGTTGTAGTGGGTTCAGGTATGCGTGGAATCAAAGGAATTGCTGGCAGAGTTTTTTTCTTCCATAGCCAAAGGAAGATGTCAATGTTATAATGATAGCCCAAGGGGTCGTCTGAACTGAATCTAGCATTCATTGTAAAGGATGATGATTGTGAAAAGGCAGTTAGGTCATTGCATAAAGAGCCCAGTTTGTGGGCATTTTGACTTAGGTTGTGGTCTTAGTATTTTACATGAAATATGAAAGCATCAAATTTGACTAATTCTTTATTTTACATAGATATCATTTAGATATCATGAATCCTCATCTGAAACAACGATTTGCGCAATTAATTTGAAGCAAAGAGAAGTAAATAAATAAATGAATACAGATGATTAATATCTTGTAATGAATTCAGGAAAATTATACGTTGTAGGAGTTAGGCCAGGCCATCATGATCATATGACCTTTCGCGCTAAACAAGTAATCGAAAAAGCAATCATCGTGGAGTTTATGAAACCTATGTATCGTTGGTAGAGTGATCTTATTAACGGTAAAGAAGTTTACAGATATCCGATGACTTTCAGGAAGTGAATCGATCACAATCAAAGATCATAGATTTCGCTGAAAAAGGGGTATTGTATCACTAGTTTCATCAGGAGATCCTGGAATATATGGAATGGTTGGCTTGATATGAAATCCTCGCTGAAAAGGGATGGAAAAGGCAATGGAATTGATGTTGAATGTGTGCTGGAGTCTCGTCTTTGAATTCGTGTAGTGCACTTATTGATCCCCATTGATGACTGATTTTGCAGTTGTAAGCATGGTGACCTCTTGATTTAGAATTATCGTTAAACGAGTTAGGCTGTTGCGTGGGCGACTTCGTTACTGTTGTGTATAATCCGTCGAGTAAAAAACGAATCCATCAACTTAAGGATGCGAGGAAATTTTCTAAAATATAGTGAACCGAAAAACTCAGTTGCAGTAGTAAAAGGCGCGTTTAGAGGACAGTCAGTCAATTGTTCTCGCAATTTAGAAAAGATGTTAGATTATCCTGACATGATGGGCATGATAACTACGATTATTATAGGAAATTCATCTTCGTATAATTGTGATGATATGATAAATCGAGGTATCGATCTAAATACCAATTAGTAAAATAAAAAGATTAACTTTACTTCATATTTGTTTGATTTTCGTTATCTATAAATTTGTTAAGCATATATCATATTATAAAATTGTCTGATAATGCTTTTACTTGTTGTTAATCTGACACTTTTATATTGTAATTTTAATAGGGATGACATCCCAAATAGTGAAAATGGAGGATGGATCTGCCGATAATATTACCGTCCATAAATCACTACCTGATTTTGTCTCTGGAAGAATTGCATTATGCATCCAAACATTTGATATCATAATGAAATCAAAACCCGACAAGTTTAACACTTCTGTAATCTTGATCTCAAAAAAATGAAGATACCCGAGTTATTGTCGACCGATTGATAGCAAGTGTGGCATTTCTGAGCAATATATAGAAAAAGATAATAATTCTAAAACTATCTAGCTGTTATTAATAACGTTCTCTTTAAGATAACTAATCTTCCAAACCCCCCAACTATCTATGACATTTTATAGGGTCAGTTTGGCAAAAGAAGTTTTGATTCTATCGCAGTTTCAAAACTCGAAATTCAAAGTTCATTTTGAGGAATTGCGCTTGATCATAGATCGTATGACCTTATCAAAAGGGACAAACTAACTGAGGAAACAAAAAGGATCCAATTATTATAAGGTAAATTAAGCAACAAGGCAATTGATACGCTCCTAAACTATATTTTTCTAACAAGAGAAAAAAAGTTATCAATATTAACTTTCTTTAACCATCATAACCATATTGGAAAAGTTTAATATCAGAATAAAATAAAAATTTGTGTTGCGGTCATCGTCTAGTTTTAGTTGGACACACAGCCTTCCATATATGATTTCATATGAGAAAGCCCGTAACCGGGACTGTGTCTTTTGATAAAGACATGGCAGAATTCAAATCAGTGACCTGTACGGGATTATAGAATTCAAATACTAATTTGAATCCAGTTTCAAATGAAAAACATGTGAAAATAAGATTATTTTGATCTATTCTCTACGACAAACTACTAGGTTGATATGATGAATGTTTTTGTTTCTTCTAACCATGTTTGAAATGACCCGGCATCAAGTAGTATTATTATCTCTTATTAGAAAAACGGAATATTAGTGTTAAAATGATTAAATCTTGTCAACTGATACTTCTGACTATATCATCATGAAAACGTTCGCTATGACAGTTACCATGTTTGCTATTTGCGTCATCCTCTTGATCCTATTCCTAAAACTCATACCCAATCGAAATGAAAAAGTAAAATATTGAAATGAAATCTTTAGATAATGGATGTCCTTTCACAATACATACATTTGACGTTGAAATACTGTTGGATTCATACTGTAGCCATAATGTTTAGTCTAAATAAGTTCTGCCTGTAACCGCCATGAGAGAAGCACTTGGGTTGATCATGGACAGATTTAATAAAAAATAATTTAGTTAATAGAACATTGCAATATTTCTTGTCCTTTCTTAGTAATTCAACTACAGCGAAATCACTATTTTAATCCTTGGGTTTTCTGCGGCGTTCCTTTAGAAAATTATTACTATATAAAGTAATTTATACAAACAATTCTCGGAGAAAGAAAGCAATTCTAAGAATTTTAGATATGAATTCCGTCTTTAGGATCATAGTAGTTTTTGAATCATGTTCCGACGTTAGGACATTGCTAACCTAAAGTTTTCCAATAAACTCAGAACTAAATGCAGATTACATACAACTAGCATATTCCTTTGATCTATAGAGGAGATATTGTTATTTATCTCTTGATTAACATGAGGAAGAAAACCCAAATGAGTATTTAAAATTCTTAGAGAAAAACTAAGTTGAATTGTAAAGTATGCCTTATCAAATTCTTTCTAATCTCATAAATGATTTAACTTCTTTAGTCATTGTTACCCTTGAAATTCTAAACTTTTTTGTTTATTTCAAATTAGCATCTAAAATAAACCATTAATTGAACCATATTCTTTTCTACCATGTCAAAGAACAATGTTTTCAATGGCTTGTAGAAGAGAAATTTCAAAAAAGTATATAGCCACTAATAGTGATTCCACTCATACAAGGTATGCTATCGGTCAAAAAAGGTGTGGAACCTGTGAATTATTCTTGACATGGGGATTTTGATAATTCCTGTCCATGCTGTGGACATCGATTAAGGCTAAAAACCAAAGAATGCACGGCTAAAAAGACAATTCAACAATAGACTCAAACAGAAGAGCTATATATCAAATTAGAACGATTTGAAGATCAGTCCAACCTTCCAAATGTATTCATAAGATGAAAAAGTATAAAGTATTTAGGTTTTCATTTACATAAAGGAATAGAATTTAGTAAGTAATTAATTAGTTATATATTATCATACTCAAATTAAAACAATGAAAAAATCATTTCTTTATAATCAATAATTGCAACCTTAGTTATGGGATTATTTGGAATCGGAAATTCAGATATTTTTTAATATCTCAGACCTTTGCACAAGGCAATGACACCAATAACAATAACAATGATGATGATGGTAATAGTAGTAATGTAGAATACAGTGCTGTCCTTTCAGGAGATCAAGAGGTTCCTCCAGTAATTACTCAAGCAGCAGGAATTGCAGATTTCAGTCCTTCAACGATGGGGAAGGTGTTGAATACACTATTACTGCCGACAATATTGGAGTAACAGCTGGACACATTCATTTTTGGGTGAGAGTCAAAATGGTGAAGTAGTAGTTACCTTATTTAAGTTTGATTCACCTCAAAATGAAGTTTCAGAAAAGGACAATTAATGCAGATGATCTTTCTGGTCCGTTGGAAGGAATGCAGATCTCTGATCTGGTAGATGCCTTTAATGATGGAAACACCTACGCCAACATACACACAGAACAGAATCCTGATGGAGAAATACGAGGACAGATAATTAGTGAAGAATTGCAGGAGGATACGGAAGAACAATAATTTCTTTTCTTTTATGTGAGTGTTATAAATAGCGTATTTCCTATTTGTCTATATTGGTGAAATTTATCTTTTCTGAATTTCTGTCCACATAAAGTTAAGGACAGTTATTTTCAACTTTTCATAACACCGAATGAACTCTAGAGTGGCAGATTCAAAAAAGCAAACAAAGAATAACAACTTGAATTAGGAATATTTTGTAATTAATTGACCAATACTGAGCATACTTGGATACCTTATCATTTATAAGATACCGGAGTAATGGGATATCAATTGGGAAATCGCTCTAGTGGAAAAGGTGCAAATCGATAGTGCAATTATAAAAACCATCATGTGACATAAATTGCAATGTCTTTCTTTTCCATAAATGAAGTTAATAGTAACTCTGAAAGAAAGTAATTGTTATTATAGGACTTGGCCAATGGTCTTCCAGTTGCAAAATATGTTAAAGAACATGGTTTTGATACTTTTGGATATGATATAAATCAAAAAACCATGCAGTCAGCTGAAGCCAATTATGGAGATAAAGCAAGCAACCAACTGACTGGTGATTTTGACAATGCCTAATTATCTGCGTATCTACATAGACCAGATGATATGTTTACACCACAAGTAGATGGTTTGATGTCTGTTGTTGAAAAGATATCTAGGAAACAAGCAGGTGCACTAATATCAATTGAATGAATTTATACCAAAGGGTACATCAAAAAAGTATTTGAAAAAGTAGATCATAGACTACATGTTGTTCATGCACCACATATAGATGGTATGCATTAGAAGAAGAAGAACACGGTGTTAATCAATTACGTATTGTAGGTGGTGTAACAATTTTGTTTGCTTACGGTCTTAACTTTATGATGGACGTGAGGTAGTGCCTCAAACAACAGAAATGTTTATTTCAACAGCTGGAATAAAAAAGTCTATCAATACCAATGCATCCAGTATCATCAGTTGAAGTAGCAGAACTAACAAAAATAGTAGAAAATGCTCATAGATATCTTCAAATAGCATTTGCAGAAGGCTTTATCTTTATTTAAGTCTAATAGTATATAGTTTTTCAGAATGGAATGAATCACTCAATACAAAATGAATGTAGAAATGCTAAGACCAAGAGATGGAATAGAATTCACTGTCTTCCCAAGATACAAGGATGTTTTATCAATTCATCTAACACAATAAGAAGCAAATACTTCAAAGCAGCCATGGAGATTGATGAGGACTATAGAATACGAAGTAAATTAGAAGGGAAGTTAAGATTCGAGTAATATAAAAAATGGAATCACCCGTATCATAATTACTACTTTTACTTTTTGACTCAAATTTGTATCAACCTGTTACGACAAAACAAAGGAATAACTTTTCAATACTTGATACATTCTTAGGCTTTAATAAGTTGTCACAAAAACCAGCCAATTTCTTGTTTTATTATTCTGCAATTAAGTTTTTGTTTACTTTGTCACCCATTATAGTATTACGAATCTACTTCTCTAGCTCTTTGACCATTATAGATTTTTAATGTTATTTTTATGTATTTGTAATAATGAAGTTAATATTTTTTGGATTGTTCCTGTATCAAAACGGTATATCATTGATTGTAACATTGGAGGCTTTACCCAAATATTTAATAGTATGTTGATTGAAACTTTTTCTAATTGGATCCATTGGCTTTTTACAAGATAATAATAGACTAATCCTTTACTTTTTTACCCCGTATAAATACCATAATTTTATATCGATGTCCTGAATATTAACACGGTATAAGTTATATTTCTGCTACTAACTCATCAAAGTTGTTAAGTTACTTATTTAGACTAGATTTATGAAATGCAGTTTGTCATTTTTTGAAATAAGATACATGAGATTTGAAATGAAAAATTGGGGTTAATTTGTTAAGTCTAATCTTGTTGAATATGTTATGCGAAGATACGATAGTAAAGGATGCAATGATTATGCCAATAATATCTCTGAGTAATCTCATCATTTCTGGTTTTTCTGCTATTACGGCAAATCAAAGATAATGGATGAAATATCAATGAGCAAAAATAAGCTTCCCCATCTAAAATGCCGGCTATTAAAGCCCCGAGTCCGTGCACCAAATCTTCAAAATAAATGCACTTAATATCAAGACATATAAATTACTTGCCATTGATAACCAGAATGGTTCTAAGAATATTCTCTATCATCAAGAAAATAGTAAGTGGTTCAATTGCCAAGAGCAAGAATAAAGGAAATCAAGAGAATCTTATAATTGATTGACATAGATGTTCTTTCACTTTATTTCGCCGGTTTGTTCTTCAAAAGTACTGTTCTCTTCATTTAAGCAATATTCCAAAGACTCCTTGAATGATTTTAATTCAATTGGAACTATTTCTTTTTTTATTTTATGATCCTTTACGACCGCATCATGTTTTAAACTGTCAACCAAAGGTCTAGCTAATGATGCTTTTAGTAGGTGTTACTAAATCTACCCAATAAGATGATAATCTTGGAGTCAAAATGGTATGATTAATATCTTGATTGGTTTGTTAAGCATTTTGGCATAAGTTTTTCATCATGTCTAAATAGGTAAGTGTGTCTGGCCCTCCTATATCGAAAGTTTTCCTTCAGTTTCTTTAATTTGGGTGGATTCCGACAGATATGTTATTACATCGTCTATGAATATGGGTTGACACTTTGTCAATACCGACATTTGAGACGAACCATTACCGACAGTCTTTTCTACCAAATATCTTAGCATCTCAAAGGAACCCCCATTGCTACCTAAAATTACTGCGGCACGAAAAATTGTTACCTGTGCTTTTGACTTTTTTAGAGTTTCACCTACGTGTTTTCTGCTTAACATGTGTTGAGATAATTCGTCATCTTTACCATAGGTCAGCCCACCTAGATAGATAATTCTTTTTGCATTATTTTCATCTGCTGCATGCATAAAGTTCTCAGTTATTTCTCCTTCTCAAAAAACTTTTCAATCTCTAGAAAAGAATCCTTCATCGAATGGACAAGATAGTAAGCAATGTCTACACCTTTTAACGCTCTTAAACAGTCATCATAATTACTTAAATCACCTTCAATAATTTCAACAGGATTTTTCCAAACTTTCTAATTTACTGTAAGAGAGAACATTTTTGTTCCTAGTTAGACAACGTATAGAGCAAAATATTCTTATTTTTTTTGCATCAATCAAATTATTTAACAATCTACTTCTATAAATCCGCTGACTCAGTAATTGAATCTTGAATTCTTTAACATGCTTCGATATCTTTGAAATATTATCCTGAAATGTCATTTATTATATTTCCTCAAAAAAGTGTATTTCACGAATAATCACAAATATTAATAAACAATGCTTGATTCTTTTGAGATTTGCGTTATCAAACTGTTCTATGATAAAGTACATTATATATCCATCAATTCTTCGAACGTATACTAATGAAGCTCTATGAATCATTAATGCAAGCGATCAATGACATAATAGGTAACATGCAAAATTGGATACAGGGAGTGTAAACATGTTGATTCGGGAACAATTGAATTTCTTAAATGGATCTAATATGGGTTGAATAGCAAATGTGGCAAGAGACAAACAAAATTTAATAGATTACTCAACTATCATGGTTTGGTCCATGAATGGAATTATATGGAGATATACGTTTCTGAAAATAGTGAAACTTGGCCGATATGTTATATATGGTTCCGGTTACTACATGTTGTCTAAATCAATTAATTGTGCTGTAGCTGGATGTAGTATCTATAATTAATCCAATTCTCAAGAAAGAACCAGGTGGAGTATTTGATATCGATCAATAATAATGAACCAGATATTTCCCCAAGTGCAATGAAACCTGCTAAGTACAGTATATTATGAATAATTTAGAAGACTCTTGAAAGCTAGCTTGAACATATAATAAAATGAATCTTCTTTATATTTAACAAGTAGAAAAAAATACATTAATTGCTAACTCCTACGAACACACATAATCAACTAAACTAACTAAAATTGCTTTTACCAAATGAAATAACTCTATTCAAATTTAGTGTTTGATATTTTCTTATCAGATGGTTGAGGATAGTTAATCTACTATTTATTAGAATCTAATTTTTATTTTTTACTAATCTATTTAATCAAAGCTATATCATAAACATCTTGAAATTTTAATTCTTCAGTCAAGTTATTTTGTATAGCCTCCAATATATCGTGAATCTGTTCCCATCACCAGTGATTTTTGTTCAAATGATTTTTTATTTCCTCCGTCATGCTTCAGGTGGATTCCTCAACAAATTTGCCATTTTGGATACGGTTTCCTATATCTGTATCCGTTGTCAGACCGAGCATATGTTTTATCGCCTTGTCTAAAATATGTAAAAACCCATTGTATTAGTTGGATAGGTAAAATTTATGTCGCTTTATAGGAATCTGACATATTAGTAATATTCCTTCACAAAGTAGTAAAGCATAAATTCAAATGTAAATTTTGTTTATAATTCCTTAATTTGATAATTCCATGAACGGAAAGTTATGAGCATGTTATTTCTTCTGCTCGTTTATAACTTCTAAGATTACTTTTTTTCTTTTGTTCTGACATGCTATGGTATGATTGCAAGGAATTTTGTAAACTATTATAATTTAGTCTTTATTTAATTATTTAACCTTGTGGTATTAATTCTCCTTTTCTAATTAACAAGGCAGATGTTGATTGATGTGTCTTTGAACCTTTGATTCCCCACTTTTCAATAGATCATAATATTTACATTAAAATTCTAAAACCTAAGTATTATATAGTATTATTCCTTAAAATTCCTTTTTCTATATCCTTTTTTATGATCAGGAAATATTCTTAAATAACATGTATATAATGTATTCGATCAACTTTACCCATGGATTAGGATATGTTGGTGAAAATGCTAGGATCTCTTAAATCCAATAATGCAAATGAATTTGATATGACTAAAATAGTCAAACTTCGGGTTATACCTCCACCGGACGAAGGAACACGAACTGTTTTAGAACACATGATAATGATGCGTTGGTTAAGGGAATCGAACTTGAATCGCTGGTTTGTGGAAGTTGCGAATTCGTTTTAGTAGAAAATGTGCTTGCCTACAATCAGGGTGATGTGGTTTTGCAATGTCCTAGATGTAAGTCTTATAGTGAAATTTCAAACATTTGATGTTAATACATTCTCATCAAATCATTGATCTTGTGATAAGTATCTTACATCGCCTCTAAAATCTTCACAGATACTCCTTAAAGAAAAACCTACACTGATATTATGTGATTATTTAATTGTATGCGTTCAAATTCAAATCTTTGATAATCCGAAAGAGACCATATTGATTTATGATGCCATTACTATGATTCATCCAACTTTTTGTATCCAAATCTAAATTGTCTTCCTGCACCCAGCAAACGTCAAAGCACTGCTGAGTGATATTGACATATCTAGAAGACCTTGAATAATCAGAAGTTAAACTTTTGATTAGGAACGGGACTATTTGGGTCCTTTCCTCATTTTTTATGAGTACCAATTCTTGTTCATAAATGATCCATCAGGTAACAGAGGCTTCAACATAGGCTCTCTCAGATCAATATCTGAAGATGAGATCAATTATTTCTCCTAGATTAACATAAACCTTCTATCAACATCCAAAGAATGATTGAAGGGGAAATATGAAGGTTAATTCATATTGAAGTTGAAAATGAGTATATCGATCTTGCAAATATATTTCTCGATATTGACCTGTGAATTTGACACGTAAATAATCTACCTTCATTGGGTTTTGTATTGTCTGCCACAGTTTTTAGGGCTCGAAAAATGGATCAAGGTAAAAAGCTTGAATGCTTTCTAGTATCTCAGGGCTGTTCCAAATTAAACATTTTTTGCATTTCGTTCGTTCACATTTTATTAGATGATTCAGGCGATAAAATGTAATAACTTCTATAATTTTGCCTCAATTTTATCTCTATCCAATATTGACCGATAAAATGACCAATTTGACCAATAAAATGACCACATTTATACATGGCGGTTGAATGTTTTGATTATTGGGTAAAATCACTCCTCATCTCAGATCCCGAGTAATAAATAAGCATCTTCACGCATTCTCGATGAATGAAATAGTACAAGAAATCCCGCTATCCAAGGGAACCGTCTATAACATAATACATGATTGGAGGTCTCAAATAACGGGAACTAACATAGAAGAAATTCGAGCATTCATGTCTGAAGTAAGAAAGTCTGATATGACAATTGAAGAGTGTGCTCAAGGCTTTAGGATTATTCAACTACTAAAAAAATTCGATATCCATGACGAATTTGATGTCGGTGTGAATAAAGACGACGAACTTGAGGATTTGGGTCCAAATAAAGACAATTTGGATTTCAAAACAGGGCAGAATCCATCTACTCTTTATGCTAATAAGGCTGCCAATCCTAACGATTATGCAAACACAAAAAACAGAAGATTAGAAACTAACAAAATAGCCTATTTTTTAGAGCACATTTACAAAAATTGTAAAAAGCATGATATAACGCCGAATACCGTCATAGGCTGGATAGATGATTTATTAAATTCATTTCACGATTTTGTCACAGAAAGCGATCAAGATTTTGACTACAATGATACAACTAGTTCAGATATTAATAACTCCGTTGAGAGGAAAAAAAATGAACAGGGCATAAGAAAGGAATTACCATTCGTTTCAAGGCTCTCATTTTATATAAAACGAGGGGAGAAAAAAATACAACATCTAGAAAACATTAAGAGTTCAATTTCTAAAGAGATAGACGACCTGACTAAACAAAGACAAGATCTCATTTCTAGAGTAAATAAGACTATCGAAATAGAAAAAAAGGTCTTTTCGTATTTAAAGTGGTATGAAATAAAAAAGAGTTATTTTATAACCATTCATTGTTAATCGAACAGGAATTTGGACCATTTGCAAACGCAATTGATGATTTTAAGCAATACAATTTTGATGTAACAAAAATACTTACCGAATACAGACATGTTAATTCACTAAGAATTGATAGATTTAATCCAAAAACAAGTTGATACTAATAAAGCGACAAGAGATGCATTGGTAACCGAGGTCGCTTGGTTAGAAGAACAGAAAAATTATAACAGACAAACAATCAATACTTTAAATGAATTTCAAAAAATTGGAATTGGGCTAAAAGAACTCAAACAGTTGAGTAATACAATTATGGAATCTGCTTTCTCAAACAATTTTAGCGTTAGAGATTCAGTGAAAAAATTTTTCATAGATTTAGACAAGGATTATGATAATAAACTTGGATTTGAAAAAAAAGTAGAAGAATTGAAGAGTCAGGTAAAAGATATAGAAAACCAGATACCCAACTACAAACAATTTCTGGAGTTCCACATAGGAGCAGTTTCTAGTTTAAACCATCTCAACTCAAACGGTGTGACAAATCCGGATATCATCAGTATGAATCACCTAGTTTCGATTTTTAGTAAGAATGATTTTCTCTCAGATCAATTAGACCAAAATACTGATAAACCTAGTGAAAAAAATATAGATCCTAACAAACCTAATAAAACTACGTACTGGCAACAATTTATAGCAAAATTACAACATTTAAGAAATATTAACCAGGAAATAAACAAACAGATGTCAAAACTAAATATACTAAATGAACAGATCGATACACTAGACAAGAATAAACAACAGCTTGAGAAAGCTTATACAGATGCAGTTTCTAACCTACATACCATTTTATCAAAAATAAATCAATCCCTCGATGCTGTAAGCCAAATCGATGAGGATATAGACAAGAGGAAAATAGTATCTGTCCCAATAGTTTTCCCCGTATTTATAAAATCTAATTACTTCATCATTAATAAAAAACTAGACGAAAAGAAAGAAGACAAAACAGATCAGTGAATACCACCCAGTAATACAGAATGCTAATAGGGAAACAAAATTTTTACTAGCGGTACTTAACAATTATCAATCATCTCAAAGTGGGTAAAGATTCTGTTTTGATCTTTTGCACCGTCTTCACCAATACCTAACAACTTTTTATATACTCTAGTGCTTTATTGGTCCATCAAACTTGCTTATTTTTTGTGCCATCCTACACAATAGATGGTCAATTGATAGAGTAATATGGCTATAACTGAAGTGATTTCTGAATGAATGAGAACCTAATATGAATTTTCTATCAATCAATTTTCAAAGTCTTGTTCGCTACAATTATGCCTATCAGTAACATCGAAGTAGCAAAGATAAATAGATATGAAAAATACATCCAGTTAACAGAAGCGATACTACCCGAAATAATTATCT
>JARFXS010000072.1 GCA_029194465.1 Candidatus Nitrosocosmicus sp.
TTGAATTAATTTCATTGGATTTTGATGATATTATTTTTTTAATTTTCATAACAATGTAATAAAATAAATTATTAAAATTTTTCTAACAAAAAAATTTTTTATAATTTATTGTCCATATCTTTAATAACAATCTACCCCAAAGATTATAACTATTGGTATTATGAAGCAGAATTAGAAGATGGACTTTACAATTAATGAGGGGCAAAGAAATTTAACAGTTCCCCTATTAGTTGAATCAGCTATTCTGAATGATGAGGGTAAGCTATCATTTACCGGTTCGTTATCGGTAAAGACCGGAAAA
This sequence comes from Candidatus Nitrosocosmicus sp., assembly GCA_029194465.1. Classification (GTDB taxonomy): domain Archaea; phylum Thermoproteota; class Nitrososphaeria; order Nitrososphaerales; family Nitrososphaeraceae; genus Nitrosocosmicus. Next base: position 302 of record JARFXS010000072.1, read on the forward strand.
TTTACTGGTCGTTCGCCTGAGGATAAATATATTGTCAAAGATGAAATTACTGCCAACTCGGTAGATTGGGGTAAAGTTAATCATCCAATTTCTGAAGAAAACTTTGAAAAAATATTTACTCGTATGACAAAGTATATCCATGATAATAATTTAGAGCAGAAACTCTATACTTTTGATGGATTTGTTGGAGCTGACATCTCTTCCAGGCTATCTATAAGAGTTATTACAGATAGAGCATGGCATAGTCTATTCGCAAATCAAATTTTCATAAATGCATCACAAGAAGAATTATCACATTTCAAACCTGATTTTACTTTGTTGTCAATTAATGATTTTGCATCTTTCCCAGAGTTAGAAGGAACAAAATCTGAGACTTTCATTATTATTAGTTTCAAGCGAAATTTGGTACTGATGGGGTCAACTTCTTATGCTGGTGAAATAAAAAAGTCCATGTTCTCAGTCATGAATTTTCTTTTGCCCAAAAAGGGTATATTTCCTATGCATTGTTCGGCAAATTTGGGCAAGGATGATAGGTCTGCCCTATTTTTTGGTTTGTCAGGAACAGGAAAAACAACCCTTTCGGCCGATGAAAATCGACGATTAGTTGGAGACGATGAACATGGCTGGTCTGATAATGGTGTATTTAATTTTGAAGGGGGTTGTTATGCTAAATGTATTAATCTAAACAAGGATAAAGAACCTCAGATTTGGAATGCAATTAAGTTTGGTTCGGTAATGGAAAATGTTGTCATTGATCCTTTTTCAAGGGAACCTGATTTTTCAGATGGTAGTTTAACAGAAAATACTCGTGTTGTCTATCCTTTGAATTTTATACCAGGAGCTGTTATTCCAAGTGTCTGCGGTCATCCATCCGTCATTATTTTTCTTACTGCAGATGCCTTTGGGGTCCTTCCTCCTATATCTAAATTATCAAAGGAAGGTGCCATGTATCACTTTATGTCGGGATATACTAGTAAATTAGCAGGTACTGAGCGAGGAATCACTGAACCAAAAGAGACCTTTTCTCAATGTTTTGGAGCCCCTTTCATGCCATTAAGAGCCGCAGAATACGCGAAGTTACTAGGAGAGAAGATAACCAAATATAATTCAAAAGTTTATTTGATCAATACCGGCTGGTCGGGCGGTCCCTATGGAATAGGTAAACGAATAGATCTAAAATATACCAGGCAGATGGTTTCTGCTACGCTCAAAGGCGCACTAGATGAAGTTCCATATGAGACACACGAAACGTTTAATCTCGATTACCCCACGTCATGCTATGACATTCCTACCTCCATATTAAATCCTCGAAATACTTGGCATGACAAGAATCAATATGACTTTTCTGCTAAAAGACTAGCTAAATTGTTTATAAATAATTTCAAGAAATTTGAACCCACTTCTGAAGAAATTATTAGGGCGGGTCCACATTTGAACTAGAATCTCTTGCCTTGTAATGTATCTTGCGTATTTCTTATATCCATCTAAAGGTAGCCCGGAGCAGATTCGAACTGCTGTCCCCAGGTTTCTTCTCTACCAGATCCAGAGCCTGAGATCCGTAGTCCTCTTGGAGTTTGACCGCTAGATTCGGCACCATTTTTTGTGGTTCGACCGGGCTTCACGAGCTACACTTTGTGATATTTGTTTCCATTATTTTATTTTATCTCTAATCTAGTGAAGGACTTACCAGCAATAGAATTATGTTGTTTATTTCTTTGTATTTATTTCTCTAATTACAGTTCCATAATCGAGATGAACTTTTTTTCTCATATACGGGATCAATTTATAATGAATTGAATAAATGTTTTTTTCGCGCACTAGGATGCCTTTAACCAATAGTGATACAAACCCTCCTGCAACCTTGGAGGGCAAAATTTCTTTGTTTTCACAAACGCAATCTCTCTTAATATGATATTCTTGTAAAGTAAAATAGTTTCTGTTAACTTCCAATATTAGCGGCCAGATTACAAATTCCCATACCAAACGACGATTTTCAGTCGAGGATGCATGTTTTCCCTTTTTCCTTTCCTTGTGTTTGTAATTCTCTAATGTCATTTTCTCTGTGTTTCGGTCTTTATTGTTGGACTTGATATCATAGTCACATTTAAACCCGGTTTTATAATTCTACATACATGGCGTATTCCAATGGGGAAGAGGAAAAAGTTGATGATGTCTCTTCCGCACTAGATGATCTCTCAAAAAAATGGAAGATAGATCCAATTGTTAGAGATGTGCATCTTGGAAAACGCACGGACATTCAAGATTATACTATTAGGATAAACAAGGTTACTTATCATATCCCCTTTTTGTCTAAATCGTCTCTTTTTTTATTATGGGATTGTCTATGGCCTGATTGTCATAACTGCTGTGATAAGCAAGGACGGTTACCCTTAACTTCGAGAGATATTGACACTATTTCAAAACATTTGGGATATGATTCACAATCGTCTTTTCTGCGAAATGAAACATATGTAGCGACATGGGATAATGATTCCGCTTCAGATTCAAACTCTCATATAATAACCACTTTGACCATGCTTAATTTGAAGAGAAGAAAGTCAGAAAATGAGGCTGACAATGGTCACCCTATTACTTGCAGATTCCTAAATGAATGTGGAGCATGTCAGCTCCATCCAAATAAGCCTGGGGTTTGTTGGTTATATCCCTTTTTTTCATGGAGTCAAAATGAAAAGAACCTAGTATCTGTGCATACATCATTTCAACTTACGGGCGATTGTCCAGGTTTTTACCTGAGTAAGAACTTGGATGACATTATGCCAATTTTAGTCAAATATTCTGAAATTATTTATAATTATACTATGAATGTTAACACCACAATTAGAGAAGGGTTTGGAAAAATCGACGTTATTAACTAGAAAATTAGCTACTTCTTACAACAAAAAGTAGGTTATTTTGATTTGTCATACCTATTGTTGACATCTTCCCAATTTATCAGATTCCACCAAGCGTTGACATAGTCGGGTCTTTTATTTTGATATTTGAGGTAATAAGCATGTTCCCAAACATCACACCCTAACAGTGGAACTAGGTTTTCTGTCCTGGGACTTGTTTGATTTGGCATGGATTTATAGTCTACTTTGCTGTTATTTGGGTCAAATACTAGCCATCCCCAACCGCTTCCTTGAATACCTACAGTACTTGTAGTAAACTTTTCCTTAAAGGCTGAAAAACTTCCAAATGAATTATTTATTGCCTCTGCAATAGATCCTTGTGGGTCCCCTCCGCCATTCGGGGTCAAATTGTTCCAGAAAATTCGATGATTATCAAATCCACCACCATTAAAGTTTATTGCTGCTCTCACCTCATTGGGTACACTCCCTAAGTCACTTAGTATTTCTGTTATATCCTTATTCTGTACATCTTGAGGACATTTTTCAAGAGCTGCGTTAAGATTGTTGGTATATGTTTGATGATGTTTTGTATAATGGATTTCCATAGTTTTTGCATCTATGTGTGGTTCTAATGCATCATAGCCATATGGAAGAGGGGGTAATTCATATTTACTCATTAAACAATTGTGGATACGAAACCTTTTATCCTTTTCCTTTTCCTTATCTTATGTTTTGGCTTGATATCCTGGCAAATAATTTCTTATGGGCTAACTAACGCAATTACTTCCTTAGGATGTGCAACATCAATCGGAAACATATTTATTTATTCTAAGTAGAATAAAACGATATTATGGTAATCAATAATGATCTCCTTGAACAACGTAAAAAGATTTCAGAGCATCGTCCCAAATTTAAGAGACAAGAAAGCTGGAGATATAAAAGGTTAGCTGTCACCTGGAGAAAACCCAAGGGAGTTGACAATAAGATGAGAAAACAAGTCTCAGGAGTACCCCCATTGGTAAAGATTGGTTATCGTGGCCCCAGAATATCCCGGGGATTACATCCTTCTGGTTATGTTGACAGTTTGGTTCACAACGTTAAGGATCTAATGCTGCTGGATAAAACTAAAGATGCAGCCCGCATAGGCGGTACTGTAGGAAACAAGAAAAGACTAGAAATCATTTCAAAAGCAGAGTCAATGGGAATTAAACTAATTAACGGAAAAAAATCTGAATCTGATTCATCCAAATCTTCAACCCCCACGAAAAAATCATCCAAATCTTCAACCCCCACGAAAAAATCATCCAAATCTTCAACCCCAAAGAAAAATCAAAAGTAGTGATATGAATGGTAGTAAATATACATAAAAAAAGAGAACTAGCATCCCGGATTCTTGGAGTTGGAGTTAATAGGGTAAGATTTGAACCAGACAAATTAGATGACGTAGCCGACTCCATTACACGTGAAAACATAAGATCTTTGATAAGCAATGGGTCCATTTGGACCGCAAAAGTTAGAGGCACTTCAAGAGGCCGAACTAGGACAAAACTTGCAACTAAGAAAAAACCTGGAACTGGCCCAGGATCCAAAACAGGCAAAAAGACAGCTCGAGTTGGTAAAAAGGAAGTTTATGTTATCAAAGTGCGATCGATGAGAAGACATCTAAAGATATTAAAAGAGAGAAAGGACATAACGAATGAACAATTTTGGGCTCTATACAAAAAAGTAAATGGTGCTCAAATGCGTTCCTTGTCTCATCTTAGAGAACTGGTCAAAATAACAAAAACACACTAAAATAAGATTTTAACATCTTATTTTTTTCAATTACGACAATTCTAAAATTTTGTCAATCCGTATTGTCATATTTCAATAAAACATCTTGAGATTATTTGTTTTAATCTGGGGACAAATTCGAAATTGTCCATTTCCTTCTGATTCATCCAATAATAGTCTGAATGTTCCCAATCTAATACTACATTCCTGGTGTTCGAAACAAAACAGAAGGGTTGGATGATTATTATCAATTCGTTGTGAATTTGGACACCAAATTGATTAAATATTTTTCTTAAGATTAAATCATCTTTGTTAATTCGTGTTTCCTCATAGATCTCTATCAATGCTCTAGAGAGTAAATCTTCGTTTTTTTCAAGATACCCACTCACCCCTGCCCATTTTTCTTGCATGGTCTTAACTTTCATACTTCTACGTAAAACCAATACTTCGTTTTGGTTTCTTAAAACCGAAGTTACAACCATCGAAGTTTTTTTATGGCTTTGATCAAAAGGTCGTGTCTGGTCCTTCTTCATTTTGCTTCCTGATTTATTATTTGCAGAATGAGTTAATCTAAGTTTAGGATATTTGATGGGAAATTGGAATCATAAACTAATCCTCTATCCTCCGGTTACAGTTTTTTAGGTTTTTTAATGATTTGTTTTGATTTAGTTGATGCTATCTTAATCCTATTCACCGAGAATAAGAAAAATATTATGATATCAAATGTACTTTGGTTCTAATTCATGCGTTCTTAGGAGTGATAATATTCTATTTTTTTCACCACCCATACCCTTCTTGTCAACATAAATACTGGTTACCTTCTCAATGCTTTTTTCCCACATCTGGTTTAACATTTCATTATTAATGAATCTCAAATTATGTTTACTGGCAATAGATGCAAAGGCAACATTCGAAGACAAAATTAAGCTGTTAAATTTTTGTGGATAATGATTTCCACCCAATCCTATAGCAATTTCTAATTCTTCAATATTCGCTTTTTTGTTTGCATTTTGTATCGTATGTACCAAACAATCACAAACCAACTTTGCTGTTTCTTTGTTGTTCCATTCTTCTTCAGATGACCCTATCTCAATAAACAAGATTGGATTTGAGGATGATGTTGGTCCGTGATGAGAAGATTCAATCGTGAGATCGTATTTGGGTAAGCTGTCCTTCATCGAAAACAAATTTTTCATGTATTCCTTTTGAAAACTAGGGTATGCAATACCCATCTCGAATGCTTCCCCACCTAGTGACTTATCTGCTGAAAAATTTCCTGTAAAGTGAGATGTCAATGCAGGTATTTTACTCTTTGATGCGTGTTTAGATAGGAAAATTAATACATTATTTGGAAATTCAAACTTGTTGATGTTTTTAATGTGAATTAATTCTTCATCTGTTACAACTAAATTCAAGTTGTTATATTTTTTGCATTTAAGAAATCTAATTCTAGAATCAGAATTTTTTGCATCTTGATTTTTGTCAATCCCGAGTTTGGCTTGATTATCAAGATAAAAAGAGTCCTCAAACTCTACCTCATTTTCTAAATAATTTAGCATGGTAAAACTGGCAATATCTTTGGAAGAGGTTATGATTGTAAAATTGCTTGTCAAGGAGAACCAAAGATCTTGATTTAGATTTATTTCTTATTTTTGACTCAGCCGCGTCAAATTTGATAATTAAAATAATTTGTTATAAACTTATAAATTCCAAAACAAATACGTTTAATGATTCTATAAATATGCCAAAAAACCTTCACAAAGACGACGATGATTTGGATTTGATAGACCTGAATGATGACAAGTATTCTAATGATAATAAATCCGATAAAATTGACACTGACACCGATCTTGATGATAGTCAGCATAAAAAAAAATCAACCAAGACCAAGTTGGTTGGTAATAACAGTACAAAGAGGACAAAAGATGATAATTCAGATGCTAAGGAATCAAAAAATGTAAGTGTGAAGGGATCAAAAGAACCTGACAATCAAACTGGGGATACTGCTCTCTTATCAAACGAAGAGGATGATGATTCAAAATTTTTTGTTGTTAGGGTGGCGGGAGGTCAAGAAAGCATGATAGCATCAATGCTGCAGAGTAGACTGCACTCAAAGAAAATAGAGGGAATATACTCGGTTTTATTTTTAGAAAATTTTAAGGGTTACGTAATCGTTGAAGCAGTAGACTCGAATATCGCATATGAGGCCTTGCACGGAATCCGACATATACGGGGACAAATAAGAGGTGAACTTCCTTTTAAGGATCTGGAGGGTTATCTCATAAAGAAACCAGTAGTTACCGAACTAATCATCGATGACACAGTAGAGATTATTGCGGGACCGTTCAAATCCATGAAAGCCAAAATTATGAGAGTCGATTATGAAAAGCAAGACGCCACAGTAGTATTACTTGATTCTCCATATCAAATACCTGTAACTGTTGACGCTAATTATTTGAAAAAGTCTTTATAGAATTATAAGTGGTTTTTACATTAGTCTGTTTGTAATATCTTATGAGTGAAAAAAAAGTTGTGAATGCATTAGTAAGTGGAGGTGAAGCTAGCGCGGGGCCACCTTTAGGACCTGCTCTTGGACCACTTGGGATTAACATTTTACAAGTTGTTAATACTATTAACGAAAAAACTAAAGATTTTCCGGGTATGAAAGTTCCAGTCAAAGTGGAAGTCGATGCTGAGACTAAACAATTTACAGTTGAAGTAGGTATACCTCCAACAGCTGCCCTAATTTTTAAGGAATCTGGAGTTACCAAAGGGTCTGGAACTGCTGGTACTAATTTTGTAGGGAATATCTCAATGGAAGGCATAGTCAAAATATCAAAAATGAAATTAGATGTCTCATACGCACAAACGATAAAATCTTCTTCAAAGGAAATTATAGGCACCTGTCTAAGCCTGGGCATAAAAGTGGAAGATAAGGTGGCAAATGAGATATATCAAGATATTTCAGCTGGCAAATACGATGCGTTGCTAGCCTAGTTATTTTTATTTTTTTTCAAGTAAATTAATTTTATTTAAGTAAGTTTAAAATATACCAATGACTGCAGTGTAAACTATAATTTTAAGGTGAATGATGGAAATATGTCAATTCAAACAGGATCAGCAGGCGGAATGCCAGTTTTAATATTAAAAGAAGGCGCAAGTGAAACTAAAGGAAGAGAGGCACAGAAAAATAACATAAACGCAGCAAAAACAGTTGCAGAAATAGTACGAACTAGTTTAGGCCCTAGAGGCATGGATAAAATGCTTGTAGATTCGTTAGGGGATGTCACTATCACTAACGATGGTGCAACTATATTAAAAGAAATTGATGTTCAACATCCTGCTGCCAAAATGATGGTGGAAATAAGCAAGGCAACAGATAATGAGGTAGGGGACGGTACCACTTCCGTAGTTGTTCTAGCAGGTTCTTTGATTGAAAAAGCAGAGGAGTTGATTACGAAGAATGTACACCCGACTGTTATTGTAGATGGGTATAGAAAATGTGCTGTCAAATCAATAGAACTTTTGAACAATATCGCAATTAAGGTAACAAATAATGAGAAGGAACAATTAGTAAAAATTGCAAAGACATCCATGCAAACTAAATTAGTTTCAAAGGAATCAGATGACCTCGCTAATATTGTTGTAACAGCTGCTCAACAAGTATCCGAGTCTCGAAATGGATCTACAAAAGTCGATTTGGATGACATCAAGGTTGAAAAGAAATCTGGCGGATCCATTAAAGATACAAAATTGATAAAAGGAATTGTTTTAGACAAGGAGGTAGTTCATGGAGGGATGCCCAAAAGGGTAGAAAAAGCTAAGATCGCATTAATCAATTCTGCTTTGGAAATAGAAAAGACAGAATTCGACGCAAAATTAAACATTACGTCACCAGAGCAAATGAAGCGATTCCTTGATGAAGAAAACACCATGTTAAAGACCATGGTTGAAAAACTAACTGGATCTGGTGCTAATGTAGTAATATGTCAAAAAGGATTAGATGATATTGCACAACACTATCTCGCAAAAGCCAATGTTTTGACTGTTAGACGTGTGAAAGAGAGCGACATGACCAAGTTGTCCCGAGCAACAGGCGCAAGAGTTATCAACAATTTAGATGACTTGACAAGCAAGGATTTGGGAGCAGCTGATCTCGTTGAAGAAAGGAAGGTTGAAACTGATAAGTGGGTATTCATAGAAGGATGCAAGAATCCAAAAGCTGTAACCATCTTGATCCGTGGCGGATCCCAGAGAGTAGTTGATGAAGCAGACCGTTCTGTTCATGATGCACTTATGGTGACTAAAGATGTTCTGGAGAAACCCTTGATAGTAGCTGGAGGTGGATCACCTGAGGCGCACGTTTCTGGGAAATTGAGAGAATGGACTAATACATTAACTGGCAGAGAACAACTGGCAGCCGAAAAATTCGCTGAAGCACTGGAAATTATTCCCTTAACCCTTGCTGAAAATGCAGGCATGAACCAAATTGATACGTTAGCTGAATTGCGATCTAAGCAAAATAAGGGATCAAAATGGGCTGGAATTGATGCACGTAATTCACGAATTGCCGACATGTCTAAACTTGAAATATTTGAGCCGTTATCAGTAAAAGAACAGATCATAAAATCCGCTACTGAAGTGGCATCCATGTTGTTAAGGATTGATGATGTAATTGCTTCAAGCAAATCTGCTGGTGGAGGAGGAATGCCTCCGGGCGGAATGGGCGGAATGCCACCAGGCATGGATGGCATGATGTAGAAAGATCTATATACCTATTTTTTTAGAAAAATTCGTTTAGTTATTGTTCACGACTGGACCCGACCCAAAAAATATTATTTTGATTTTAGAATTACATCATCCAATAAAATTATATTTGAATTGGAGGTATTGATTGTCGGGGTAGGTAGGATCGGGGTGCTAGCCGTGCCCCTTGCCGAAAATCGGCTTTATGTCGGGATCAGTAACCGTTAGGTAAATTCGTGAATGGGAGGATACCCGCTCGTTCAACTAGGATGAAATCATGCCGTATCGGATGGCTATGAGCAGCAACTTACATGAAGGTGTAAAATTGACTGTGGATTGTTGAAATGGGTGAGGTCCGGGAGGGAGCAACCCTAAGGCATCGCAGCCGTGCTGTTACGTCTACGTGGTGGATTTGGGAGGATTTGAAATGGGGCCTTTTGTTCATGTTGGTACTAACGGGCTACCCTACTGTTTCTAATTGTGTTTTTTATAAAGCTTTATTATTTAACTAAGTTGAAAACAGGTTAAATATTTTGTTCCATATTTTAAGAATATGGTTCATGATATTTTCGACAGCTATAGGAATGAAAATAGTACCGATGGAATCAATAAGAAAATTGATGCTGTGGACATAACCACATCTAAGAGCAATATTCCAGATCACTCAGAAAGTGATGTCACACGAACAATAAAGGATTCGATTGAAAGGAACTCTCGTATTAACATAAAGGATTCTGAAACTTCATTCAAACAAGTTCTTGATTTGGCAATGAACGTCGTTAACGAGTTACCAACTATGGTTAATGCAACCGGCAAGACTATTAACAAAATGATAGTGAAGGGCAAAGAAGGTATAGAATCAATAAATAATTTTAAAAATAGTATAAGTTACTCCTATAAAGATAGGTCGGAATAAAAATATCATTTATCTTTAATCAAAAGATTGAATGATTGTGATTGGAAGATTATTTACACATTGGGAAATAGTCTGATAATATCTTCTTCGGTTTTCTAATTTTGCATTATAAATACTCTTATCGTTGTCGCCATTTCATCTTAAATCTCAAGAATATTTCTTTAACTCCTAAAACATTCTTGGATTTTGTGTTGAATTAAAGTTTATTATTAAACGTTCATTTATTTCTCGTTTTTCATACCAGATTACACATATCTATTTATTAAAAAAAATTCATCATAAGAAATCTAAGATACTATTAGGTGAAATTGTTATAAATATTATCCATCTATTTTTTTTGATTTTTATGACTCTTCCAGGTGGTGAAATTTCAAAAAGAGAACTACATTTTATCTGGATTGTAGATTGCTCGGGATCTATGAGAGATGATGGAAAGATCCAGGCCTTGAATTATGCTATCAAAGAGGCTATTCCTCATATGCAAAGAGAATCTGAAAATAATATCCAAGCTAATCTGTTAATAAGTGCATTAAAGTTTTCCACAGGTGCACAATGGATTATTGCGCCTACAAGGGTAAATGAATTCAGATGGACTGATATAGAAGCGAAGGGTGAAACTGATTTGGGACAGGCTTTCGTTTTACTATCTGAAATCTTACGCATACCTCCAATGACTGAAAGGGGGTTACCACCAGTATTGGTATTGCTTTCTGATGGACAACCCACTGATAATTTTAAAGATGGTTTGGAAAAATTATTGTCAGAACCA